>NZ_JBEGGO010000003.1:0-489533 GCF_052112345.1 Pseudomonas sp. SAS7 | reverse complement strand
TGCCTGCGTTCGGCCTCCTGAAGTCGCGAAGATCAAAAGCAAGATCAAGATCAAAAGCAAGATCAAGATCAAGATCTAATGTATCGAGCCGTCAGGTCACCACTTGGTAGCAAGGGACATACGCCGCGCCGCCCGGCAGCTTCATGCGGTGCTGATCGACGAAGGCCTGCAGCAGCCGGCCCAGTGGGTCCAGCACAGCGCTGTCGCCGCGGATCTGGTACGGCCCGTGCTCTTCGATCAGGCGGATGCCCTTGTCCTTCACGTTACCCGCTACTACGCCCGAAAACGCCCGGCGCAGGTTGGCAGCCAGTTCATGGGGTGGTAGCTCGCGGCGCAGGTCCAGGTCGGCCATGGCCTGGTGGGTCGGGTCGAACGGGCGCTGGAAGCTCTCTTCGATCTTCAGCAGCCAGTTGAAGTGGAAGGCGTCGTTGCGCTCACGGCGGAACTGCTTGACCTCCTTGAGCCCTTCGACCATGTGCCGGGCAACTTCGGCCGGGTCATCAATGATGATTTCGTACAAGCGGTGCGCCGCCTCGCCCAGGGTGGCGCCGACGAAGGCATGCAATTGTTGCAGGTAAGGCTCGGCGCTGCGCGGGCCGGTGAGCACCACCGGGAACGGCACGTCGTGGTTGTCTGGGTGCATGAGGATGCCCAGCAGGTACAGGAACTCCTCGGCCGTGCCGGCACCGCCCGGGAAGATGATGATGCCGTGACCGACACGCACGAAGGCTTCCAGGCGCTTCTCGATGTCCGGCAGGATCACCAGCTCGTTGACGATCGGGTTGGGCGCCTCGGCGGCGATGATGCCCGGCTCGGTCAGGCCCAGGTAGCGGCTGCCATGCATGCGCTGCTTGGCGTGGGCGATGGTGGCGCCTTTCATCGGCCCCTTCATCACGCCAGGGCCGCAGCCGGTGCACACGTCCAGCTTGCGCAGGCCCAGTTCGTGGCCGACCTTCTTGGTGTACTGGTATTCCTCGGTGCTGATCGAGTGGCCGCCCCAGCACACCACCATCTTCGGCTCCACACCCGGGCGCAGGGTGCGCGCGTTGCGCAGCAGGTGGAATACGTAATCGGTGATGCCCTGGGAGCTTTCCAGGTCGATACGCTGGCTGGCCAGCTCGCTCTCGGTGTAGACGATGTCGCGCAGGGCGCTGAACAGCATTTCACGGGTGCTGGCGATCATTTCGCCATCGACGAAGGCGTCGGCCGGGGCATTCAGCAGCTCCAGGCGCACGCCGCGGTCCTGTTGGTGGATTTTAACCTCGAAGTCCTTGTAGGCCTCGAGGATAGTCTTGGCATTGTCGACATGGGCGCCGGTGTTGAGGATGGCCAGGGCGCACTGGCGGAACAGGGTGTAGAGGCTACCGGTACCGACTTCACTCAGTTGCTGCACTTCACGTTGTGACAGCGTTTCCAGGCTGCCTTTGGGGCTGACGGATGCATTGATGACATTGCGTTGAGGCATCTAAGTCTTTCCTGTGCGGGTAAAACATCCTTCTTTGACAACACCATACCGAGAAATGTGGACGGCAACGAGGGGGCGGGTGAAAAACCTTGAGACCGGGTTGGCGTCTTCGCGGGCTTGCCCGCTCTCACAGATACAGTGCGGATCCCTGTGGGAGCGGGCAAGCCCGCGAAGAAGCCACCCCTGTCCCGATTTATCCCAACAGCTTCTGCACGCCGAGGGTAATCGCCAAGCCACCGCCTACCAGCCACAGGTTCAGAATCGCCCCGGTAGCCAGCGCCTTTGGCCCGGCCTGGCGAATCTGGCTGAAGCGGGTTTCCATACCCAGTGCAGTCATGGCCATGGTCAGGGCAAAAGTGTCGAGGCTGTTCACCGCCTGGGTCACGCTACCCGGCAGTACCTGCAGCGAATTCACCAGCACCAGGGCAAGGAAGCCGAAGGCGAACCACGGCATCGCAATGCGCCCATTGCCCTGCGCCTGGCCGGCCTTGCGCGAGCGGCTGATCCACAGGCCTACCACCAGCAGTACCGGTACCAGCAGCATCACCCGGGTCATCTTGACGATGGTGGCGATATGGGTGGCTTCAGGGCTGACGTTACTGGCTGCGCCCACCACCTGGGCGACTTCGTGGATGGTGCCACCCAGGAAAAGCCCGGCGCCCAGGGTGTCCAGGTGCAGCCAGCCGCCGTTGATGGCCAGCGGGTAGAGGAACATCGACAAGGTGCCGAACAACACCACGCTGCCGACGGCCATGGCGCTCTTGTGCGGGGCACTGCGCAGTGCCGATTCGAAGGCGAGCACGGCGGCGGCGCCACAGATGGCGCTGCCAGCGGCGGTCAGCAGAGCGGTATCGCGGTCCAGCTTGAACAGCTTCATGCCACACCACAGGCCGATCAGCAGGGTGCTGGACACCACCAGCAACGACACGAGCAGCCCCGACCAGCCGACTTCGGCGATCTCCTGCAGGCTGACCCGCAGGCCAAAGAAGGCCACGGCAATGCGCAGCAGGCCGCGGGCCGAAAAGTTGATGCCGGCAGCCCAGCTGGCCGGTACACCATCGCGCAAGGCATTGCCATAAAGCGCGCCGGCGACGATACCGACAATCAACGGGCTGATGCCCAGGTTGGCGATGGCGGGCAAGGCAGCCAGCTGAGTGACCGCAAGCGCAAACAGCGCGACGAACAGGATGCCGTTGAGCCGCCCTCGGGTAGAGAGGGTAGGCGAATAAGCGGGGTGGGACGGAACCGTGGCCATGTGAGTCCTCCGGAAAGGTGTTTCGACAAGGCCTACGTTAATCTGGTTATAAGCTTATAAAAAATCGTAATTTGGAATGGCAAATATCCGTTTAGCTGATATTTTTAAATCATGACCCCAGAACAACTGATAACGTTTGCCACTGTTGCCGAGCACGGCAACATCAGCCATGCGGCCCAGGCGCTGCACCTGTCGCAACCGGCGGTGTCCGGCCAGCTCAAGCTGCTGCAGGAGGCTTTTGGCGAGCCGCTGTATCAGCGTGCCGGCCGTGGTGTGCGGTTGACGGCAGCCGGCGAGCAGTTGCTGGCCCATGCCGAGCGCCTGCGCGAAACCTTCCGCCAGGCCCAGGCACTGCGTGAGGCCATGCGTGGCCTGGAGCGTGGTACCTTGCGTATCGGTGCCAGTACCACACCCGCCAGTTACCTGCTGCCCTACCTGATTGCCGACTTCCATGCCCGCCACCCGGACGTGCTGGTGACTACATCGCACGGCAACACGGCAGAGATCGTCGCCGCGCTGGACAGTGTCGACATCGCCCTGATCGAAGGGCCGCCTGGGCAGGAGCTGCCCTTGGGCACGCAAGTGACGGCCTGGCGTGAGGACGAAATCGTTGCCATCGTGCCCAGTGGTCATCCGCTGGCAGGCAGTGACCAGCAGGCCTTGGCGTCGCTGGGTGCTTACCCGTTGGTGCTGCGCGAGAGCGGCTCGGGGGTGCGGCAGATTGTCGAGCGGGCGTTTGCCCGTGATGGTGTGGCGATGCGCGTAGCGCTGGAAATTGCCGGGGTGGAAGGGGTGAAGGAGGCGGTGCGTGCGGGGATGGGTGTTGGCTTTGTGTCGGCGATGTCCATCCGCCATGAGGATGGGGCGCTGCACCGGTTGCAGGTTGCGCCGCAGCCTTTGGTCAGGCGGTTTTCCATTCTAATGCCGCATGCCGCGACGCCATCGCGGGCGGCGGCGCGGTTTCTTGAGGTGTGTATTGGTATGCAAGAGGTCGGGTGACTGTGCCGCGAAGAGGCCGGTGCAGGCACCCTCAGTTCAAATGAAAGACATGCTTCAGATAAGCAACAAAATTCTCGTCCCGGCATTGCGTCTTGCCCGGGCTGTCGGAAATCTTCGCCACTGGCGCCCCATTGCAGCCGGTCATCTTGATCACCATGTTCATCGGCTCAACCCCTGGGATATCACACGTGAGCTTGGTGCCAATGCCAAAGCTCACATTGATCCGTTCATGCAACGCCCGGTACAGCCCCAGCGCCTTGGCAAAATCCAGCCCGTCGGAAAAGATCAGGGTCTTGCTCCTCGGATCGATCCCCAGCCGCTCATAGTGGGCAATGGCTTTTTCCGCCCACGCCAGTGGATCGCCCGAGTCGTGCCGCAAGCCATCGAATAGCTTGGCGAAGTACAGATCGAAATCGCCAATGAAGGCATCCATGGTGATGCAGTCGGTTAACGCAATACCCAACAGCCCGCGGTACTCTCTTACCCAGCATTCCAGCGCAGCGGCCTGGCTGTCGACCAGGCGTGGGCCGAGCTGCTGGTGGGCCATGAACCATTCGTGAGCCATGGTGCCGAGTGGCTTGAGCTCGAACTCGCGGGCCAGGTGCACATTGCTGGTGCCGACGAAGCGCCCGGGAAAATCGTGCTTGAGGATGTGCACCACCTCTTCCTGCACGCGGTAGGAGAAGCGCCGCCGGGTACCGAAGTCCGCCAGCTGGAAGCCGGCCAGCTCATCGGCGCTGGCCTCGGCTTTGAGCCAGTCCAGCTTCTGGTACAGGCGTTCGCCAACTTGCTCGATCACCACTTCGCGATAGCGGTAGCGGTTACGTACTTCGCTGATGATCGCCAGTAGCGGGATCTCATAGAGGATCACGTGCAACCACGGCCCACGCACGCGGATTGCCAGTTGCCCGGCGCCATCCAGGCCCACCTGGACATAGCGCAGGTTGAAGCGAAACAGGCTGAGGAAGCGAATGAAGTCCGGCTTGAGGAAGGGGATTTTTTCCAGATAGGCCAGTTGGTCGTGGGTGACGGTAACCTCGGCCAGTTGCTCCACCTGATAGCGGATCTCGGCCAGGTAGGGGGAAAGGTCTTCGCCATTGCGGCAGCGAAACTCCCATTCCACCTCGGCGTTGGGGTAGTTGTGCAGCACCGCCTGCATCATGGTGATCTTGTAGAAGTCGGTGTCCAGCAGGTTCTGGATGATGCGTGGGCCAAAAACACTGTCGCTCATGGGCGGTCTTCCTTGATCAGGGCAAGCTGGTGGTCAAGCGCGGCCTCGTCGCCGCAGAGGATCACGCCCTCGGCGGCCAACGCACCACATGCCTCGATGGCCCCGGCCTGGGTAAGCGCGCGGCAGGCCGGCAGGTACAGCAGCACCTGAAAGCCGGCCTGGCGCAATTGGCGGGCGGTGGTCTTGACGCAGTAGTCCAGGGCCAGGCCGCCGACGATCACCGCGCTTACCTGCTGCACCTTGAGGTATTCGATCACCCCGGTAGAGCGGCGCTCGGCAAGGTCGTGGTAGCAGGCGCCGTAGGGGTGCAGGTCAGGTTCGACGCCTTTCCACACGTTTTGTGAAATGCATCAAAACCATCGTTTTCTTGTCAGCGTAGCCTGGCCACCCCTTTCTACTCTGAAGCCCGGATCTGAAAGGTCTCCAGCCCTTTAGTGCCCTCAATTGAAGCCCCTCAGCCACCTCAAGATGCTTGAAGAGAGCAATCCCACGCATCATCTGGCCCGTCCCAAAATCGCACCCCGGTAGGTGTCACGATCTCAAAAAATCCATCCAATGTCTCTCCGAAAATCCTTCATTACCAGCCCGCCGATCGACCGCATTCGTCGCTAACGCCGCTACAAAAAAATGCCCAGAAAGTTGAAAGACACCCTCGTCCGACCTAAAAAGACTACCGTTCCCTGCTGAACAGATCACCAATATTCAGCGTTTCGGGCCGGTTCATTGACAGCTTTTGCATATATGAATTGAATTGTGGATTGACGGTTAAAATCCATGGATGGAACTCCCAGATGCCGGAGATCGACACAGTCAGCGGCATCAATGGGGCAGGGCTTCATCTCGAAAATACTTCAAATTGGTAGGGAGGTACGGACATGCTGCGGAAGCTTGAGTGAGATCCGCCTAATTGGTGGCTAATGAGCGTGCTACGCATTACCATTTTTCCTTCCAGTCAGCGAGCAACGGTATTTAGCCGAGTCGAAAAGAGCCGGTAGAATCTCTCCTTCGGCAATATGGCGCGTCAGTCCAACCGCTTGATGCCAGCCAAGTCGGGACTGTCCGAGTTGCTCTGGAAGCCAGTTGCGCGGGGCGTTTTATCTGAGGACTTCGCTACTATGCTTCATAGCAGCTGAAGTCTCAGAGGCGCATGTGCACTATTTCAGGCTATTTTTCGATTTTTGATGTGCTCACCATCTTTCCGCCTTTGAGTTGTATATTGGAGTTGCTTACTCCTTTTAAAATCAATTCGTATGGGTGGTCAGCCATTTTTTCTCTCTCGGCTCTATTGAGGAGAAGAAGCTTAAGAACCTCAACGTCTCTGTCGGTTGGCGATGCGCCAGGCTTTAGCCTTTTGATATAGTCTTCGGCGTCGAAATATTTTTTGGCGTCTTCGTGCAGTGCGAGAAGTACCGATGATCTAAAGTTAGAGGTTCTGTAAATGTAAACAATAAACGCAGCCAAGCTCACATACAGTCCGATAATTGCTGTAACTGCACGGTCAGTAAGTGTGCTCGATCCAAATATGTAAATACATAACACGCCTATGTTGAACATTACAAATAGGTTAATCATTACAGTTTTAAGTCTGCCTGCACTCTGCATCTGCTCCTGAATAGTAGTCTCAAGTATGCTTCCGCGTTTTTCGCGCTCAGCCATTCGAACATGTTCTCGACGATCTTGAATGATTTTTTCAGGGGGTATGTTCGACAAAAAAGCGGAGACTGACTCTTCAATGGTTTTTCGTATTGTAGACTCAACGGACGTGTCAATAGCCTTTGTTTCTTCAAGTTTTTTAGCTACGATCTGAGGTAGGCTTCGAGTAAGTTGCTCCTCAAGTTCGGCTTCGATTGCCACTCTTCGGCTTTCTATGGTCTTGCTTGAAAGTATTTTATGAATATTTTGAATTTGCACTTCAAGTTCATTAACTTTAATTGCTGTGCCTTTTTCGTGCTTTGATTCTGATTCGTTATAGAAGAAAAGGCTGCTTATTAATCTTGCCGCCTTGCGAATATCACTGTGCTTGGATAGACTCGATACTATAATTATTGCGATTGCAGGCGCGGCCCAAGTTAGGATTTGAGCTATGGGGTCGGATGAGAGCAGAGCTGTAAGATCGTTTAAGAAGTCTGTCATGTTCGGGGCTTTTAAAAAATGCGTCGATGATGGTTCGCAATGGATTTTTAGGGGGTAAGCTAGGGCTGCCTTAAATGCTTGGCTAGAATAATCGGAATGATGTCAAAGGGCTATTCCTGAAGGCCTTTTTTCTGGAGGTATTTAGCTATTTGTGCAAGTTATTTATGAGCTGGCGACGTTGACTGGTGCGGGCTGCGGCGCTTTTCCTCGTCGATCTATACGGGTGACCAGTTTCGCCGTTGATACTAGGCCCTGCATGTCTTGAAAGAATTCCAGCAACAAGTGCGATTTGCGTTAAGGTCTGAAGTAGTTAGGCAGTAGATAACGCAATTGCCAGGCTCCTCGGGTGGAGGTTGAGTGTCAGATGCAAAGAAGCCTGCAATTGTAGGTTCGGTGCTAAAATCAATATAATTCGTAGGGAATCCATAATGCTGAAGCACAGCGAATAGAGAATCGACGTGCTCTTCCTCCGCAAGATAAGCGAGAGCTGGCTGTTCGATCACCCAGTTCGTGAATCTGAGCAGCTTCTCATCAAGCTGAGATTTAGCGACCGGGTCGTGGAGTACTTTGCGCTCCAGCGACGAACGTGGCGTCCACTCGCGGAGCTGTCCTCGAAACCAATCGTAGCGTCCTTCGGTTTTGAAACTCTCAGCAAGCGCAACTGCGTCTTCTACGTTCGCTGCTTTAAATACTGTCATCGATGATATCCATATATCAAATTATGCAGTCGATAGTTTGACCGCCTGGCACCAGTTTGTTCACTAAGCCCGCAACCTGAATTATTTGCCGTGGAGCATCAAGCCACTGCGCGGGTGACTGCTAGCCACGGCAAATTCATAGTAGGAATTGATCTGGGCCCAAACTCCAGCTTCAGGAGGTTTGTGCGATATCTTCCTCCAGCTCCCGCACCGCTTTACTGGCTTTGATCTCAAAGCGGCGTTCGACCTCTGAATCGCTCAATTTTGCCGCTTCTGCGCCAAGCCACATAGCGAGCTTCTCGCGCTTCTGGGCCACCGTGAGAGCGTCAAGGTTTGGAATGTACCCATCGCCTGCCTTCATGCCTCGTTGAAGCTCGTAATAGGTCTTGATCAGCGACTTTGGGCGAATCTCGCCGCCAGGACAGAATCGATCGGTCAGCTTCCTGATGGTGTGATTCACGGAGCGTAGTTGTGCAGTTGTGGTGATCTGCGAGAAGTAGGCTGCCCAGCCGAGCCGCTTGCCCTTGAAAATGCAACCGGTGATCCTGAGGTTGAGCTTCCATTGGCAATAGGCAAGCGCACGCTCTTTATCTGCCACGCTACGGGCGGTCAGCAACTTGTGACGGTAAGCAGTGAAGATCTTGGCCACCGATGCTTCGAATCTTAGGATGCTCTCGTGACGTATCAGTACGTTGCCGCTATCAATCTGATAACCCAAGAAACTGAAGGGCTCAGTCAGTGGCGCGACTTTGGATTTCGACTCAGGCCCAAAGTCATGAGGGTTGAGCTTCAACCCCTTCAGCTGGGTAATCAGCTCATTCGCTGTTGAGCTTGCCAAGCCTGCGGGCGCGAGGATCAGGATGTCATCCACGTAACGCTTGTACCAAATGCCCGGCCTTGATCCAAAAGTGGCATCAATGCTTTGCAAGGCAATCTCTGCAAGTACGTTGGAGATTGCCAGGCCCTGCGGTACACCAATAGTAGGGCGATCAGCACCTTTACCTCCCCTGGATTCAGGCACAGTGGGCGTGGTGAGGGCGCTGCTGATCAGCTTGCGAAGCTCTGGTTTTCTGATCTTTTTCTTTGTTGCCGAGGCTACAAGGTCATGGGGAATGGATGGATAGAACGTTTTCAGATCGATTTTGGCGTATTCAGCGTAAGCGCCTGAGTCGAGCGCTTTTTTCAGTGAGTCGATGACGGTCTGAGGGAGTGTGAGTTTCGCAAGGGGGAACACGTCAGAGAGGCAATTGCAGAGCGCGCGCAGGACGATACGGTCTCGGGCTGTGGGGATGGATATCTGCCTGGGAAGAGATGATGCCCCTTTGAGTATCAGTTTTTCCTTGTAGGCGGTGAAGCGGTACTCACCTTGGTGAACCTTTTCGTGAATGTGGTCGATTTCCGCACTCAGAATCTTGTTGAGGTTAGCCGGGCGCATACGGTCGAGCCCGATTGCACCAGATTGCTTGATTTTCTCGGTGTAGATTTCCAAAAGGTGCTCACGGCTGAAGCGCTTTTTGAAACTCAGGGCCGCGCTCATGGCTTGTTCCAAAACGAGTAAAGCCCGACTACCACAGGCAGTGCATAAAGCATCGTCGTGATCAAAAAGCGCATCGTCAGCCAGAACACTGCATTGAAGTACTCGAAACCCGTTGGAACTCGACTGGTAAGCCCAGTTGCGAACACCCGCGCTATGCGATCGTCGATCTCTCGATGATTTTCGGACTCAGCGAGCAATTCGTCATAGCGGTTTACCTGCGCAGGTGTGGGCTTCGGGGCGTCAGGTTCAGATGAGTCGTTGGGCAGATCACGATGAAGCTTCTGCAGCTCCAGATAATTCGCACGCATCAGCATCGCACGACCTCGGAAATCCCGATTCGCTACCGCGAGTGAGATGCCCAGCAGCGCGACGGATAGAATGGTCGCCATGACATCAGTGTCGGGGCCCAGCACTGTGCTGTGTCGTATGGTTAGCACCGCCAGGGCCGTGCTTAGAATCGCATACCAAACCAGCAAGAGCTGTGAGTGAAAGTCAAGCCACTCTAGGCGTTTATGAGCCTGAATTCGCGCCTTGTAAGTGAACCAGACGTTGTCCTTTTTCACGCACATCTCTCCATAGAAAAGGGGAGAAGGGGTGGGAGGATTTGAGTACCGTTGAACATCCCTAATGGGATCAGCGGGCCGAAGCCCAACAGCCGAAACTGTTTATTATCAGAACCGCCCTCGCTTGCGCGAGAGGAAGAGCCCACCCCTCCGCGAGTGATTCTACCGTGCCAGTATCACGGGTGGAACTGGTTCCACCTACCGGGCTAAGCATTCTGTGAAATGCCGGATGAAGGGCACGGACTCAGATTCACCCGCTGAAAACCAGACAGAGTCCAAATGTACTCTTCTGTCTAAGGTCTGACGCCTAGAGAGGGTGTCAAACAGAAATGCAGACCGGCGTCGCTTCTACGGGATGCTCATGTACCCCTAATCCGGCCAATGCGTCACGCAGCGTGGCGTACTGGCTGCTGGCCATCCTTTCCGGATATGCTCCGGCCACAGCATCACATCCAGCCCTACGCGGAAGTGGCCATCGGCCCTGCAGGCTGCAATTGATGCGTAATTGTCGCCTGGGCGCATGCCGAGGCGGGTGGTTCCTCTTCCTGGTCAGGAGGGGGGCAGATTCCATGGAGATGGCATGAGCTTTTTTTCGGACGAAGAGATTGATTCACTCAAGATCACACGGATGATCTTGCATGTCGTGGGTACCAAAGACTTCGCGGCCATGCCAGAGCGGGCTCTGGAGGAGGAAGCGTTTTTCATCGGCAAGATCGTGGACATGGCCACCGCGCCGGTGTTCATGTTCAAAGCGGTATCGGTGACCCGTAACGAGGTCGAGGCGATCGCAAGTGAGGACACGTCCTTCGTGGCCGGCGCTCAGGCCCTAGCCGCCAGTTTCAACCGTGCGCACGTGGGTGGCAGTGCTGATGGCGTTCTGTTGATGTTCGAGCTGTCGGTCGCAGACCCGGATGTGAAGATCTACAGCCTGATCAAGTACGACTACAAGCTTGCGTTGGAGCAGAACGATGGTGCTCCAGGAAAGAAGCTGCGGCGTATCGTGAATGCCTTGGTGGACGAGAAGAAGGCCATTCAAAAAACGGCGCTGATTCGGGTGATCAGCGGGGTTGCCGACCAGAACATTTCGGCCACCGACCGCACCAAGCAAGGGGTTGACCTTGCCCACTACTTCGCCGATTTCTTGGCTGTGAGCAGGGCAGTTTCGGACACCGAGCTGAGCGAGATCACCCGCAAAGTCCTCAAGGCGGCACTGCAGACCTGCATTGAGCACCTGCCCGGTCAGGATATAGCCAAGGCGCTGCAGCGGGCCCAAGCCAACCTGGGCACTCGCCGGCGCATTGATGAAGAGGCGATCGTTGAGGCAGTGATGCTGGCAGCGGGGCATCCTGAGGATGAGAAAATCGCCAACCGTCTGGAGCGTGAGACGCGTAGTCGTGTCAGGAAAAGCAAGCTGCACGAGCTGAGCTTCAGGCCTGATCGCCGGATCCTCCGGCAGCCTTACATGCGCAAGATCGTCACGGCTGAGGGCGTCACGATTCTCTTCCCCGATCGGAAGGAAAACCCCAACGTCCAGGTGATACAGCTCGACGGAGATAAGAAACAAATCATCGTCGACACAGACCGAGTCAAGGAGGACAGCGTTGTCACACCAAAGCCTGGCCAGCCTGCTTAACGAGCTATCGCGCAAGCGTCAGGCGCTAATCACAGAGGGCAACCTGACCCTCATCGTTTCCGACCTATCAGCGGAAACTGCTCGGTCGATCAAGGAAGCCGCTGTCGCTGCTGCCTGGTCATTCACGATCTACGACTGCGCGAGCAGCGAAACTGACGTCGATGATGAGGATGAAGATTTTGGGCCGTTTCGCGTTGAACTTGAGAAGCCACTTCCGGAAGACCATGTCCAGGAACAGGCCCTCTATGTGGCGACGGAAGTAGGTTTCAAGGCGTTTCTGGTCAATGGACACGCTGCTGCACGTTGGCACCTGCTTGGCCTCACTCAGCCTTTCGTTACCAGAGCGAGGGCATATTGTGGTTGGGGTGAAGAGGGCGACTACACCGAATCACAGGCGACCAAGTCACCCCGCCTCCTGGTGAAAGAATCAGCGACCCTCCGCAAAGTACCGGAGGATGTGCGCCTTTGGTTGCTCGCAGAAGGACACCATCTCGATGAGGCTGATCCTTTACACATGCTCTGGGCAGGTCAGGCATTCCCTGCCCTGAGCCGTTGCTTTGCGAATGAAATCGACACCAGCGGCAGCAAGCTCACCTTCAAAGGCCCACCCAAGCTCAACCTGTCGATCCCAGAGGCGGTCGAGGGGAATCCATCTATCTCGCTAAAAGACTTCGAGGTTGTCCAGGAGGCAGCGGCATGGGTGTTCGATAACGCGCGGGAAGCAGAGGTGAAGCACATCCTGTTGTCCGCCGAAATCGCGCGTTCCGGTCGGGCGGACGGGGAGGTACAGGAGTACTTCGGGGAGAACCTCGCCGCTGCCTTGGATTGCGCGAGAATCGCTTATCAGATGGCGGTCTCGGAAATCACCAAGGACACCCTGAAATCCCTGACAGATCTTCGTAAGGCCGTGACGGAGGAAACGTCGAAGGCCACAGACGCGACCCGGCAAGCAATCGCAGCGATCTCCACAGCGCTGACTGTTGGCTTGGGCCTCATCGCCGCGAGGCTCACGTTGCAGATCAACCCGTACCTGATCTCGATCGTCATGGCGGTCGCAGTTGGCTACACGGTACTCAACGTGATGTCGGGCCGTAAGTTCATCAACATCCAGCGAAAGCTTCGCAAGGACTGGCAGCCAAAGCTGTATCGCTTTCTGTCTGAAGCGGAATTCAGGAAAATGGTAGGGGATCCCATTGAGCAAGCCGAAGGGCTCTTCTACAAGGTGAGTCGTCGGGGTATTGCGATGCTTGGGGTCGCGGCCCTGGGTATTTCCATTTACGCCTTTACCTACAGCGCCCCTGCACCCTCATCATCGACGTCTGTAGTTCCCCCGCCCCAAGCTCTAGCTCCAGCAGCTCCAGCAGCTCCAATAGCCCCGCAGCCGTCTGCCAGCAACACGACGACTCAGCGTCAAATTTAGTCTCAGCCAGCCCCTACCTCTCGGCCCGAAATTACACCGCAGCGAGAGTCGGCGCCTCAGCCTTAAATAAAGCCACAGCCAAACTTGGAGCCGAAAGAAAACGTCCCGTCGAAACCTTCAGAAAAAGGGGTAGGCCCGGTCAGTTTTGAGCAGGGGATTTTTGCTACACGATCGATTGCCCTGTATGTACTCCGATCGTTGGGTGTCCACGTGTCCCTCCGTTGCACCTTATTCCATGAATGCCCGCGGATGGCGGGAGGCACGTATGCGAACACATAAGCGGTCAAGCGGGTGGCTCATTCCTCCGCATGCTAGAGCGAATCGAGCAGACGACTACTTATCAATTTTCTGAGAATGGGTGGATAGCCGATCAGTAGTGATCTCTGATTGAGCAAGCGGCGAAGCATTGATTTTTGAAGAGCACCACGCACTGGATAAAGCCATCATTCCTTGCGCCAGTAACGGCTAACACTGGAACGCGGGATCCCCAACAGCTTGATCACCTCAGCCTGGGTCTTCCCCTCAGATTTCAGCTTGCGCACTTTCTTCAAGTTTTCCTCGGCGCTGCGAGTACGGGGATGCGCTTTTTTTGCCGGTGCCAGGGGAAGAGGTGCGTCGAGAAACTCCATAGCCTTGAGCTCTTCTAGCACCTGTTTGATTATGTCCCCAGGCGTCTTCTGCTCATCTGACGCATGTACGAGCGCCAAGAAGGTCAGCGGGTGCACACTCAAGGACTTGGCGAGGGCTCGATTCGTTTCCAGTGTGGGATTGGATTGGCGGCCTTCTAAGCGGCTGACCTGCGACTGGGTCACCCCGCCAGCGACATCGTATTGAGACAGCTGCAGCTGCTCTCTCAGCAGCTGCAGAACCGCTGCATAGGCTTCACGCAGGCTCATTTCATCCGCCCTGATAAAAGCGGACGGTATGCCGCGTTTGCGTGCTCTCACTCAAATGTATATATTCATCTCTGTGGGATTTGGCTGGCTTGTCAGCCACCTGCTTGGTGCTTGTCTTTGAGCAGAATGCTGGAAGGCTGGTGTCCGAAAACCCATTCAATATACGGCTAACTCCCAAGGATGCACCCTTGAAGTCCAGCGATTTTGAGCTGTTGGCTAGCCAGCAGTCACCCGCAGAAACACCACCAGGATCAGTGCCTGTCACCGTGGAGCGGGCGATGGCCACAAATTTCGGGATCGCTATAACGGGGTTCCTCTGCTGCGTTGTGCACGATCAGTCAATCAACTGTCTGGTGGGCATTGTGTATCGCGAGGGTCGCGGTCGATTCCGAGATGGTTCAACAATCCGTACCTCTACGCTCAGGCGGCGTATCGAGCATGGTGCGTACCATCTCTTTGAGACGAGAAATGGAAGCGTCTATGTCGTCTGCGACTGGGCGCTGGAAGGTGTAAGCCCTCAGTTCGAGGGCGCCCTTCACTAAGGCCGGCATATCCCGCAACGAAGCGATGCAAGATGTAGCGCGCTAAGACGAATTAGGTAGGCACAGTGGAAGCAGCGTTGGTAGCAGACTTTTTATCCGAGCACGGCTTGCCTCTGGATGGGGACGGCCGATTAGATGAGCTTATCGTCGAGACTGCATGGGCAAATAATCAGGGCCGACCATTTTATATTGTCCGGGATTGGCTCCTGCTCGACATCATGGTGCCTAGTGATGTTGAAGATGATCTCAAAGCTATGGGCCTACAGCCAACGGTGGTTTTTGCCAATACCGTGGTGTACGACAGTAAAACTCGACGCTCCCGAGTAGGCGCAATTCGCTCTAGCTTCCAACGTGCGCTAGATAATTGCACTTTTGAAAGCATGAATACGAGTTACATCTTAGCCGGGCCAGGGACAAGAAAACATGTGAGCCTTCCTGCACTCCAAGCCTTGGAAAATGCCTGAGCGCAGCCCGCCGGATAGACATGATCATAAGGCGAAGGAACTATGAAACAGGAAACCAATTTTGAGGAACTGATTCGACGTCAGGCCGAGCAGGTGTTTGGCAGCAAAGCCAAGGCCAACACTTGGTTGTCGCAGACCAGGACTGTTTTCAGTGGCGCCACAGCATTGGAGTGCGCATGCGATGAGGTCGGATATCAAAGGGGCAGGGGTGTGCTAGATCGCATCGAACACGGATTCGTCTCCTAGTCGGCTCTTCGCGGGGTGCGGTTAGCAGAGGGCCCTAAGCCATATGCAATCCCAACGTATAATTGCGCGTTGCACGATGGCTAGTTGGATGCAGACATCAGGGCGAAGCTTTCATTTTTTGGACACTGTGCCATTGAATTCAATGCGCTCATCATTCCCGGAGGGGCGGCATGAATGATGTATATGCCGAGTGGGGCCGTTTTTGCCTGAGGTGCCGACAGGTGACAGGAACCGCAGAGTTGGCTGACGCTTACTTTGACCTTCCCCCGTTTGATGGGGCAGCGGAATTTCGAATGGCGGCCAATTTTTCTGGCGGTAAGCTCATGATTGGCACTCTATTTTTTGTGCCTTATTACGAAGTCGACCCCTTACCCATTACCTTTCACTTCGAGGAGGCCGTTGCGAGCTTAAGGGAAGGGTATTGCTTGCTAGTACCCATTGTCGTTACGGATTGGTCGGAAGCCGTATGGCCAAAAACAATGGACGAGTTAGATAGCTATATTACTAACTCGACCGGCTATCCACGACTTCTTAAAGATTGGATCGTGGGGAGGCGTCGCGAGATTAATAAGCTACTGATGGTTGTACTAGTTAAAGACAATATTTGTTATGGATACCTATTGGGCTCTCCGAGAGATGGGGGATTCGCTGAGACACGTGTAGTACCGATTTTTTTCGATCGACTTGAGGAGTTTCTATTTGAAGATCGCGTGCTGATTGAGCTGGAGCTCAGTGCGAAGCATCTGCAAACGCTCATCAGGCACTCTCGCCAGTTACAACCTAGTTCTGGCGACGTAGAGGAGGATCAACGTTTGCGTTATGCGCTCGATGAGCTGGCGAGTGCGTTGGAAAAGGGCGTCAGTCGTTCTCGCCTGACCTGACCTCGGGGGGCTTGTTAGCCAGGCCCATTGGTCATTAGGTGCGCCGTGGTGCGATCTCGCCTGGCAACGACCTGGTGACTGGTCAATCTGCCGCCGCTGCGCTCGACAATGCAGCATGTCGAAGCTAGGTAGGGCGTGATGCTCAGACCTTATGGCTTCCCTGAAGCCATGAACGAGCGATCTCTAAAATGCCGCTCGGAGCACAAGTGAGCTGATGAAAATTTTGATCTACTCAGATTTGCACATTGAGTTCAAAGATTTTGAACCGCCCCAGGTCGATACGGACTTGGTTGTCCTTGCCGGCGACATCTCGGTGCGTGGCAGAGGGGTAACCTGGGCTAACGAAACCTTCGAGTGCCCAGTCGTCTACGTGTGCGGTAACCATGAGTTTTACAAAGGCCACCTTGGCCGAACGCTCATCAAAATGCGCGAAGCCGCAGCAGAGCATGTGCACGTCATTGAAAACCAAATTCTTATCATCAGTAGCACACGGTTTTTGGTTACGACGGCGTGGACGGACTACACGTCTACGCAGGATTACAAGGCTGCCATGAGGGACTGTGCCGAGTTGATGAGCGACTTCAGGAGGATCAGGACAGGAGAGGATTACAGAAAGCTTCGACCCGTTGACCTCATAAGTCGAAACATCGCCGCTCGTGAGTTTCTTGCCACTGAGCTCGCTAAACCCTTTGAGGGGAAGACGATCGTGATCACTCATCACTGCCCAATCCAGGAGGTTGCTGGCGAGGGGCATGAAGGCCATTTGGGCGCAGCGTATTTCAACCAGTGGCACGACCTTGTGGCCCGGGCTGACGTATGGATTTTTGGTCACACACATCACGCGGTAGATACAGTCGTCATGGGGTGCCGGCTCGTGTCGAACCCGCGTGGTTATCCGGGAGAACGTACGGGCTTCTCAGCCGACCTCACCATTGAGGTCTAGGCTCATCTCAATGATGCAGGGCTGAGGCGGTTTAGTCTTCTGGGTAGTGCCAGAGGCGGCCTACCGTTGACTTAGCAATACCCAGGCGCGCACTAACTGAGGCTTGTGATTCTCCCGCGGCCTTTGCAAGTCGAATGGCTGCCAGCTTCTGGGGATCAATCTGTTTCCCTGGTCGCGTCCGAGTGACCTTGCCCTCTTGGAAGTGATCAGCAATGCGCTCGAGTGCCCCGCAGCTGTTGAGACCCTGGCATTCCTGTTGGATCACCTCCAGCAGTTGCTCATCGCTCATCCCTTTACTAAGCGCAGATGCTAGGACAATGAGCGTGGCGGGATCAACCTCCAGCTTTGCAGCCACTGCTTCAAGGCGATCGATCGTGATGCTGGAGCGGGCGCAAGGCTGAAAAGTAAGCCTGGCGGATTGGAATGCATTGTTTTGGGGTATATTGGTGGCCTTTTGCCCTGCACTGCCATCATGGCTTCCTGGGCGATTGAGCGCGTGAAATGGACAGCACCATCACCCTTGAAATCTGGAGTCGCGCCTCGGCTTGCTGCGGTGATGAATTCGTCCTCGTTCTAAATGGGTTGCTTGACGAATATGAGCGCAAACCCGGCAAGGACGAGCCAGTGCGGGTCACTGCCGAATGGGTGGGCCAGGATGGTTACTCTTCCCTAGTCGTAGCTCTGAATGGAAAGTCTCGTCGGGATGTCAGGTACTACGACCATGGCTGGCATATCGAGCTGCGATCGCGTCTATGGACGCACATCTGCAGGGGCATACAGCATCGACTGGTGTTGAGTGGGTTGGCGCCGGAACCCATTACTGAGGATCTGCTGGCTTTCGAAATCGGCGCTTGATGCGATCCATTGGACGGGATGCGGTGCTCATGGCACCTCTAAGCGAATCATCGCTAGGCTCATATCCTGTTGTCTGTCATCGACCGGAAATTTCAGTCCATTGTGAACGGATTGATCCATCGAGCGCTGCGCGCCTTGGCATTGAACGCAAAATGAAAAGCAGCGGCCTGCGGCCAAAGAAGCGACTGCCCCGAGCACCAAGGGGCCAATCCGCATCAGTTCCATCGTTGCGATACGAGATCAGAGGCAAAACGGCATCGAAAAGCATGTGGCCAAGATCGCGGAAGAGACGGAAGGAATGCAGCGGCGCAGATCTCGCTTTTCGTTGGGTCTCAAATATAGAACTCCGTCTCGCAAAAAAAATTGACAGCCCAAAACGGCGACTTATTTTCAAAGTGTGATTGGCGTCACACTTTTTCTCTGTTCTCGATGAAGTCGGTCACCGCTAGGGATCTGCGGTCACCTGGCCGATCGACATGCCTCAGATTTCTCGTATTAGCTCACCTGCTTATCCTGGCTGTTGGATGGACTCGTGCGCCTTACAACGACCAAAGGAACATTACGGCTGAAGCTGGAAGCGCTATCATCCCGCCATCAGCTCAAGAGGGGCCCCTTGGCCGGCCTATTCCGGCACTCCCTTGGGTATAACGACAAGGAAGGTTGCGCATGGACAACATCGTTCAGCCCCTCGCTGCTCAAGAAGAAATCCCGCCTAAAGAAGTCAAGATTCTGGCCACGTTGGTGGCGAAGCTGAACCTTGCCGACTTCCAGAACGCCATTCCCGTGATTCGCGAGCTTCGTATCGCGAACGAGACCGAAGACCGCTTCGTCAATGTGACCCTGACATTGACCTCAGAGCCTGAGGTGTTCAAGGCCAAGGTCTGGCGAATCGACGAAGTCGCACCTGACAGTTTCCGAGTTATTCCAGGGCTTGATCTAGTCTTGGACGGCCCCTTGCTCAGTCGCCTTACAGAGGCCGAGCTTTCCACTTTTACCTTTGCACTTGAGGCTGATGACAAGGCGTCCGAGAATGGTCGGAAGGAAGTTGCGCGCCTAGAGCAGGTTGTAGACCTTCTGCCACGTAACCAGTGGGGTGGGCTTCGTCATATCCCGGATATGACAGCCGCGTTCGTACAGCCCAATGATCCGGCAGTTGAACGGTTGTTGAAGCAGACGGCTGAATTGCTACGTCTCAGTGAGAAGTCTTCGGCGCTCGATGGCTACGAGGGTGGTGCGAAGCGTGCCTGGCAGCTCGCGTCAGCGGTGTGGGGCGCCGTGGCGCGAATGAAGCTCGATTATGCGTTGCCACCGGCGAGCTTTGAGCAGACTGGCCAAAAGGTGCGCAGTCCCAGCCAAATCGCCGACACTGGTTTGGCGACTTGTATGGATCTCACTCTGCTTTTCTGTGCAGCTCTTGAGCAAATTGGGCTGAACCCGGTGATCGTCTTTACTCGGGGGCATGCCTTCGTGGGTCTGTGGATGAAGCCAGAAGAGTTTACGACTGCGCTGGTGGATGATGTGACCGCGGTGCGTAAACGGGTGAAGCTGCGCGAGCTGGTACTTTTCGAGACCACCCTCGTTACTCAGAACCTTGCTCCGTCTTTCTCCTATGCCGTCGAGCGCGGAGCGAAACAGATAGCCGAAGACTCGGACAGCGACTTTGAGATGCTGCTCGACATACGTCGCGCACGTCTGCAGCGCATCAAGCCCCTGGCGAGCTCCGAGGCTCAGATACCACGAGTTGCTCCGGAAGTACCGGACGAGGCGGCACCGCTGCTGGTTGAGGACGGCCTGGACATGCCAGATGAAGTGCATGAGGTGGTCGTCGAAGATCTTTCTAAACTCGATCCTGCTGATCGTCTAGGCCGCTGGCAGCGCAAACTGTTGGATCTGTCGCTTCGAAACAACCTTCTCAACTTCAAGACGGGTAAGCGGGCTTTGAAGCTCGAGTCTCCAGACCCGGGTGCTCTTGAGGATGTACTGGCCAGTGGTCAGTCGCTGAAGCTGCTCACCCGTCCAGACCTCATGGATGGTGCTGATCCGCGGGAGCGGGCGCTGTATGAGCAACGCGAGCGTGAGGATGTTCGTCGCCGGCATGCCGAGGATGCCCTTAAGCGCAGAGAGGTGTTCGTTGCGCTGACATCCAGCGAGATGGATGTTCGACTAACCGAACTGTACCGAGGTGCTCGCACCGCGCTGCAGGAAGGCGGCTCCAATACGCTCTTTCTGGCCATTGGTTTCCTGAGTTGGACACGCGAGGACAGGGCAGGGCAGAAGTACAAGGCGCCATTGGTTTTAGTTCCGGTTACGCTGGAGCGCAAGAGCGCTCGCTCCGGATTCACCATGGTGCTGCACGATGATGAGCCGCGCTTCAACCCAACCCTTATCGAGATGCTTCGACAGGATTTCGAGTTGGGCTTGGGCTCGCTGGAGCACGAGTTGCCTCGGGACGATTCTGGTCTGGATATCGCCGGCATTTGGAACAAGGTCGGCCATGCCATCAAGGACATCCCATGTTGGGAGTTGAGCGAAGACGTCGTGCTGTCGATGTTCTCGTTTGCCAAATACCTCATGTGGAAGGATCTGGCCGAGAACGCCGAGCACTTGCGGCAGAGCCCAGTGGTTCAGCACCTCCTGGATACGCCGCGCGACTCGTTCATTTCGGATACACCGTTCCCAGAGGCGCAATCGCTGGATCGAGATTACGGCCCGACCGATGTTTTCTGCCCACTGCCATCTGACTCATCTCAGTTGGCTGCAGTGATGGCGGCAGCTAAGGGCAAAGACTTCGTACTCATCGGCCCACCTGGTACCGGTAAGAGCCAAACGATCTCCAACATGATCGCCCAGTCGATCGCTCAAGGGCGTCGCGTGCTGTTCGTCTCAGAGAAGATCGCCGCGCTCGATGTCGTATACCGTCGTCTGCGTGAGATTGGCTTGGGTGAGTTCTGCCTCGAGTTGCACTCTAGCAAGGCGCGGAAAACTGATGTGCTGGCCCAGCTGCAGTCCGCTTGGGAGGCGAAAGGGCAGGTTGATTCCGCTGCATGGGAGGTTGAGGCTCAGCGCCTCGCAACGCTGCGAGACAGCCTGAACATTTACGTGGAACGACTGCACCGGCGCCACCGCAACGGTTACACCATCTACGATGCGATTGGCACCGTCACTTCGGGCGGCGATGAAGCTGTTGCGCCTGTTAGTTGGGCGTCACCTGACACGCATGACCAGAAGGCCATGCTCGAGCTATGGGAGTTGGCCGATCGCCTCGAAGTGAACGCGCAGGCTGTGGGATACAGCTATTTAGTGGGCAATGCGTTGTCCGCTATAGGCCAGGCGGAATGGTCACCCCATTGGCAACAACAGTTGGTGCAGGCAGCTCGCGATGTCTTGCCTGCCGTGCTGGATGTGCAGCGGGCGGCTGATCGGTTCGTTGAGTTGGTTGGGTTCCCGGCTTCGGAATACACCCCGACAGCACTGGAGGGGTTGTCAATCCTTTCCCAGGCATTACCTTCGGCGGCAGGACAGGATTGGCGCTTCGCGCTACGGCCTGATGCCCGCTCCATTACTCAACGGCTGGGCGATGGCTGTGCGTGGGTTGAACAACACCGAGAGCTCAACGCTAAGCTTTCGCCGCTCTGGCCTTCTCGGGTTGTGGCCGATGCGAAGCAGGGTATTGAGCTGCTGCAGCAACGTCGCACCGTATTCGGTGAGCTCAGCCCGGCCTGGCCGGAAAGTGCCACCGATGTACTTGCTCAGGCGGTGGCACTGCTTGGCCAAATAGTAGAGCTCAATCAGCAGCTCAGTACGACCTATGGCGATTCGATCGAATCGCTCGACATTGATCTGTTGCTCCGTGAGTGGAAGGAGGCTGAAGACTCGTTTTGGCCAAAATCCTGGTTTGGGAAGCGTCGTATTGCGGGTTTGTTAGCCCCGACACAAACCACTGCAGGCGAGGCCGATCACGGTAAAGATTTGGCAATTTGGGCAGAAATCCGCGCCGTGCGCCGTGCTATTGATGAACTTGAGCCCGGGCACGACTGCGTTGCCGTTTGGCAAGGTTCAAAGTCTGTGGCCGAGCAGCTTTCGACGTCGATCAAGCTTCAAGAGGCCATTCGGCTCCAGCAAGCAGACTCGGACTGGATCGATGATGGATTCCAGTTGGTCGAGCAAGGCCAGCTGGGAGATGTATTGAAAGAAGAGCTCCGGCGGCTTCGCACGCTGACTCGCCTTGATCGCGATATGGCCGCCTTGTCCGACCTTGGCTCGAGCACTCAGCAGCTTTGGTGCGGCAAGGACACTAACATTGAACTCCTTACTGCAGCGCTCCGTTTCCAGGCTGAGCGTCGGGATATCGAAGAGCGCGGTCGCCTTGTTGATGATCACCCAGAAGTGCAGGAGGGCCGCTGTGGAGCGTTGCTGAAAGGTGACTTCGATCTGTTGAAGCAGCGGGCAGCGGTTGAACGTGATCTGTCCGACCTGGCTGACTTGCGAGAGCTGGTGCCGGTCTGGAGTGACCTGAAGACCAAGCTTGAGATTGCACGTCAGGCTGCGGTGTTCCAAGGGCAGGTAGCAACTGCTGTTGCGAAGCTCGCGTTGAACCCTGAGCAGATTGCAGCTTACAAGGCTCCCCTGCAAACACTCCTGGGTGATGGCAACGCGCTGCTGGAGCCGGAAGGCGCGATCACACTTGCTGGTGTTGCTCTGCATGACAAGCTTGGGCTGCTTCAGGAGCGATCATCGCATCTGACTTCGATAGGCCACTTCACTGAAGCAGGTGCAGATGAGACCGCTCACCTGTCATTGAATGACCTCAAGAAAAACTGCGAAACTGTGGTTTCTTCTGAGTCCCGACTCAAGGCATGGTGCGCTTGGCGGAAGGTGCGCGATGAGGCCTTCGCCGTGGGCCTCGCGCCAATTGTTCAGGGCATGGAAAGCGGAGCAATCACTTCTGGAAATGTCCGTCGCGTTCTTGAGGTGAACTACGCTCGCTGGTGGCTGAATACCACTGTTGACAACGAGGAGGTCATTCGGACGTTCGTCAGCGTCGAGCACGAGCAGCGCATTCGCGACTTCCGCGCATTGGATGACAAGTTTACCGAGCTGACGAAGGACTGGCTCCGTGCTCGGCTTTGTGCCGACTTGCCGAGTCAGGACAGCGTGAGTCGATCTTCTGAGTGGGGGTTGCTCCGCCATGAAATGGGCAAGAAGACCAAGCACATTCCACTACGAGAGCTGATGACTCGAGCACCCGAGGCGCTGACGAAGCTGACGCCTTGCTTGCTGATGAGCCCGCTCTCGATTGCCCAATACCTGCCACCGGCTTCGACTCCGTTCGACCTGGTCATCTTCGATGAGGCCTCTCAGATTCCGGTCTGGGATGCGATCGGTGCGATGGCGCGAGGAAAGCAGGTTGTGATGGTGGGCGACCCGAAACAGCTCCCACCCACCTCGTTCTTCGACCGTGCCGAGTCTACGGCTGATGATGAGGATGTCGAGGCTGATCTCGAGAGCATCCTCGATGAGTGCATCAGTGCGAACCTGCCGATGCGAAACCTGAACTGGCACTACCGTAGCCGACATGAGAGCTTGATCGCCTTCTCAAACCAGCGTTACTACGGCTCGAAGCTGGTGACTTTCCCATCGCCGTTCACGGCTGACAAGGCAGTGCGGTTGTGCCCCGTAGCTGGTGTCTACGACAAGGGAGGTTCGCGTACCAACCTGATCGAGGCGAGAGCACTAGTCGCTGACCTGGTTGCTCGACTCCAGTCGCCAGCGTTCCGCGAGAGCCGGCGCACCGTAGGTGTAGTCACATTCAATGGTGAGCAGCAAAAGCTCATCATGGACATGCTGGATGATGCATGCCGGAAAGATCCGTCGCTCGACTCGTATTTCGCTGAGTCTGAGCTAGAGCCTGTGTTCGTGAAGAACCTGGAGAGTGTCCAAGGCGACGAGCGAGACATCATCTACTTCTCGACCACCTATGGGAAAGACGCTGCCGGCGCGATGTCGATGAACTTCGGCCCGATGAACCGTCCTGGTGGCGAGCGTCGACTCAACGTTGCAATTACCCGTGCTCGTCAGGAATTGGTGCTGTTCTCGACCCTTCGTCCAGAGCACATTGACCTCGCCCGCACGCAAGCTGTTGGGGTGCGTGACCTGAAGCACTTCCTCGAGTTTGCCGAGCGTGGGCCACGGGCCTTGGCGGAAGCTAACTTCGGCAGCGTGGGAGGATTCGACAGCCCGTTCGAAGAGGCGGTCGCAGCTGCCTTGGCCAAGAAGGGTTGGCAGATCCATACCCAGATTGGTGTGTCTTCCTTCCGAGTCGACCTGGGTGTCGTGCACCCTGATGCTCCGGGGCGCTTCCTCGCGGGCGTCGAATGTGATGGAGCTACCTATCACCGCAGTGCGACTGCACGAGATCGCGACAAGCTCCGAGAGTTCGTGCTGAGAGGGCTCGGGTGGGAGATTGTTCGAATCTGGTCGACCGACTGGTGGGTGGATGCTGTTGGGACTGCTGAGAAGGTACATCAGCATTTGACCGAGCTGCTTGCTGAGTCCCGTGCTAAACAGGCAGCCATCGATGCAGTACAAGAGACTGAGCGCTTGAAGGTCGATGCTGCGATGGCAGAGGCTATCAATGTCGTAGAAGCGGTCACAATGGTGGCGGCGGA
Organism: Pseudomonas sp. SAS7; assembly: GCF_052112345.1. Lineage (NCBI taxonomy): Bacteria > Pseudomonadati > Pseudomonadota > Gammaproteobacteria > Pseudomonadales > Pseudomonadaceae > Pseudomonas > Pseudomonas sp. SAS7. The sequence goes on along the minus strand of NZ_JBEGGO010000003.1, from coordinate 465,104 downwards.
AGGTAGCCCTGCAGAGGCCAATGATCCTGCAGGTGCGTTGCCGGAGTTGAAATACGCCAGAGCGGCAACACCTGCCGCGGTCGATGATGTCGTTACCTTCTCCTTTGCTGTCGAGCACTTGATTTACAAGGAGGCCGATCCTAGTCAGGTGGTAGAGAGGGTTGATCCCGAGCAGTTCTTTGACCACGGCTACACCGCGACTCTGGAGCGCATGATTGATCACGTGATTGCAGAAGAGGGGCCTGTCTTGGATACCGCGCTGGCTAGGAGGATTGCTCGGGCTCATGGCTGGGTTCGGACTGGCTCAAGAATTCGTGATCGTGTGGAGCATATCGCGCGTGCCAAGTACCGATCACATGAAGAGGAACAGACAGGTGTGTTCTTCTGGCCACCTCAAATCGAAACCGACGCCAATGTCGTCTTCCGTCGGCCAGGAGACGATGACTCAATACGAGGCCTGGCTGAGATCTGTCTACAGGAGTTGTCTGCACTGGTTGATGAAATGTCGAAACGAGGACATCAGGGCGAAGCACTGGTTTACGCCGTAGCCAAAGAGGCGGGAGTAAACAAGCTAGCTCATGCTGGGCGTCTTCGAATCGAAAAAGCTATTCGTGCATCGATGACTTAATGCTGGTTGGGGCATCTTCCGGATGCCCCATTTTTATGTTGCTTGGGCAATATTCAGAGGAGGCCAGCTCTGGCGGCGACTGTTCAGCGAGGTGTGGGGTGTCAAAAAAGATAATTCATCAAATCCTCGATCGCCTTGATTTCTCGCGCCACTTTCACCGGTGTTTCATGGGGTAGCTTAGCTGCAAGAGCTTAAGCTTGTGTATTGGCCAAGAAAGCTTTTCTCTGCTTATCGCGGTAGCGGTTCTACGGGCGTTTACAAGGCTGCTATGAGGGCTTTGCCGAATGGATGGACCTGCATGGAGGCAGTCCAATTCGAACGCATCGGCAGCTATACGCTTTCCTTGAGAGGTCTATCACGAAAGTGATATCAAAAGGCCAATCGGGCTGGCGAAAGGTATGTGTCTGCTTACGAATGAGTTCCAGCAGCAATGGTATTGGCGCTGTGACGGTTCTTGATTGAACAGCCCGGCTACGTGTATCTGAGAAGAAACTGAGCTTTGAGACGAGCCGGCTCTCCGGCGAGGCGGCGCCAGGTCATTTCCATTCGGCCGTCGTTCTGAACTGACCTATTTATTGATGTATCGGGATTGATCACCTGCGTCCACTCGGTGGGGCAGGTAAATCGATGTGATGCTAGGCATTTGGTGGTCAGAGCATTTTGCTCGCAAAAGAAAGCATTTTGCTCGCTATAAAAAGCCAGTTGGCAGGTTCCCAGCTTTGAGGGTTGGCGTAGCATCGTTTGTGAGAATTTGGAATTCTTGATGCAACTGGTGCTGGAAGCAGCCAATTAGGTGCTTCGCGGATACGGAGCCCGGAGACACCATGAGCCTGATGTTTAGGCGAAAAAATCATCAAAGCCCTGAATAAATTACAAAAGCTAGGGAGCAAATATGATTTCACTTCGTAAGTTGTCAGTTCTCGCAATCCTTCCTTTGTTCACTGGTATTGTCTCTGCTAAAGAATATGCAGAGATCCGATTTGGCGTGGATGCTAATTATGCCCCCTTTGAATCTAAATCCCCTGACGGTAATTTGGTGGGCTTTGATATCGATTTAGGTAACGCAATCTGTGCTGAGCTCAAGGCTGAGTGTAAATGGGTTGAAAGTGATTTTGATGGTCTTATTCCAGGGCTCCGTGCCAATAAATTCGACGGGGTTCTGTCTTCCATGACTGTTACGCCTGCGCGCGAGAAGGCAGTGGACTTCACCAATGAGCTTTTCTCAGGCCCGACATCCTATGTTTACAAGAAAGGTTCTGGTCTCAGTTCTGACGTCAACTCCTTGAAGGGTAAGCGAGTTGGCTATTTTCAAGGGAGCATCCAGGAAGGCTACGCTAAAGCAGTCTTGAAAAAGGCAGGTGTTAAGGTTCAGTCATATCAGAATCAGAACCAGGTTTACTATGATCTCGTATCTGGCCGTCTTGATGCTTCTATCCAAGATACCCTCCAAGCCAAAGCAGGCTTTTTGAGTTCGCCCCAGGGGGCGGACTATGAAATGAGTGAGCAGGTTGAAAGTGAACTGTTGCCTTCTAAAACAGCTATTGCTGTTGTCAAAGGCAATGATGATCTCAAGGAGCAACTGAACAAAGCTATCAAGGCAATCCACGAGAATGGTACTTATGCCAAGCTTCAATCGAAATATTTTGGTGATTTGAATCTTTATAGTGGCAAGTGATTGTATGCGCCTATCTGGTATAGGCGCTTCATCTCATCAAGAGTCATTCGATCATGATTGATAATTTTTTTGAAGCTGTTGCTCTGCTAGGGCTCAGCATGCAGGGTTTTGGGCCGCTGCTGCTGAAGGGTACCTGGATGACTATCAAGCTATCCTTATTGTCCCTTGTGGTAAGCGTGATTTTGGGACTAATTGGTGCGAGTGCCAAGCTTTCATCTTTGTATCTGGTTAGACTCCCAGCTCAGATGTACACCACATTGATCCGTGGAGTGCCGGATCTGGTACTGATGCTCTTGATATTTTATAGTCTTCAGACTTGGCTAACTAATCTAACTCAATATCTTGGTTGGGATTATTTTGAAATTGATCCCTTTGTAGCTGGTGTGGTCACTCTTGGTTTTATCTATGGTGCCTACTTCACTGAGACATTCCGGGGAGCAATGCTCTCTGTTCCTAAGGGGCAGCGAGAGGCCGCAGTAGCCTATTGTCTAGGCCGCTCTCAGTGTTTTTTTCTGATCACCTTTCCACAAATGATGCGCTTTGCACTGCCTGGTATAGGCAATAATTGGTTGGTTCTGCTCAAGGCTACAGCTTTAGTTTCGATCATTGGGCTTGCGGATTTGGTAAAGGCAGCCCAGGATGCTGGCAAAAGTACATTCCAACTGTTTTATTTTCTTGTGCTTGCGGCTCTTGTTTACTTGCTTATTACAACGCTATCGAACTACGTATTGCGTAGGCTTGCACGTAAATATTCCGCTGGCTCCCGCGAGGCTCTGCAATGATTGACTTACTGCAGGAGTATTGGAAAGCTTTCCTGTACACGGATGGAACCGAAATCACTGGTTTGGCGATGACGCTATGGCTACTGACCGCGTCTATCATCCTAGGCTTTTTGGGCGCGATTCCACTGGCTATAGCAAGAGTATCGGATCGATTTTATGTTCGTTGGCCTGTGCAGTTTTACACCTACCTATTCAGAGGAACACCGCTCTACATTCAGCTGCTGATTTGCTATACCGGTATCTACAGTATAGCGGCAGTACGCTCCCAGCCTGTGCTGGATGCTTTTTTTAGAGATGCTATGAATTGCACGATCTTGGCATTTGCGCTCAATACCTGTGCATATACCACGGAGATTTTTGCAGGCGCGATCAGAAACATTCCGTATGGTGAGCTTGAAGCTGCTAAGGCTTATGGTCTGAATGGTTGGAGACTGAATGCATTTGTAGTGGTGCCATCTGCATTGAGGCGTGCGCTTCCGTACTACAGTAATGAGGTGATATTGATGCTGCATTCCACCTCTGTAGCCTTTACGGCGACAATTCCAGATATATTGAAAGTCGCTCGCGATGCTAACTCCGAGACCTTCTTGACTTTTCAGTCTTTCGGAATTGGAGCGTTGATTTATCTATTCCTCTCATTTGCCCTTGTTGGATTGTTCCGCTTAGCTGAGCGACGTTGGCTGTCGTTTCTAGGCCCCGCTCATTGATTTAAGGAATTTGCCGATGACCAGTTTAATAAAACCAAATAGCATTGAGCCGAGCCAGTACATGGGCAAAGATCTTGAATCAGGATATAAGCTGACCGTTGAGGGGCTTCATAAGAGTTATGGCGATCATCACGTTCTTAAGGGCGTGTCGCTGAGGGCGAATAAAGGTGATGTAATTAGCCTGATCGGGGCTAGTGGCTCTGGCAAAAGTACATTTTTGCGCTGTATTAATTTTCTTGAGACTCCTACAGACGGCGCAATGACGCTTGATGGCCAGGAAATCCGTATGGTCAAGGACAAACATGGACTGCGCGTGGCCTCAGCAGCAGAACTTCAGCGGCTACGCACTCGCTTGGCGATGGTTTTCCAGCATTTCAATTTGTGGAGCCACTTGAGTGTTTTAGACAACATCACTCTGGCACCTCAGCGAGTCTTGGGTGTTAAGAAAGCTGATGCCGAGAAGGCAGCCCGCCAGTACTTGGATAAGGTAGGCCTACCCTCTAGGGTTGCAACACAGTACCCAGGTTTTTTGTCTGGAGGGCAGCAACAACGTGTTGCTATTGCGCGGGCTTTAGCCATGGAGCCTGAGATTTTACTTTTTGATGAACCAACCTCAGCATTAGATCCGGAACTGGTTGGAGAGGTGCTTAAGGTACTCCAGGCGCTGGCAGAAGAAGGTCGAACCATGTTGATGGTTACCCACGAGATGGCGTTTGCGAAGCAAGTCTCCAGCCAGATTTTGTTTTTGCATCAGGGTTTGGTAGAAGAGCAAGGTGGTGCAGATATTCTAACCAACCCTCGTAGTGAGCGCTTGCAGCAGTTTTTGTCGAATGGTCTCAAGTAAGAGACATCATTTTGCACGCGGGCCAATCGGAAGTTCGATTGGCCTTTTTTTTCGGCGATAGGGTGGTCGTCATGAAGCTGATGTTTTCACATAAAATCATAATTTCTGCTGCGCTGGTGGTTGCTGCAGCCTTCACTAGCTTTGCAGCATACAATGGCACAGTGCAGCGCCATGCTCTGTATCGTGGTATTGAAGCCAAACTTTCAGGTCTAAGCATTTCTACAGCGAGCGGTATTTCGCAATGGATGTCCGGTAGGCTGCTTTTGCTTGATAGCCTGAAAGAGTTACTTGCGAATTCTGCAGGCCCAGAAAGCCTAATCACTGTTCTTGATCAATCCATTTTGAAATCAGTATTCGCGTTTACCTACTTTGGCAACGTTGATGGAGCGTTTTTCATTCGCCCCCAAGACGAGATGCCTGCTGATTACGACCCTCGCGTGCGTCCCTGGTTCAAGACTGCAGTGTCGGAAAACAGGACTGTGTTAACAGAGCCCTACCGAGATGATACCAACGGAAAACTCATGCTCACTGTTGCGGCGCCAGTCAAAAATAGTGACCGCTTGCATGGAGTTGTGGCAGGTGACTTGCCGCTTGATACGGTTGAAAGGATTATAAATGCGGTTGAGCTCAAAGGCATGGGATATGCGTTCCTGGTTGACTCAAACGGAAAAATTCTTGTTCATCCTGATCGCGACCTTCTGATGAAAGGCTTTTCTTCAGTCTACCTCGGGGGCACAGAGGGGTTCGGCAGCGAGCTCATGGAGGTGCAACGGGCAGGCAAGGATGAGCTGGTCATGTTTGCCGCCATCGAGGGACTACCCGCAGTCAAGTGGTACGTCGGTCTGGCGCTCGACAAAGACCAGGCTTTTCAGGAACTCAACGGCTTTCGTTTTGCAGCAGTCATAGCGACATCAATCACGGTAGCTGCGACGATATTGCTACTGGGCATCATGATTTACTTACTCATGCACCCTTTGCGACGGATGAGTGATGCGATGAAGGACGTCGCTAAAGGGGCGGGAGACCTAACAAAGCGCCTTGAGGTTAAAACCCAAGACGAGTTTGGTGTTTTGGCTCAAGACTTTAACGTGTTTGTAGAACGGATTCATGAGTCAATCCGCGATGTTTCATCCGCGACTGAACTGGTGTTTTCTGAAGTGAAGCGTGTAACGACATCATCGGCAGGCTCTCTGTCGATGTCGGGTGAGCAGGCGCAGCGAACAGATAGTGTGGCAGCAGCTATTCATGAGTTAGGGGCTGCAGCCCAAGAGATTGCTCGCAATGCCGGCGATGCCTCAGTGCAAGCAGCAAAAGCCCGAGGGCAGTCCCATGAGGGAGAGCAAGTGGTTGCTGGTACGATCTCCAAGATGAGTGACCTCTCCGACAATCTTCGGCTTGCTTCGGGCAGCATTGAGGCATTGAACGATAAGACGGTAAGCATTGGGCGAATCCTGGAGGTCATCAGGGGCATTTCTGAGCAAACTAACTTGCTTGCACTCAATGCAGCAATCGAGGCTGCCCGAGCGGGGGAAGCTGGACGAGGGTTTGCTGTAGTCGCAGATGAGGTTCGTAGCTTGGCTTATCGAACGCAGACTTCGACTCAAGAGATACATGGAATGATCGACGAGCTGCAGGCAGGTGCGCGAGAAGCGGTCAATCGGATGGAGGTGAGTGAGCATCTCAGTGCGCAGGGGATGGCGGTGGCTAATGATGCAGGTGCTTGCCTGCATGTCATTAACCACCATGTTGGCGATATCGATGGCATGAACCAAGCTGTGGCTACCGCCACTGAGGAGCAGTCGTGTGTCATTGAATCTCTCAATGTCGACATAGCTCAGATCAATAGCTTGAACGCTGAAAACGTCAAGAACCTTGAGTCAACCCAGAGTGCTTGTGAGAACCTGCAGTCTCAGGTTGAGCGCCTGAGGGGCTTGGTAGGGTCATTTCGGACATGATCTCAGGATTCTGCTCTGATGCTAAAAACTGTGCTGTCGCAGTTCGTCACTCACGAAAGAAATGAACTCGCGGACTCTGGCCGTATACCGGAGATCACGATGCGTCAGGATCCATAGGCCAGTTGTGAATTGATCCAAAGCGTTCGACTCAAGCCTGGTCAGCGCGGATGTGTTATCTCCAAGATAGCGGGGAAGAGGAACAATTCCCATCCCTGCTATCGCCGCTTGGCTGAGCGAGATCAATGAGTCTGCCCTGAAGATAATTGAACTGGCAGGGATGGTTGACTGAATCCACTTCGTCACAGCCATTTGACTGAAGGTCAGGTCGGGTGAGATCCACTTGTTGAAAGTCAATGGGTTGGTACCTTCGATCAGATTGGCAATGTCGTTGGATGCGTACAGGGCGAAGCGGACGTCAGCAAGGTGTCTGCCAATGAGAGACTCTGTAGGATTATCACCCGTCCTGATGGCAACATCAGCCTGGCGCTGAGCAAGGTCAGTGACAAAAGACCCAGTTGATAACTCAACAACAATTTTCTCGTGCTGCTTGCTGAATTTCTCAAGTATTTGGGGAAGGATTGACCCCATGATGGTATCGCAGGTGGTGATGCGAAGAACTCCCTCTAGCTTAAGATCTTTTCCTTCCAGTCTTAGTGACAAATCGCTTACTGCTCCTCTCATAATTTCAGCAGTACGCAGCAATTCTTCTCCAGCATCAGTCAGTGTATAACCTGTCGCAACTCGGTTGAAAATTCGTAATCCGTGTGCTTGCTCAAAGGTATTCACGCGCCGTAGCACGGTGGTGTGATTGACATTAAGGTGCCTTGCTGCTGCTGCAAACGACGCATGCTCAGCTACAGCAAGGATCAGCCGAAGATCATCCCAGTTCCAGTTGTGCATTCTTGCAGTCCTGTTTAGTAAAAAAGCAGATTGTCTCAAACTCACATAGTCACCAGAATTACTATCAAGCAGGGCAACCGGCACTGCATAAATAAGGGAACGAATATGACTACTCTTAGCCTTCCGCATCTGGGTGGAACTTTGCTCCGGCTAACGGCAGGGATTGCATTAATAACTCATTCTCTCTATCTGAAAGTATTTATATTCACGATGAGCGGGACGGTAGCATTTTTCGAATCAATAGGGCTTCCGGGATTATTGGCTTGGGTGACTCTTCTGGTGGAGATTGTTACTGGTGCAATGCTTATTTTTAAGATAAAGCCGCATCTCGCTGCGACTGCTGCAGTTCCCGTTCTGCTTGGCGCAACCTGGGCACACTCAAGCAATGGTTGGCTGTTCAGTAATGCCGGCGGAGGTTGGGAGTATCCTTTGTTCTGGACAATGACGCTGCTATCGATTGCACTGACTGAATGGCAGTCCACTAAGGTTGTAGCGTCTTCTGACGTAGAGACCTGTGCACTGCCCAAACACTGAAATTGTCTACTTTTCTAGATGAGAGTCTGAGGCAGAGCCACCTTAATCCTAAAGGCGTTTAATTAAATCCTTGAGCTACTGCTTGTTGCAGGTGCTCAAGGATTGGCTCGTAAGCTGCTTAAATGACTTACTTATCCACTAAGATCTTTGGATTGGAGTTTCCCCAGACGGTGTACAAGTCGGCGAGTAGTGCCCCATTTATGTCCTCCATCTCGGCTTGCGTAACCTCCGCTTGACCTTGTTTTCCAAATAGCACTACCTCGTCACCTTCTTTGATCTCAGGGAAGTCGGTGACGTCAATCATCAGCGTGTTCATTGAGACTTTACCCACTACCGGAACCCTATGCCCATCAATGAGCACATAACCTTTGTTGGTGAACGCGCGGCGGTAACCGTCAGAATAGCCGACAGGGAGGTTGGCCAACTTGGAGTCGCGTTTTAATGTCAATGTACGATCGTAGCCAACTGTATTTCCAGCAGGGTAGGGATTGATTGAGGCCACTCGCGACTTAAACTCCATCACTCTTTTGTATTCCGTGTGGGATGGAACAGTATCACCGAACAGAGCCCCGCCTGGTCTTACCATATCAAGTCGAGCCTCAGGCACTTCGAGTGTGGCAAAAGAATTCGCTGTGTGTAGGGTGATGTTTCTCCGATCGAGCTTGCCGTTCTCGATCAGCCAACTGGACTGTTTCTTAAAGTCGTCCAATCCCTTCAATACATCGGCGCGATCCTCGACAGCGTAATGAGTCATGATTGCGACAACCTCGAGGTTTTTATCATGTGTCACGCTCAAAGCGTCCTGGCGGCCTTGATCACTATGAAGTTCAAATCCGTTTCGGCTCATGCCGCCAGCATTAAGCGCAATGTGGACTTTTAGCTTTTTGCCGTTCTGCGCAGCGATGGCACCTGCTTCTTTCGCCAGTTGAGCGTTGCCGATTAACTCTTCGATGTTGTATTTCAGAGCGTCTTGAATTTCTCCGATGGATGCAGTTCGGACGCGTACAAGCTCGCCGGTGAAGCCACTCTCACGTACGACCCTGGCTTCTTCGTTGCTCGCAACAGCAACACAAGGTACCTGCATTGCAATGATTGAGGGCATAACTAACCCAATCCCATGGCCGTAGGCGTCAGCCTTGAGAACTGCACAAATTTTGGATTTACCCTCAAGCGTAGACTGTAGGGTTTTGATGTTGTGCTCGAACGCGGCTTTATTAATTTCCACCCAGGCATTGCTTGCTTGAATAGTAAGATCCGTGTTGCCATTGTGAAGGCTCAAGGGTGGGGCAGCCCACACATGGCTTTGGCAGAAGGCGAGGCTTAGGGAAATAGCGAGAATTGAACGACGGAATGGCATATGCATTACTCCATGGGCGAAGTGCTTGATATTTATTTTTGTAGTGCTGCCTTGTCCCGCCTATACCCATAACTATCTGGTGCCGCAGTGCTTACCTTTCATGCAATAGTAACGGCCTTACAGAAAAGCAGAGGATATAAAGCTCTTGGGATTTCTCTGTTCTATCACAAGTGTTGCGACAAAGGCGCAGAGGCTCAGGTAAAATTTTCTAATGGTACGCTAGTTTTTCTTGAGTGATCGCCTCGCCTCGCCTCGGCGTGGTGTTTGTGTTTCCTCACTGGGTGTGAAGATGCAATGTGGTCAATCGTTGATATTACATTTGGCGTAGAGAATCAACTTTTCAAATTCGCGTAAGGGTGAGTTTGTGGCCGTAATTATGTATTGGTTTGTTGTTTTTGGATTTTTGCTTCTGCCAACATAGCAGACCCTATCGCTTGTTCACCTTGGTCTATGAGTTTTTTACCAGCTGCACTCATGTCCCTCGCACCATCATCCTGATTGAGTTTGAATTTTCCAAATAGACTAGTTATCTCTATTTCAATTGAAGATATTTGTTTTAGTAGTTTGCTGATGTACTCACCAGGAGCATCTGACATTCTCCAGGGGCTATCCATTGATGCCTCATGTCGTTTGGTGAGTTTTGCAACAAGTTTACGGGTGCGGGTTTCATTGTCATGGAATTTCAAGCGTCCTTTTGCATGGACAATCATGTAGTTCCAGGTGGGTACTTGTCGCTGAGTTTCTTTTTTGCTCGGTAGCCAGGTTGGCGATATGTAAGCATCGCCTGCTTTGAAAATGACTAAAACTTCGTCTAGGTTGCTTGTTTCAGTCAGGATGGGATTTTGGTTTGAAATATGTGCGCTTAGCATTCCTAATTTACCAACATCTTGTTCAAGCTCGAATGGAAGATGGTTTGCATCGAGCCCTGATTGTCCCTGGGTTACTAGTGTTCCGAATGGATTTTCAACTATCAGTTTATGCAATACTTCTATTCGGTGTTCGCTAAAATGCTTCGGTAGATACATTTTTTGTCTGCTCTAGTGTGGTTTCAGGTTGAGTGGGTATGTTTTTCTGTTGGATTAATATGTGGGTCTGTTAAAGATCAGGTTCTTCATTGTGTGTTGTCTTTACTTTTCAATCAGGTTTGATAAGGAATTAAGATTTTTTTCGAGTATTTGCGAACTGCTACGGTCAGTAAGTCCAGATTTTTGGAGTTGAAGCTCCACCGATGCCAGTGGAGTGGCACGTCCAGATAATATTCGGGAGCAATGTTCGTAAGCCCTCTAGCGTCTGCGAGGCCCGCGGCAAGTATCTCAGGAACCATTCCCCAGCCTAGGCCTCGCGCCATCGCCTCAAGAAAAGCACTTGAGGTTGGTATATGGTTAACTGGCGGAGTAAGTGCTTCGTTCGTTAATAACTTTAGGAAAGCATGTTGGATTTCGTCTTTCTGATTGAACGCTAATAGAGGAGCGGTGGAGAGGCTTACGGTATTCAATCCGCTGGCAAAGTATTTATGTTGAAAGGTTTTTGACGCTAACGCTATATAGCGCATTCGCCCTAAGCACTCGACTTGGCAGCCTGGTGCAGCAATCGGGTTTACGCTAATAGCTGCAACTACATTGCCGTCTTTCAGCAAAGCTTGTGAGTGGTTCTGGTCTTCAGCGCGGATTTCGAAAATGACGTGTGATTGTTTTTGGACGAACTCCATGACGTCTATAAACCATACCTCAAGTGAGTCTGCGTTGACGGCGATGGGGAGTCGGGTCAGGGTGTGATGCTCATTATCAAATATTCCTAGGTCGCGGTTTAATTCGCTTTCGAGAAAGTCGATTTGTTCTGTGAATTTTAAAAGTGTCAAGCCTGCCCTGGTGGCTTTACAGGGGGCGCCGCGCATGATGAGCACCTGTCCGAGCCTGTCTTCAAGCTGCTTGATTCTTAGGCTTATTGCAGATGCAGTTATGTGTAGTTTTCGAGCTGCGCCCTCAAAGCTTCCTTCCCTAATCACTGATGAGAAGGCGGCGAGTTGCGAGTTGTCGAGCTTCATATTCAGTGATCCGGCTGGCTGGTTGGAAGTTTGCTCTGACTTTCTATCATCACAGTCTATGTTTAGATGTTGATGCTGTGGTGCAGCGTTGGTTTTGTTCTGCAGCTTGGATCAATGTTTTAGGAAAGTGGTGAAGTGGTCTTGCCAACCTTCTGCCGCTGCAAAAGGTATTAGGCCGCTGACCATTCCCCGGTGCAGCAGGCCATGTGATAAGACATGACTAAGTATTTCTGATTTACTCATGTTTCCCGGCTTGCCATCCGCGAAAATAAAATGCACCCTTTCTTTGAGCTCAGTTGCAGTAACAGACTTGGTGTAGCTGACGAACCAGTTATTTGTCTCTGTGAATTTAAGCGATAAATCTGAGAGTTGTTGTGGTTCTTCTGAGGTGGTTGAAGTGCATGGCACTGGGTTGCCGAGCAGCCTCCCAATAAACAGGTTATCCACGATGTTGATGTGAGCTAGATGCCAGAGAGCATCTGCCAGATTTGGCGCAGTGAACGTACTGGGCGACTCGGCCAAGATTTTGAACAGTTCAGATTCAGACCAAGCTTTGTACTGGAACAGTGAGTGGAAAGCGCCTGCTGCAGTCATTTCTTCTCCTTCGCGCTCACGGGGCTGGGGCCCTTGCCGTCCTGGCAAAGGCTGGATGGTGAGGCGACGGTCAGTATATTGACTTTTTCGGTCGATGGCACGAAGCTGTGGCGGTGACCGATGAGCAACGCCGGGTGCTGCGCATCCTGGCTGCCCGTTGGTTCCTACGCTCCAAGGGTCACCCTTGTCGTGATTGCTGGTTTGCCTCAGTCGATCTCTAGGGATGAAGCTTTGAGGCATCTGAATAAAAATTATGTGTGAGTGATTGCTTTACGCGATCCGGAGGTGGCGATGAAACGCACTTTGGACAAAGTCGATGAAAAAATAATCGAAGAACTTACTAGGAATTCGCGTTTAGCACACAATGATATCGCGATGAAAGTTAATCTTTCTCGAAATGCTGTTCGACTCAGAATTGAGCGTTTGGAACGAGATGGGTATATCAAGGGGTACACTATTGTAAAAGGATCTGCTTCATCAGAACATCCCCCGATTAGGGCTTTGGTATTTGTATACAGACAAGATCGTATGAGGGGGGCTGAGGTGGTTCGCTCTGTGGCAGCTATTCCTGAAGTTGTTGCCTGCAATGTGATGAGTGGTGATCTTGATATTGTTCTGACTGTTGAGGCGTCCTCTCCGGATAGAATAAACAAGGTCTGGACTGATATTTCAAGTTTGCCCGGTGTCGTGAATACGGTTACTTCTTTTGTTTTGTCGAACACGAAATAACTCACAGGCAAATTGGCATGCAAGGCGAGCGTTTTGCCAGCAAAATCAGTCTGTTTGGCATATTCGGTAAAGCACGGTTGCGGCTTACGATTTCCTCCAGTGGTGAACAACAAAATGAGGCCGTTGCTGTGACTGAATATAAAATTGCTTTGCTGGGTTTCGGCGGTGTAAACCGTGCTCTGGCTCAACTGGTTGCTGAAAAGAATGAGCTGTGGGCTGAAGAGCTGGGCTTCACCTTGAAAATCGTTGGCGTCAGCGACATCTTCTTGGGCTCTGTAATTGGCAAGGACGGCCTGGATCCCAGAAAACTGGTAGCTGTGCCTGCAGCCAAAGGCGCCTTTGCAGCCCTGGAAAATGGTAGCGCTGAGCCGGCCAACGAGACGGTCATTCGTTTTTCTGGCGCAGATATTGTTGCTGAGGCCACCTTCACTAATCCGGTTGATGGTGAGCCAGCAACCACTTTCTGTCGCTGGGCTCTGGAAAAGGGCATTAGCGTTGTGACTACAAACAAAGGCCCAGTGGCTCTCCACTCGGCTGCGCTGAAGAAGCTGGCTGCGACGAATGGTGCAGCCTTTGAGTTTGAAGGTGCCGTGATGAGCGGTACTCCAGTGATCCGTCTGGCACAGGAAACATTGGCCGGTTCGGAAATCACTGGCTTCAAGGGCATTCTGAACGGCACTTCCAATTTCATTCTCAGCAGCATGCAAGCCGGTCTCGACTTCGGTGACGCATTGTCGGAGGCTCAGGAGCTGGGCTATGCCGAAGCAGATCCAACTGCAGACGTTGAAGGTCATGATGTACGTCTGAAGGTAGTGATCCTGGCAAATGAACTGCTGGGTGCGAAGCTGACTCCGAACGATGTGGGCTGTGAAGGCATCTCGAACATCACTGCCCAAGACATTCAGAAGGCTGCTCAAAATGATTCCCGCTGGAAGCTGATTGGCAGTGCACAGCGCACCCCGGCTGGTACTGTGACTGCTTCGGTCAGCCCGCAACTTCTCCCGAACACTGATGCATTGGCCGGGGTAAGTGGCGCCACGAATGCTGTGAGCTTCGAAACCAACCTCCTGGGCCCGGTCACTGTTGTAGGTGCTGGGGCTGGCCGTATTGAAACCGCCTACGCACTGCTGTCCGACATCATCAGCATCCACAAGAACAAAATCAAACAGGCGATCTGAATATGAATAGCTTGAGTATTGCTCTGTCTACAGATTACGAAGAGATCACAGTATTCAACCCGTTTGATGGTTCTGTGGTTGGTGAAGTGGCTAAGGTACCAGCGACCTCTGCTCACCTGGTGATCGATGCTGCCAAGCACGGTGCTGTGACCGCTCGCAGCCTTTCTCGCGCCGAGCGTTCTCGTATACTGGAGCACGCAGCTGCACTGGTGGAGAAGGATAAGGATGATTTCGCGAAACTCATTTCAGCGGAGTCTGGTAAAACAATTCGCCAAGCGCGCAAAGAAGTCCTCCGCTGTGTAAACACGCTCAAGCTTTCGGCTGAAGAGGCCAAGCGTAACGCGGGAGAGGTGATTCCATTCGACTCCTATGTTGGCTCCGAATCTCGCCAAGGGTGGTTTACTCGCGAGCCACTGGGCGTGATCCTGGCTATTACTCCTTATAACGACCCACTGAACTTGGTTGCTCATAAGCTGGGCCCGGCCATCGCCGGCGGCAACTCGGTAGTGCTGAAGCCTTCCGAGCTCGCTCCGCTGTCCGCCGTCAAGCTGGTTAGTTACCTGAACAAGGCTGGTTTGCCTACTGAAGTTGTTTCGGTGGCTACCGGTGATGCTGACCTGGGTAAGGCGCTGGTTGCTCACCGTGCAGTGCGAATGATTTCGTTCACTGGTGGCTTCGCTACAGGCGAGCAGATCACTAAGACTGCCGGTTTGAAAAAAATGGCCATGGATCTAGGCGGTAATGCGCCAGTGATCGTAATGGGCGATTGTGACCTTGAGTCTACTGTGGAGTCCTGTGTGTCCGGTGCTTACTGGGCTGCAGGGCAAAACTGTATTGGTACTCAACGAATTCTGATTGATAGCAAAATCTATCAGTCCTTCAAGGAGAAATTCGTAGAGCAGTCGCGCGCGTTGGTAGTGGGTAACCAGGCAAACGAGGCGACTGACGTCGGCCCAATGATCTCTGAGGCAGCGGCCAAACGTGCAGAAGAATCTGTGCAGGAGGCCGTCAGCAAGGGTGCCAAGGTTCTGCTCGGTAACAAGCGGGAGGGTACCCTGTTCTACCCAACTGTCCTGGAAGACGTGAGCTTTGAGTGCAAGGTCTGGCAGGAAGAGGTGTTCAGTCCGATCGTCATCTTGCAGGAGATCGACACACTTGAAGATGCTCTGGCGCTTGCCAACCAGCCAGAGTACAGCCTGCATGCTGGCATCTTCACCAGCAATCTGAACACCGCCATGAAGGCCGCGAAGCTGCTTGAGGCGGGTGGCGTGATGATTAACGACTCGTCTGATTATCGTTTCGATGCGATGCCATTCGGTGGCTTCAAATACGGCAGCATGGGACGTGAAGGTGTGCGTTTCGCCTACGAAGACATGACCCAGCCTAAGGTCATTTGTCTTAACGGCCCTAGCGAATAAGGCCTAAGATTCTCTAAGGCTCTGATATTCGATAGGTAGGGAAGAGGGGGGCGTCAGCTCCCCTTCATTCAGGATCAGGGGGTGAAAATGAGCGGTCTTATTCAACGATACCCTAGTCAGGCACCTCTGCCTCTTTCCAGGGCTGTTAGGGCGGGTGGTTTTCTGTTCCTTTCAGGTCAAATTCCTGTCAGTCCGACTGGTGAAGTAATTAGAGGTGACATCCGAGTTCAAACCAGAGCCGTATGCCAGCGAATTGGTGAAAGTCTCGCTGCTTGCGGGGCCAGTTTTGAGCAAGTAGTAAAGGCAACTGTTTGGCTTTCGGACTTGAATCATTTTGATGGTTTAAATGAAGTCTATAAGGAGTTTTTTGGCTCCCACCTTCCTGCACGTTCTACGGTAGTCTCGGAGCTGGTTTTGGGTGTTGATGTGGAAATTGAAGTTCAAGTCTTTTTTGGGCAGCCTTAGGAATATTGTTGGATCTCTCAAGGCTTTTCGCTCCTGTGAATGAGGCGCATTCTAGCCTTGGTGGAGTAGAAAGCTGAAGAAATTTATATGTGAGTATGCTGCTTATGTAAGGCGTGCATTAGCTTCGTCTTGCCGTAATACAATAACAAGGTGTTGGCGTATGAGCTTTAAAGAAGTTGTATCTGCTGGCTCGGCTACTGAGAGTACCGGTAGGGCTAAATATGTGGGTGCAGAGGATGTAGGTTACAAAAAGACCTTACGTGCTCGCCAAATACAGATGATTGCCATTGGTGGTGCTGTTGGCAGTGGTTTATTCCTAGGTGCGGGTGCTCGGCTTTCTGAGGCAGGCCCATCGCTTGTTTTCGCATTTGCTGTGTGCGGTGTGTTCGCATGGTTCATCATTCGCGCTCTCGGTGAGTTGGTTCTCCACAGACCGTCCACCGGGTCATTTGTGTCTTATGCCCGAGAGTTCTATGGTGAAAAACTGGCTTATGCAGCGGGTTGGATGTATTGGACAAACTGGGTAACGGTGGCGATTGCTGAGCTCACTGCGACGGCGCTTTACCTGAATTTCTTCAAAGCGTATGTTCCATTCCTCGGAGACGTCCCACAATGGGCCTCTGCACTGGGTGTGCTAGCGATTATTACTGGTATTAACCTGGTATCTGTGAAAATTTTCGGCGAGCTGGAATTCTGGTTTGCCTTTTTTAAAGTAGCAGCCTTGGTTACATTCCTCTGCGTGGGGGTTTACATGGTTGTCTTTGGTACACCCATTGACGGTCATGTTCCGGGATTCCAGTTGATTTCAGATCATGGGGGGTGGTTCCCTTATGGCGTGATGCCGGCTGTAATTTTGATACAGGGTGTGGTGTTTGCTTACGGTAGTATTGAACTTGTTGGCACAGCAGCAGGGGAGGCCAAAGATGTTGAAAAGGTCATGCCTAAAGCCATTCGTGCAGTTGTCTTCCGTATTGTTGTTTTCTATGTTGGCACTATATTGCTGCTTTCATTGCTTATGCCGAGCTCCTCTTATATCCCAGGAGTGAGCCCACTGGTGACCTTCTTCGGTGCCATAGGGGTGCGCGGTGCTGATGCAATCATGAACATGGTGTTGTTCACTGCGGCCATTTCATCCCTCAATGCTGGGATTTACACCACCGGACGTATTCTTCGCTCGCTTGCTGTAACAGGGTCTGCGCCGCCATTCCTTGTGAAAATGAACAGCAATGGGGTGCCGTTTGCAGGGATTATGTTCACGACAATTGCTTCCTTGGTTGGCGTTGCAATGAACGCATTTCTGCCCGGCCAGGCTTTTGAAATTGCCATGTCGTTGACGGCGATTTTGATGCTTGGTGCCTGGGGGGTGATTATTCTCTGTCAGCTCAAGCTCTTCAAGCTTTCCCAACAAGGCCTTATTGAACGACCTAAATTCAGGATGATGTTCGCGCCTTATAGCGGTTACGCAACGCTGGCATTTTTCGTTCTGGTCTTCATTCTGATTGCTTGCGACTATCCAGTGGGTACGTACTCCGCAGCTTCTATTCCCTTCTATGCAGCGGTTCTTGTGATTGGCTGGTATGTGGTTCGAGGTCGAGTTTACGGGATCGCAAACGGTAAATTGAGGTTTGATGAAAATCAGGAGTTAGTTTCAACCACTGCTGCTGAACCAAACGATGAGTCGGCTGTTAAGTCCACACTAAAAGAAGCTCAATAAGCAAGAGGGTATTAAGATGCGTCCTGATAAAGAAAACCTGGCCACGTTGGGCGTTAGCAGCCAGGCAGTTCATGGTGGCAACGTCATGGATGTCACCACCGGCGCCGTGCGCACCCCGCTGGTCATGGCAAACTCTTATCGTCTTCCTGATGACCCAGAAGACATGGACTGGTCGAGCCCTGATGGCTTGGTTTACACCCGTAACGCAGGCCACAACCAGGTGTGCCTGGAGAAGAAACTCGCAGCTATCGAGGGCGGTGAGGCTGCAGCTGCGTTTGCGACCGGTGTTGCTGCCCTGCACTCGGTGTTCTTCACATTTCTGAAAAGTGGAGATCACATTGTTGTCGGCGACGTGACCTACGAAGCGGTGTGGCGTCTGTTCGCAGAGCTGCTTCCTGAGCGCTATGGCATTCAAGCGACCTTCGTCAACATGGGTGATTTGGACGCGGTGAATAAGGCGATGAAGCCTAACACCAAGCTGATCCACACCGAGTCCATTGGGAATCCGACCACCAAGGTCGCTGATATCGAAGGCTTGGCAGAAATTGCCAAAGCCCATGGTGCTCTGCTGTCGGTCGACGCAACCTTCACTCCGCCGCCGTTCTTCCACGCCTTGAGCAAAGGGGCTGATCTGGTTGTTCACTCCCTGACCAAGTACATCAATGGTCATGGTGACGCCATGGGGGGGGTTGTGATTGGCAGCAAAGAATTGATCGGCAAGATCAAGCATGATGCTTTGGTTGACCTGGGTGCTGTCATCTCCCCATTCAATGCCTGGCTGATCATGCGTGGTTCAGTAACCTTGCCCCTGCGCATCCGTCAGCATCTCGCGACGGCTGAGAAGGTGGCTGCGTTCCTGGATTCCGATGACCGCATTGCCTACGTTTACTACCCGGGTCTGCCGTCCCATCCTCAGCACGAGCTGGCCCGTCGTCAGTTCGAAGGCAAAGGGTTTGGCGGTGTGATGGCGTTTGCTGTGAAAGGCAATTCTGACAAGCAGAACCGCTTCGTGGCGAAGCTGAGGGTTATTACTTCAGCCGTTTCCATCGGTCATGATGAATCGCTCATCGTTCATGTGGGCCCTGAAGCCCGTGGTGGCTCCGAGCACTATCCAAAAGAGTTCCTTGAGTATGGTCACCTGCGTCTTTCGATTGGTCTCGAAGATGCTGACGACCTGATCAAGGACATTTCGGCGGCCCTGGACGAGACCTTCAGTAACTGAAATTCATTCGGGAGACCTCATGCAATCTCCCGAATCACTGATCTTCGTAGGTAACCCTCTTTGCCTCCCTACCCGGGAGGCTTTTTTTTCTTAAGAAAAAATTACTGATGAAGCTCGGCTACGGTCATGGCGAAAACGACGGCCTTTTTTCCATTGTTGATGTAGCGGTGTGGGACATCTGTTTTCGCAATTGCTGAGCAACCCTGCTCAATGATAAGCGTTGTTTCGCTGATCTCCAGGGTCAACGTACCTTGTTCAACATGAAACAGCTCGAAGGTGCCAGTGGGATGGCCGCTGGACTCGAAAACTTCACCAGGTTTGATTTCCCACTTCCACAGCTCAATCATGTTAGGCCCACTGGTGCCTGCGAGTAAGCGGGCTGTGCCACCTTCAGGCCCATTCCAGAGCGTCGGGATCTCCTGCGCCTCAATTAGGCGGGCCGTGGGGGTACTCGCCACATTCACGACGTCAGCGACGGACAACCCAAGGGCTGCTGAGATCTTGCACAGGATGCCAATACTTGGGTTCGCTTTGCAGTTTTCAATCTCCACTACCATTCCCTTGCTGACGCCAGAGCGACGGGCAAGCTCATCAAGAGAGATTTTCTGCTGCTTGCGTACCTCCCTAAGCCGCTTGGCCACTGCCTCGCTGACCTGTTGGACGTGGATTTCTGGATCGGTCGTTATATTGACTTTTTTGGTCATCGGTCAGTAAAATGCTCTAAATTGGTCAGTTTAGGAGATTCTCTGATGCTTTCTGTACATCCGTCAATTGACCCAAGGATTGCCGAGCTCACTCCAGGATTTCGAGCCGTCAGCGTCGTCGTAGAGGCGGCTCCTATCATCAATCCTGGTGTAGCTGCTGAAGCGATGGAGCGTGCGTATCAGGTTGTTGAGGCAGGCACTGCACATTGGGCTGATGCTCATCTCGCTGCTTGGGGTGATGCGTTCCGTAAGTTTGGTGTGAAGCCGCAGCGCACCCCGTGCTCTGCCGAGGCGCTCCTGAAGCGGGTCAAAAAAGATGGGAAGCTTCCAACAATTGATCCGGTTGTCGACCTTTACAATGCAATCAGCATTCAATATGCCATTCCAGTGGGTGGCGAGAATTTTGCCGCCTACGTTGGCATGCCCCGGTTGACCATCGCTGATGGTAGTGAAGAGTTTGACACGATGAAAAGTGGCGAGCCTGCGAATGAACCACCTGATGCTGGTGAGGTCATTTGGCGCGATGATCGGGGTGTCACCTGTCGTCGTTGGAACTGGCGTCAAGGTGTCCGAACCCGTCTGGATGCCGAGGCGAAGCAGATGTGGTTCATTCTCGAAAGCTTGCCTGAAATGCCAATTGAGGCACTGAACGCAGCAGCAGATGATCTTGTCACCGGCTTGTCGAAAATGATGCCGGGCGCTGTAATTACTAGTGAGCTCATCGAAGCTTGAGTTAACTTCAGAGTTCTGGTGCCCAGGGGACGACCCCTTGAAATTGGGTTAATCTTGCCGGGACGACCCGGCTTCTTAATGGAACCGTCGATGGCTTGGGTTAGTTTGATAATTGCAGGAATTCTCGAGGTTGTGTGGGCCTTTTCGATGAAACAATCAGAAGGCTTCACAAAGGTCGGAGCTTCAGTTGTAACTATCATTACAGTTGTTGCAAGCTTTGTTTTGCTTTCCTATTCGATGAAGAGTTTGCCATTAGGTACGGCCTATACTATCTGGACAGGGATAGGCGCTGTTGGCGCTTTCGCTGTAGGTATTGCATTTCTTGGCGAGCCGGCAGGCTCGCTCAGGATCCTAGCTGCCATTATGATTATAGGTGGCTTGTTGCTTATGAAATTTTCGTCGGCAGCATGAGCTAGATTAATGACAAAAGGCCGCCATTGGGCGGCCTTTTTTGTATCCAAAACGAGCATGCTTTTTCGATTTGCATGGTTCGCCATCAAAATGCTCTTATTTTGGTGTTTTTACCATGAAATAATACGATTTGTTCTATTCAGTTGCGAATGCTTCGTGCATAAAGTGGTTTTAGGGCTGCTTGACAAATTCTCTTGCAGCACGGAATGGTCGCTTGATTATTATTTGGAGTAAATATGGACTACGTAAGCACTCGTGGTTCTGCTGAGCCTGCCAATTTTCGTAGCGTTGTTCTCTCAGGCATGGCATCTGATGGAGGGCTCTACGTGCCGGAGAGCCTCCCACACTTTGATAGTGAAGCCATTGCCAGCTGGTCATGGCTTCCCTTTGATGAGCTCGCGTTTCGTGTAATTTCCCCATTTGTTGGCGGTGAAATTGAAAGCTCTGCCTTGAGGACGATACTGAAGGACTGCTACCAATGCTTTGACCACCGAGCGGTAGCTCCTCTTCAGCAGATTGGCCCAAATGAATGGGTTTTGCAGCTGCACCATGGGCCCACGCAGGCTTCCAAGGATTTCGCAGCCCAACTCCAATCTCGGCTTGTTACATATTTTCTGACCCCGCCCAGCCAAGCATTCGTTATTGGGGCGACCAATGGTGATACGGGGCTTGCAGCTGTCGAAGCCTTCAAAGATGTGCCCAATGTAAAGGTGTTGGCCCTCTATCCCCAGGACGGTGTGCCTGCCGATCGGTTGGCTGGTTTGATGGGATCCAGCTCAGATCATGTTCGGTTGATTGAGGTTAGCGGTAGCTTCGATGATTGCCAGACACTGGTTTCCAAAGTGCTCAGAGCCTGGCCGGTGAAAGATGTCCTTCCAATCAGTTTCAACTCTACGAATTGGGTGGGGGTCTTAGCTCAGATCGTCTTCTTTTTCCACAGTGCCTTGCAGCTTGGTGGAGGCGTGCGCCCGGTTGGTTTCAGCATACCGGGTGCGAGCTTCGCCGAGATCTATGCTTGCTTCATTGCCCAAAAAATGGGTCTGGCAATCAATCAGGTCATTGTGTCAACCAACACCAATGACTCTCTGCATCGCTTCATCAATCAAAACAGCTACTCTACCCGAGAGGTCAGCCATTCGCTGTCCCCCTCTATGGACTTTTCACTCTTTTCAAACCTCGAGCGCTTTATCTGGGAACTCTATGATCATGACGGCAGTACCGTGCAGCGCCTGATGGCTGCTTTCGAGGACTCCGGTAAGCTGAGTATTGGGAACAAGCAGTGGCTGCAGGCACGGATGTTGTTTGACTCGTATGCCGTTGCTGATGAGCAAGTCAAAGCGGAGATGGTCACCTTGTACAAAGAGGCGGGAACAGCTGTCGATCCGCAGACTGCAACGGGCGCCCTCGCAGCAAGGCTGCATCGTCGGAGCATTGCGAGCCCAATGGTCACCCTGGCGCAGCTTGCTCCCAGCAAGTCTTCGCAACTTTTGGCGGAGCTGGACATGTGGAAAGGTGAAGTGACTGAGACGGCCAGTCTGTCTGTGGATCATCTTGTGCTGAGCAAAGGAGATATCGATGGCCTTTCCAGCTTTATTCGAGGCATATAGGGATACTGCATGAAAAAACGTCTGCTCGACCCACAAGGTGAGCGGATCCTGATTGAGCTCATCGCCAACGCCAAAATTGCCCATGCAGAGCTAGGTATCAAGGTAACTTTTTGCGCAACGCAGTCCGTCAGTGTATTGAACACATGTAGCGCGATGGAGTAATTCACTGATACACAGTTAGGGTGGGGGATGGACTTAAGCCTCCAGCACCCATAAGCCCCATCATCTTCTTGTATCGGCATGACCGGATACATGGAGGTGACGTGGTGACGGGGGTGAAGGGTATTCCCGAAGTCACCATTCGTGAAGTCATGAGCGGTGAGTTCGATTTGATGGTGGGGATTAAAGCGGCCCACTCCGCGGGTTCACACGGTTTGGAAGCTAATTGCAGCCATGCCTAGCGTTGAAAATACAGTCCTACATTTTTGCTGAGCAAGCTCATCTAGCAAAACACTGAAAGTAAAGGGGCTACCGGAGCATGACCTGGTAGCTCCTTTATGTTAGGAGGCGGAGGGCTCGTTAGCCAGCTGCGGTGCCTGACGTTTTCGACGGTAGGCTATAGCCAGGATGGCAAACCAGATTGGCATGCAGAGCATGGCGTGTGCCGTGTTTGGGTCTATGGCCAGAAACATAGTCACAAAGGCGAAGGCGGCGATAGGCACTGCAAAGCCAAAGCATAGCTCGGTTGGAGCATCCGTATGACCTTATCCTGGCCCTACCAGCTTGTAAGCTGAGAAGCATGAACTCTTTCTGCATATGGAATTCGCAATGAACAGGTCTAAATTTTGGGCGTTTGCTCTAGTGCTTGTCACAGCTATTTGGGGCTGGAGCTTTGTCGCAAAGCATAATCTCCAAGGCATGGCGGCCTCGTGCCTCAATAGCTGGTTATTTTTGCTTGGAGGGGCCAGTCTGTTGCCGTTCGCTTTGAACTCGTTGCTCAGAATAGGACGAAAGGATTGGTTAGTCGGCGTGGCGGCGGGCGTTGTGCTGTTCGTTGCGTTTGCATTTCAAACGACAGGCATCCAGCTCACGTCGCCCTCGAATGCTGGATTCATAACCGGGCTTGCAGTGGTTTTCACTCCTTTGATCCTGTATTTCGTGAGTGGTGAAAAGACCAGTAGCATCCAGCTGACAGGAGCTGTCATTGCCTTGGCGGGCTTGGGCCTATTGAGCGCCAGAGGGTTTGAGTTTCACGTGGGTGATCTGCTGATCCTGTTGTGTGCTGTCTTCTTTGCGGCTCACATTGTGGTTCTCGCTAAAGGACGCTTTTCGGGCTCGCCACAGGCTTTCGCGGTGATCCAGTTGTTCACGGTTGGCGTGCTTTCCTTGGCTTGGAGCTTGGGAGCGGGTGAGTTCTCAGTGCCTGCTGACGTGGAGAGTCAGATGGTTGTGGTGCTGCTTGCATTACTGAGCACGGCCCTCGCGTACGTAGTCCAAACCAAAGCACAAACAGTGATTCCAGCCCAGAAGGTTGCATTGATTCTTTTAGCTGAACCGGTGTTTGGTGGTGTATTCGGCTATTTCCTTGCAGGAGATAGGTTAACCAGCGTTAACTTGCTCGGAGGGGCTCTCATCGTCTTTGGGATGTTGATCAGTGAGTTACGTTCGGCCAATCAGCTCAAATCGTTGATATTTAGAGTAATAAGTAGAAAGCCCCACTTGAAAAACGAGCAGAATGCCAGTTGACGCTTGCGTTCGTGAGCGGCGATTATTCTCCAAGACTTACGCAACGAGCATTTACAATGACTCAATTCAATCACGCAGGAATTGCTTTTGGCCTAAAGGCCTTCGCACGTCTGTGCGTTGCCGTTGCTAAGAAATCCAAGAAACAGCCGCTCATCTGACTGAGGCGCGCTGTCTCGTCAGGTGGGCTGACGAGACAGATGGCGCTAGGTATCCCTACCAGACCTCTTTCGACTCTTACCCCTCTGACGGTCACTTTCTGTCAGTAATAGGAGTTTTGCATGTCGAGTTTTCGTGGAATCTGGATTGCCCTGGTTACGCCATTCCGGTCATCTGAGATTGATTTTGATGCTTTAGAGCGTCTGGTAAAGAAGCTCATCGCTGATGGCATTGCCGGGTTTGTGGTCTGCGGCACCACGGGAGAGGCAGCTGCACTTTCAAAAGCTGAGCAGTTATCGGTGCTCGATGCTGTGCTCACTTGGGTGCGGCCATCGCAGGTCGTGATGGGGCTTTCGGGCAACAACATGCGCGAGATGCTGGCATTCCAGTTGGAAATTCAGAAGCGTGAGATCGCAGGCCTACTGGTACCGGCACCGTATTACATCAGACCCTCGCAAATAGGTATTGAATCCTTTTTTACCGCGATTGCGGATGCAGCTTCCGTTCCGGTCATTGTTTACGACATCCCTTACAGGACTGGAGCTCGGATCGAACGGGAAACGCTTAGAAGGATCGTCCTGCATCCACGTATCAACGCGGTCAAGGATTGCGGCGGCGATAGCGAAACCACGATGGCCTTGATCCAGGATGGCCATGCTCAAGTGCTGGCTGGTGAAGACTCACAGCTGTTCAACAGTCTGTGTCTGGGCGGGGCGGGAGCTATATCCGCCTCGGCCCATGTCAGGGCTGATCTCTACGTAAAAATGCAGGAGCAACTGGAGGAGGGCGATGTGTTTGGAGGTCGAGAGACGTTCTATCGCCTTTTGCCTTGGATGCAGATGGCCTTTGCCGAGCCAAATCCGGCTGTTGTAAAGGCTGCTCTTGAGGTTCAGGGAATACTGAATGGCGAGCTGCGCGAGCCGATGCAGCGTTGTACTGCCGTTACACGGCAGAGACTGGTTCACATACTGAGCGAGCTTGAAATCTAGGACAGCACGCGGGTCTCTATTCGGAGCATCGGTGGCCGTCGTGATGGCGAGCCCCCGATGTAACAGGTGTAAGCTTTTTACAACGGCTGCATTAATGGCTTTTGTAGCCGCAAGGGTACAGGCTTGGTCGTTGTTGCTGGCTTCGGCTGAGCACACCCTTTGCTGAGTGCGAAGAGCTAAATTGTGGCGCATGAAGCCAAGGCAATTTAGATATGGAAAGACCTCAGAAACGAGTAAACAGCAACTTTAGCCCTGCAGCGCCAAACACCATAGCCAGAGAGCCTTCAATGAGGCGACGGGCACGCTGGTAGGCACGAATCATTGGTACCGTCGAAAAAACAATCGCATAACCACAGAAAATCGTGACACTTAGGAATGCGCACCCTGTAAGGATGATAGCTACGGTTGATTGTGAGGCCTCTGCACCCAGGCCTAGGCTCATGGTTGCGATCCAACCCAGGAGAGCTTTGGGGTTGGTCAAGTGCATCAGGAGGCCTCGTTGATAAAGCAGGAGTCCAGATGCTCTCCGTGGGACGCTAGCCCCATTAGCAAGCTGCTCATCGGTCTTCAACGCGGATCGAGCTGCTTTGAACCCCAGGTACAACAGATAAGCCCCGCCCAAAATCTTCATGATCACTAGGGCCTGGGCATATTTTGCCAGCACTGCTGATATCCCAGTGGCTGCCAGGCTTCCCCAGAACAGTGATCCGCTTACCACGCCGACAGCAAGGCACAGCGCTGATTTGCGCCCATCCTGCATAGCGACCCCCATTATCCGCATGTTGCTTGGCCCTGGACTCGCAGCACCAATGATGTAGACCAAGAAAACTAGCAACATGTGATGGAGATCAGCTTGCATGATGGGCTCGCGTGGGGCGGTTAGGTCTGTAACTATAGATTTCATTGACCGATACGGTCAATATAACGACCTTGACGCTGACGGGGAATGGGCAGCCAGTTGAATCAGGCGGTATCAAGACGCGCAGGATCCCTAGCTGTCTTGGTGACTTCTTGGTGCAGCACATTTCCTAAGGCGCCTCAGCCTTGTGGTGAGGGAGGCTGGCTGCCGTGCCCAAGGGTCGGCCTGCGTGCGCCGTTGTTGGTGGGCGTAGGAATGGCTGCGCTGGGTCATGCGAGCCTTGTGCTGCCCATTTTGAAGCGGCGCTCAGAGAAACTTCGAAGATAGGCCGGATCTGGTAGCTGTAGCATTGCCGAGTAGAAATTTGCCAATCCAGTGCGGCATAGAGGTTAACTCTTGAAACCGCGGTGTGATTTGGGATCAATGAGAGGTAATTGGTATGTTTACTGGCTTGTGTGCTTTTCCATTAACCCCAATGAACGAGGATCAAGTCGATGAAGCATCATATGTTCATTTGATCTCACGCCTCGTCAAGGCTGGTGTCGACTCGATTGGCGCACTTGGTTCGACTGGTAGCTATGCCTACTTATCGAGAGCTGAAAGGGCGCGCTTAGCACAATTGGCTGTTGAGCATGCCGAGTCCACGCCTGTCATGGTCAGCATTGGCTCTTTGCGTACGAAGCTCGTCTTGGAGCTCGCTGAGGATGCTCAGAAGGCAGGGGTTACCGCTGTCCTACTGCCTCCTTTGTCATACCAAGCGCTGAATGAAACTGAGGTTTTTGACTTTTACAAAACAGTCACATCAAATTTGTCCGTGCCACTTTGTGTATACGACAACCCAGGCACTAATCATTTTACGTTCTCGGATGAATTGCACGGTCGCATTGCTCATCTCCCTAACGTGCGTTCGATCAAGATTCCAGGTGTGCCAGCTTCGCTCCCTGAGGCGAAGGCTCGCGTGGATCGGCTTAGGGCGCTGATTCCGGCACACGTGAGTATTGGTGTGAGTGGAGATGCCTCTGCCGCTACCGGCCTCAATGCTGGATGTGAGGCTTGGTACTCGGTGATCGGGGGGGTGTTCCCTGAAATATCGCTGGCCATCACACGAGCAGCCCTGCGCGGTGATGCTGAGGAGGCCGAGAAACTTTCAAATCGTCTGCTGCCGCTTTGGCAAATTTTTGGCCGTAGCGGTGGGAGCTTGAGGGTGGTTGCCGCAGCGGCGGAGCTCCTATCATTGGTGTCTGCCCCAAGTCTTCCTCAGCCACTCAGAAGTGTCGAAGGCCAGGCAAGGGAAGAACTCAATGCACTACTCGAAGCGCTTGAACTGAGCTAGGTTGCCCACTGGCTCAGCGCCCCGCAATGTGCGGGGCGCTGAAGGTCGAATTGTGTAGACCCTTGCGGACAAGGGTCTATTAATGACGTGGGTACTGCGTTTAGGCGTTATACCAAGTCTACTGGCTGCATCGTCAGAATGATCTTGCCGACGTTTTCAGATGACTCCATTCGGCGGTGGGCATCTGCCGCACGCGACAGCGGGAAGGTGCTATCAACGACCGGCTCCAGGCTGCCCCCTCCCTCGAAACGCTTCAGCCAGCTTTCCCGGAAACGCCGGATCATGTCGTGCTTCTCGGGCTGAGTCCGTGACTTCATGACGGTGCCAATGATCTGCACATGTCGGTACAGAATATCTTCCAGCTTCAAATTCACGTTCCCGCCGCCTCCAAGGATCCCGACCTGAACGAGACGACCTCCTTTAGCCAACGACGCCAAGTTACGCGTAAAATAAGGCTCACCCACAAAATCGATGATGACATCTACACCACGACCATTTGTAGTGGTCGCGATCACATCGGCAAAATCCTGTGTTTTGTAATCAATGGCGTAATCGGCTCCGAGGTGTTCGATCCGGGACAGCTTGCTGGAGTCGGTAGTGGCAAACACCGTTGCACCCGACGCATAAGCCAACTGGACTGCCGCCGAGCCAACGCCCCCCGCAGCCGCGTGGATCAGCACCGAATCGCCGGCTTTTAACTGCCCTAGGTGCAGCATCGCCTCATGAGCGGTGACGAACACCTCAGGAATAGCTGCCGCATGCACGTAATCCAACTGCGCCGGGATGGGCATAGCCATGCGGTAATCGATACGTGCCAGCTCTGCATAAGCACCACCGCCGACGACACCCATGACCCGATCACCGACCGTATAACCGGTGACGGCGCTGCCTAGTTCGATAACCTCTCCAGCGATCTCCAGCCCAATGATGGGAGAGTCACCGAAGTTTGGGCGTCCGTAGCCACCGGTTCGATGAGTCAGATCAGCTCGATTGACCCCAGCTGCGTATACCCTCACAAGCAGATCGCTGGGTCGCACTTCGGGCTTGGGAGCATCTCCCAGTTGCAGCACATCGGCACCACCAAACGTTTCGAATTGAATGGCTTTCATGGTTGGATACTCTCTCCGGAATTCAGGGTAGCGTTGGCAATAGCGGACGCCGTGATAGCGCCTGGAAATCCGACGTAAAACGCCAAGTGAGTGATGGCGGCAGCGATTTCCTCATGGGTGACGCCATTTGCCACCGCACGACGCAGATGCGCAGGCAGCTCGTCTGCGTGTCCGCCAGTAATCAGAGCCGTGATGGTGATCAGGCTACGGTCACGTGGGGATAGCGCCGGATCGCTCCAGACCTGCGGATACAGCGTTGAATCCACGAATTGAGAGAGTTTTGGGGTAAAGGCCCGGGCAGCCTCACGTGGACTGCTGAAGTTGATGCTCGACATGGAATCGCCTTCAGATCTGGCTGATGAATTTGTTGGTGAGATAATGCTCGATACCCTCAATACCGCCCTCGGAGCCATGGCCGCTTTCCTTCAGGCCTCCAAACGGCAGTTCAGTTGCGACGATGCGGTATTGGTTGATGCCGATCATTCCGGCCTCCAGACCATCGGCTACATCGATTGCCGTGCGTGCGCTGGAGGTGAAGGCGTAGGCGGACAATCCGTATGGCAGCCGGTTGGCTTCCGCCAGGCCGTCGGCGAGTTCGTCAAAGGGCATCAGGATCGCGATAGGCCCGAAAGGCTCCTCCTGCATAACCCGAGCATCCATGGGCACATCGATCAGCACCGTGGGCTCGAAGAAGAAACCCTGCCCCGGTAAACGCTCACCACCGGCCAAAACGCGTGCGCCTTTTGCCATGGCGTCAGCAATCAGATCTTCCATTTTTGCCAACTGTCGTGGGTTTGCGAGTGGCCCTACTTGAGTGTGAGGGTGCAGGCCATTACCAATTCGCAGCGCCTTGGTCGCCTTAACGAAGGATTCGACAAAGCGGTCGTAGGCCGCTCGCTGAATAAGAAAGCGAGTAGATGAAATGCAGACCTGACCTGTACCCCGGAACCGGTTAGCAACACCTTCGACGGCAGCCTTTTCGATGTCGGCGTCATCGAACACAAGTACCGGGCCGTGCCCACCTAACTCGAGCGTGATGGGCTTAACACCCTCAGCCGCTCGGGCAGATAGCAGGCGACCAATGGGTACAGAGCCGGTGAATGTCACCTTGCGAATGACCGGCGAGGCGATCAGGTGGCTGGAGACTTGGTCAGGCACACCGAACACCACCTGGAGCACCCCCTTGGGCAGCCCAGCGTCGTCGAGCGCCCGCGCTAAGGCCAGTGCGGTAGAAGGGCTTTCTTCGCCCGGTTTGAGGATCACACTGCATCCTGCCGCGAGAGCGGCTGACAACTTACGAGCTGGCGTGATGGCCGGGAAGTTCCAAGGCGTAAACGCCGCCACTGGGCCGATCGCTTGGCGCTTCACCATTTGCAGCACACCTGGTCGGTTGGCCGGGACGACGCGGCCATCAATACGCCGAGCGCTCTCTGCAAACCACTCGAAATACTCGGCGGCACGAGTGACTTCGTCCATCGCCTCGCTGATAGGCTTACCCTCTTCCAGAGTCATCTGGGCGGCAATGTGGGGAGCGCGCTCCAGGATCAGATCAGCAGCACGCTTCAGGATTTTCGCACGCTGGTCGGGTACCGTCTGACGCCACTGCTGGAAGCTGTGCTCAGCCACGTCAAGGGCGTGATCAAGATCCTCAGCAGTAGCAAGAGGGACACGCCCGATCTCGTTCTCGGTGGCCGGGTTGATGACCGCAGCGGTATCGCGCCCTTGTGTACCAATCCACTCACCGCCGATAAACAGGTAAAGCGAATCGTAGAATGCGTTCATTTGTGCCTCTCATTGATTGTCAGGAATTTCATTACCGCTGAGGCGGGTGTCGCTTGTGGCGAGTCCGCTTCAGTCGGCCTGTGCAATCAAGTCTATGGAGGGCAGCAGCTTTGATTTAGTCCGAAGAATGGGAAGCAATGTTGTGCACAGAGGAAATATCGTGAAGCTGTTTTGAGGTACGCTCTGGCCTAACCTTGCTGCCCAGCTCTTACATCAGGCGTGCGCAAAGCACGCATAGGAAATGCCCTGAGGACTGTTAAATTGGACAAGCTTGCCAACATGTCTGTGTACGTAAAAGTCGTCGAAATGGGGAGCTTCACTGCCGTTGCCAATCACCTCGACTCGACCGTGGGCAATGTGTCGCGCGCCGTTTCAGCGCTGGAAACGATGCTCAATACCCGCCTGCTGCAACGTTCAACCAGACGGCTATCAGTGACCGACGCTGGTCGTAGATTCTACGAGCGCTGCCGTACCATCCTGGCTGACCTTGAACATGCCGAAGCTGAAGCGAGCGATACGCTCCAAGAGCCAAAAGGTATGTTGCGGGTGCACTGTGTCCCTGGCCTCGCGCGCCACCTGATCACACGCGCTGTACTTGATTACCGGAAGGAATATCCGGAGGTTTCAGTCAATCTTGTGCTGTCCCAACGGATGCCCAACCTGCTGGAAGATCAGTTGGATCTTTCGATTCTGATTGCCCGGACACTGCCTGACTCTGCGTACGTCAGCCAGAAAATCGGAGTCAGCCACTGCGTTCTGGTCGCTTCGCCTGAGTACCTCGCGCAGTATCCTATTCCGACTCATCCCGACGACCTGAGCGATCATCAATGCCTGCTACTGAGTACGGTTGATTACGCCCGGGATGAATGGCAGTTGATGAGCAAGTCAGGCTCCGTGACATTCGCACCCACCGGGCCCAGTTTCAGCGTGAACGATATGGAAGCCATGGCCGTCGCCGTGCGTGACGGTGCCGGGATTGGATTGCTGGCGGGTTTTTCGGCAATCGACGATCTGCGGTCTGGAACACTTGTGCGAGTGCTACCGGACTACTACACCCAAGAGCGCAACGTATATGCCGTGTACTCATCGCGCCAGTTTGTGGACGCAAAAATTTCCCGATTTGTCGAAGCTCTGAAAGTGCAGGCCGGTGGTCAGCTGTCTGCCATCACAACCGAACTCGTTAAGTAAGATCCTGGATAACCTAACGGCTCTTACAACCGCTTTGCCGATGGCCACTTCCTTACTCGCGGTATGATGAAATGGTTCTGGGACAACTACACCACCGACTCCAAACAGCGACGTGACATACACGCCTCACCACTGCGCGCTACCTTGGAGCAGCTGCAAGGCCTACCACCAGCTTTGGTACAGACTGCCGAAATGGATGTACTGCGGGACGAGGGTGAAGCTTACGCCCGTAAGCTCAATGCGGCAGGCGTGCCGGTTACTGCCGTTCGATACAACGGCATGATTCACGACTACGGCTTACTCAATGTACTCGCCCCGGTTCCCAGCGTCCGTGATGCGATGAGTCAAGCCGCTCAGGCGGTCAAGCAGCACCTGAAGTAATCGCAAAAATCAGTCGAAGACAGCCAGTCAGATAGCGAATGCTGCTGCTCCGCTTGGCTTCCATATGTGAACTAGGCAGCAAGCGGAGCGCACCGGCCCCGGAGGGGCCAGAGGCGTGCGGAGGGAAGCCCGGAGGGCCGCAACCTAGCAAGGCCAGGCTCCGGTTTTCGACAGCCGCCTCATCACGAGCACGTCCAGTTCTCGTCTTCCTGTTCATTGGCTGGATCGGCTATTCGCTTTCTCAGGTGTCGATGTGGCGGGCTGATGCAGATGAGCACCGGTTGGATCGGTGATCTGAATGACGTTGCCGTGCTGCCAACCATCCGCCTTCGGATCAGCCGCAGGGATTTGAATGTCAGCCCGCTGAGCTTTGGTCTTTGCCGCATCCACTCTCAGACGCCGATTCCGCTGCTCGACCATCGTTGGATCAGCCTGGCCATCCGCTGTGAACCCCATCATCAACTGCGGAACGCCCACCGGTAGGGCTTTGTCCTGGTCGGTGTGCCACGTGTGCCATGTCTTCCCGTAGGTATGGGCAAGCCGCTCCATCAGCGCATGTTCTGCAGCTGCAGGGATACCCGGCGCGATCAACTGCCCGGATGAAACCTCATAGCCATGGCTGTGCCACATCGCCTTCTCCTTGGCCGGCAGACCAGCAAACAGCTGCACGTCGATGATGTACTCGACACCCATGATCTTCGCTTCCTTGGTGTTACCGTCGAAGATGACGCACTGGATGACATCCTCATTCAGGATGGAGCAGTAGTGATGCGCTTCCATCTGCACATCAGGATGTCCGTTGTAAAAGTGGAAGCCACCCAGGTAGGCGTTAATAGCCTCAATGGGCGGCTTGGCCTGCAAGGTCGCGGCTCCGGCTTCCAGCAGCTGAGTCTTTGCTGATTCGGGCCTACCAGGTGTCTCCACTGGCGAATTTGTCTCAGGGGCAGAGCAAGCCCACAGAAAACTACAGGCCAGGGGAAGGGTTATGAATCTGATGAGTTGTGGCATGAGATTGGCTCTAGCTAGTGTCCTTGAGGGACAGCCTGGGCCAGCAGAACGGACAATTCAGAAGACAAACGGCCTGGGTCGGACTAATTTCAGGCAAAAGAAAGCCCGCTGCTAGGCGGGCTAATGGGAGCTGCTATCACACGTAGGGATAGGGCAAGTGTTGCCTAGGTGTCGTGAAAATTGAGTGAAAGAAGAGTCCCGACAATGTCATCAGCGGATTCTCCTAACACAAAGCCAGCCATATGCGCGTGATCTGCGGCTGAGATTTGCGACGGTTCACGTGGTTGAATCTTGTGGTCAAAAAGGCAAGCGGAGCGCGCCGGCCCAAAGGGCCAGAGGCGTGAGGATGGAAGCCCGTTAGGGCCGATCCCTGGCGACGCCAGGGATCGGTTCTCGACAGCCGTATTAGGGGCACGCTCACATCCAGCAGATTCAGATAGGCACCTGGTTACTGCGGGGAGGGTCGGTTAAGAGCTCAACGGATACCCCCAAATTTTGGGCAGTGGGGCAATCGCCGGGCCCGGGAAGATTGAAGGGAGTAGTGCGTGACGTACGGCACGGCTGTCGTGAACCGAGCCTAGGTTTACTTAATCTCGGCCCTGCGGGGCTTCCATCCTCACGGCTGCGCGCACCGCTTACTCAGCCGCTTCGCGGAAAATGCGACGCTCTGAATTGATTGAGCGTGATGAGCCTGCCATCGATGAGATTTGACAGATAGGGCAGCACAGAGCCATTCCGGTTTCTCAACTGAATTTTTCTCGCATTCGACACCTCCATAGGGCATGACCTATAGGAAGGGATTCTTGTGTCAGCACTACAACTGTACGTGATCGAGTATGAACTGCACGGCGATCACCGGACATTCATCATCCGTCTCGAGAAGATGGATAACGCTACTGCTTGGCACTGGGCGAGCTGCGATGCTGGTGTCGGCATTATTCCGAGGTTTGGTCAGCACAACGTCAAGCTGGTGAGCCGGCCTTTGGCCGAGCGCTATGGCATTTCCGAAGTGCGATGGAGGTTAGCGGGGCAGGGGCCGGAGTTCATACCTACCCCTGTTGATTTTAAGAAGTTTTCGGAAGGGGCAGGTGGCGCGTAGCGCCAGGGAGATCAAACTGGAGGTAGCTATGCAACCTATGATTGAGGGCCCGGAAGAAAAAGGGCCAAGCGATGTCCCATTTATCAACGACCCGGAAAAGCCCACGTCGCCGCCTTTGAATGATGCCGATGCTACGGACGCAGCAGAGGCGGAGGAAGACATTCAAGACGACGCAGAGTCGATCTAGATCCGAGGAGCTACGCATGGATACCTATCACCTGAGCCCAACCGCCGATGGCTGGGAACTCAAAAAAGCCGGCGCTGAACGTGCTTCGAAGCGTGCAGCCACCAAGCAAGAACTGGTTAGCTCACTGTCCGACTTCTTTAACGGCACAACAGTATCGGTGAAGATCCACAAGGCGGATGGCACCATCGAAGAAGAACGCACCTACCCGCGTTCTGCTGATCCGAGGCGTTCAAAGGGGTGATCCCAGTCACCGCTAGTGACCTTGGAATTGAGCTCAGCGACACGAGCAGTCACGGTTTGTACAAGTGGCTGCTCGCAAGCTTTCTTATCGGTAAAAGGATTCGCTCAACTGTCGCGGTGGAGACCTATCGGAGCTTGGTTGATCGGCATGGCCTGGACACCCCCGCCAAGCTCGCCCGATGCTCTCACCAACAGCTGGTCGTATGGCTTGGCCAAGCGGGTTATGCCAGATATGACCAGTCCACTGCGAGACGACTGCATGCGTTGGGGACGGGGCTGTCCAGTGATTTGGATGCTCAGCTCAGCTTTTTACGCCAGGGTCTCATTGACCTGCCCACATTCCAACGCTGGCTTTTAAGTTTTGAGGGAATTGGCATTAAAACTTTGGAGATTTTCATGCGAGAAGCTGCCGCACTGCTCGATAACGAGAAGCTGTAAGGACTCTTGGAAGGGCACGACTGAGACCGCCGCCCTAGGCTATCAGTGCGAGCCTAAGTGCATGCCAGCGTTGGAACTTTACGCAATCAACTGCCACCTCCAGGGCGAGCCCGGCCGATACTATCCTCAAGGTGAACAGACCCAACGGCAGAGCACTACGGCGTTTCCGCAGTGCGGAGGTGCGTTTCGAGCGGCGTATGCTCCTGATTGTGTGCGGATGGCCATATGCCTTCATCGACCCGATGCCTTTAGCATGGAACACTGGAAGATCTCAGGACGGGAGGTTCCATGAAGCTCGAGGCCGAAGGACTATCGCTACGCGGACACACAGTGCTGGTCGTTGAAGACGATGTAACACTCAGAACGCTGCTCGTAGACATCCTGATTGAGCTCGGTGCTCATGCGTGTGGTTTTGGTAATGCGGAGGATGCCCTCATCCATCTTCTTGAAAACCACGGCAACTGTTCGTTGATAATCGCCGACCACGGTGTGCCTGGCACACTGAAGGGAGTGGAGTTCCTGCAGATGGTGGGGGGAAAGTGGCCCGACATTCCCACTATTCTGACTTCCGGTTTCCAGTTGGAGAGCTTAGGTGAAGGTCTATCCAGTGAATTCTTATTCAAACCATGGTCGGTCGAAGAGCTGACTGCGACAATCGCCAAGGCCTTGGTTCGCAAGCCCGGTATTACGCAGCAGGACGTTGATCAACATCCTGCATGAGATAAGGCTTCACGCACTCTATGAAACGTTCTAGCGGCCAGGGTTTTTGGAGGAAGTGGATGCCTTGAGGTAGTGCCTCACTCATTTCAGGATGATAGCCGCTGGATACGATGACGTCGGTGTCTGGCAGTTCCTTACGTGCGATCCAAGCCAGGTTCAATCCTGTCGAGACTCCCGGAGTCCGGACATCGGTAATCACCAGTGACCATGGTTGCAGTCTCAGCATCGCAATGCCTTCATCGGCAGTCGCCAGCGCAGTCACGGCTGCGCCTAGATCTTCCAGCAGCATCGTGATCATTTCTCGGAGGGCGGGTTCATCCTCCACCAGAAGAACTGAGGGAGGCATATCGGGGAGTTTTGGCTCAATCATCAGGGTACTCTCATCCAAGCGCACGTGAATAAAGCCATCCAACCTTGAACCGCCGCAACGGCATGGCGACGCGCGATATCATTCCGACATCGCTTTCGCCGGGAAAATTCACTCGCACTATCTGAAAGAAATTTCACATCATTTTATAGCGGCTTCGCTGGGGGCTTGAGCGGGATCGGCGTCGGCCGTAGGTAATTCCTGATCACATTTCTCGCCCATCGCCCGGTACTCCTTTCGCAGCGCATGCAACTGCTTGTTGTCCAGTGCTTCGAGGTCAAGGACGGATCGCTCGGCAGACTTTGTCGCCCGGATCAGCTCGTCCAGCTTGAGATGGATGATGTCGTTGTCCCGGTTTTGAGTGTTCTGAATTAGGAAGACCATCAGGAATGTGATGATCGTGGTAGAAGTGTTGATAATCAGCTGCCACGTATCGTTGTAATGAAACCAAGGCCCGGAGGCTGCCCACATCGTGATTAGTACGATGGCGATGAGAAAGGTGCTTGGCCTGCCTGCTTGGTCTGACAGCCGTTGGCAGAATTGCGCGAATTTCATGATGCTCTCCCTCTGATACGTTGCGCTTACTCAGTTGACCGCCCGCGTGATCAGAAATCATTTTTTACATTTGGCGGATGCTGCGAAAGGTGGGCACGATCACTTTGAACAGCAGCGGCGCAAGCAGGGTCAACCGCTACGACTTTGCTTTGGAGGGTAGTCATGGAAGTCGAGCCGCTGTTGACAGAGCTCTTGATGGCGCGTGGCCCAGGTGGGCAGGAAGATGAGGTACGTTCGATTTGTCTGCGAGAGCTCACTGCATTCTGTGATGACTTGAAAGTCGACAGGGCGGGGAACGTCATAGGCCTGATCAAGGCTGCGCATGACAGTGATCCTGACGAGGCAATCAGGGTTATGGCGCACCTGGATGAGATCGCCATGATCGTAAAAGCGGTCGAGGCTGACGGGACGCTTAAGGTTGTCGCGCTTGGTGGAGCTCAGCCGATCTGCTTTGGTGCCTGTCCAGTCGACATGCTGGGCGACCGAACGACACTTCCGGGCGTTCTGTCCTACGGCTCGATGCACAACAGTGGCAGCACCCCCACGGGCCGAGACGTATTGGCCGGCGACGTCCACTGGAATGATGTTCATGTGGTTACTCGCCTAACCAAAGCCGCCTTGGAAGAAGCGGGTGTTCGACCAGGGTCGCGCGTGGTGCTGAGTCAGCACTGGCGCAGGCCATTCATCGTCAACGACTGCATTGCCGCGCATTTCCTTGATGATCGAGCGCCTGTCACCGCCGTGATTCATTCCGCTGCCTTGCTCAGCAAGCGTCGGCATTTGCTCAAGCAGGATGTCTGGGTGGTGTTGACCACACTCGAGGAGGAGTCCAACGCTGGGGCAATGTATGCAGCCCGTACGTTACCGGGAGATACCACCATCGCGGTTGAAGTAGGGCCCGTACTAACTGAGTACGACACGCGGCTATGCGCAGACCCGATTATCAATACCGGCGATCAGAAGGGCTACTACAGCCGGACGGTGATCCACGGTTTGCTCGAGGCTTCCCGTCGTGCCGGTTACGAACCCCAGGCAGCTTTACTGTTGGACTTCGCCTCGGATGCCAGTGCTGTAATGAGCGCAGGAGTCTGCGCGCGCGCGGGCTGCATTGCCATTCCAACTGAAAACACGCATGGGTTCGAGTTGATCCATTCGCAGGGGATTTCAGCCTGCGCCGCGACGCTCGTCGAGTATCTGATCGACCCTTAGACTACCTGTTTCAAGCTGGTCATGACCGCAGTTCGGCTGCTGTGTTCTTCCTCCAACCCCTGAGGTTCATAAGACACAGCACTACCTGAAGCACAATCAATGCCCACGCTTGTGCATGCCATCCCCAGACCGTCCATAAAATGTTGCTTGCGATAAAGCAACAGAAGCCCACTTTGCGCCGCCCAGGGCGATGCGATCCAATACACCAGGCTGCCAGCACTGTGACCGCCATCGCTGGCCATTCCAGCAGAACAACCCAACTTTCCATCAAATCATTCCAGACCGTTTCCATAAACCTAGAGCCATTTTCCGTCGGTCAAGCCGCTTGTGAGTAATCCGGATCCCTTTGGATTTGGAGTTCACCCTAAAGGACTGGGTTCCGCACACGATAGGGCAGGTGAGCCGGCCCATTTAACGCTCTGGGCCGTAACCGCTGATTGCCAGGGTGGCGCGCATCGCAGCAAGATGCGTAAGCCCTTGCGGCAGGTTTCCGAGGAAGTTTCCTGTACTAGGATCGATCATTTCTGAGTAGATCCCCACGCCATGTTCGAGGCCTTTCACGGCGGCGTGGAGCGCTGACTCGCTCCGCTCGCACTCCCCAAGAAGCGCCCAAGCTTCAATGATCCAGAACGTACAAGCCAGGAAGCAGCCTTCTTCCTCGTAGGCTTGGCTATATCGGTAGTGGAAAGCCCCCGCGCCGAGCTCGACCTGGACAGCTTCCAGGGTGCTACGCAGTCGTTTTGGTGAGGGATAGCCTATGCGCACGGCAAGTGCTACTGACGCATCGAGTCGATCTGTCCCAGGATAAAAAACGTAGGCCTGACGTCGTTCACTCCAACAGTGTTGCTCGATCCAAGCCTGGATGCGTTGCC
This sequence comes from Pseudomonas sp. SAS7, assembly GCF_052112345.1. Taxonomy (NCBI): domain Bacteria; kingdom Pseudomonadati; phylum Pseudomonadota; class Gammaproteobacteria; order Pseudomonadales; family Pseudomonadaceae; genus Pseudomonas; species Pseudomonas sp. SAS7. The sequence goes on along the minus strand of NZ_JBEGGO010000003.1, from coordinate 426,726 downwards.
GTTCTCGATCCCACCGTTCTCGGCATGTGGTTGGGAGGTGACCACCATCAGCAAGTTCGATGGCGCAACTCAAAGCCTGCCAGCAACTGATCTTGGACATCGTGTAGTGACGCGTATCCTGCGATTCCCATATCCCTGCGTCAGCCTGCCTCCAGCAATCGGCGCATTGATCAGCAAGACCCGCTAGGAGCATTGCGCTGGGGGAGTCGAGGATATTGCCGCTGTCGATGAAACAGCGAGCGGTCTCGAAGATGTCGCCGAAGACACCATGTTGGAGTTGGTCACGCGCGTCGTTTCCCACTACTGGAGGTGAATTCTTGTAGCCAGGGAGGTTAACCCTGCGCGCGCAATCACCGAGCGCCCCATCCAGCGTATAAAACACCCTTGGGCCATGCTCGCCCAGTCGATTCAAAAGCCAGGTGAAAGCTGCCTTGGCTTCTGGCTGTGCCCCGATAGCCAGGAATGCCTCGATGGTATATCCAGCGTCCCGGATCCAGGCGAAGCGGTAGTCGAAGTTCTTTGTACCACCTATCCGCTCGGGCAGGGACGAGGTGCCTGCAGCCATGATCGCGCCGCTCGGTGAGGATAAAAGAAGCTTTAGGGCGAGTGCATTGCGCACAACCAGTGGTTTGAGTGGGCCGTCATAGATGAGGCTCTTCGACCATTGGCACCACTCTCGATGCGAACCGTCAATACGCTCGTCGATGAGCTCCAGTGGTGGGAGCACCAGTGGCTCATCTCGCCCAGCCACGATCGCCAAAACAGTCCGTTGCCCCCGGCCTATCCTGATGAATGCCCGGACGCCCATGTCATCCTTGCGATCAATCCGCAACTGGGCGTCGTGCATAAACATTCCTAGGATGCGACCGGCATGAAACACGCAGCCGTTGTCATTCGGCGTCAGATAAGGGCTTACGGTATCGGCCTGTGTACCGAAATCAATGGCGATGTCGAAATCGACAAAACCGTCCATCCCCTCTATACGCCTGGCGAGTTCTGCCCAAGGTAAACGACCAGCTGGGCCACTGTTGAGCGATTCGGTCACTCGCGCTTTCCCGCTTGAAGTGACAAAGCACGTCTCCAGTACGTTGCTGCCTGGGAGATAACGACGTTCAGCACGATACTTTTCGCGAGGGGTGATGGAAAAGAAGCCACCTGAGTGAGGTGCCAACAACCGGTCGAACAGTGGTGGAGAGTCCATCTGCGGAACGCACCACCAATCAATAGAGCCGTCCAAACCTATCAACGCCACCGAGCGCCCATCACCCAGAGCACCGTATTGCTCCAGCAGCAACCATCCGCCGTCGTCGCGTTGGGGTTCAGCGTGCTGCATGCCATCGGCGAATTGGTTTTCCACGAGACGTTACCCTGCTGGAGTGTCCAGTTGGGACAGGCTTGTCGAGCTGATGGTTCGCTCCGACTTTCAGCTGGAAGTCTTTTCTCAGATGATTTAACAATCGGAATTTCGAGTTGCCGCTGAACTCTCAGTCGACGGTAGGTGCATCTTTTTCTCGGCTCCAATCCTCCCAACCAACAAGACCAACAGAGGGTTTTATGACTTGTCTGATTTGCGCAGGGCATGCGCACTCCGTGGAATGTGCGACGGGGTGGGAAGAGCGGCATCGTTCGGAGTGCGGAGGCTATCGCATCTCCCAATCACTCATTTTGGCGATGATGGATCAGGGGCAGATCTTTGACACCAGTAAAATGTGAGAATGGCTGACCACCCAGCGGAGTCTGATGCCTACTCCAATAATTGAGCCTCACCACGCCATTCTCCTTAGTTAAATAGGCGGGGCGCCGTGGCCTGCCCGAGGCTCCTAGAGAATGTCACTTGTTGGGAATGATCGAGATCTTGCCGTTGCGCTCGACAATGGCAAATTTGATCTGCTCCACTTTTTCGATTCCCTGGCTATCGCGTGCAGATTCAAGAATATCGTCTTCAGTGAGTCGCGCTCGGTGCATACGGTGGTGCAGAAAACGGCCATGCTCAACGACCAGCGTAGCGTGGCCGTCCAGCAGTCGCGCCAAAGGCTTGGAATTGAGTTTCGCGAGCGACAGTCCGACATCCAGGACGATCAGCGTCGCGATGACCAACATGGCATTGGTGAAGGAAAAATCATCGCCCAGCAAAGCCTGTTGGGTCGCTTCGCCGATGATTAACAGCAGCACAAAATCAAAGGTCGTCAAGTCAGCTAAGGAACGTCTGCCTGCAACGCGAAACAACAGCATGAGGGCGATGTACATGCCGGCTGCGCGAAGGATTGAATCCATTGCTCGCTCCTAAGGGAATAGGAAGGTAGAGAAGCGGACTGCACTGGATGGGCCTGCGCGCACCGCGCATTCCAGTGTTCCAACATACTCGCTGCGTAAGGTCAGATAGAGCGTGGCAATGCCATCCTCGCTGGTTCCCAGTTGCAGCAAGATGGCCTTGCCCTGTGAGAGCGAGGCTTGTGGTTGAGGTTGTATAGTTTCGATGCTGGCTTCGCGCAGTAGTGAACCATCGAGCTGCACCATGATGGGTTCTCGGGCGCTGCCGCGTACCGTGATGCGCAAGCTGTCAGTTGTGCCACTGCGGCTGAGGCGTTGATACTCAACATGCAGACGGCCATCAGCGCTCGTGACCTGAGCATTGCTGAGTGGGCCATTACCGAATACGCCGGCCAATCCAAGTAAGACAATGACGACCAACAGGTACCAACCCACGCGTTCGAAGCGCCAGACGCGCTGCTGCATGGTCATGTCTTCCTGGACAGGCTGCTGTCTCGACACCAGTTCATCATCCGCCATAGCCCTAAACCTCAGGCGCGCTCCCCACGAAGCCAGCGCTCGTGATAATGGATCAGGCGGGTCAGTCCGTAGACAGCCCCGTCATGCATGACTTGCGCTCGCTCTCCAAAAAAACGCTGGGTACCGGTAAATACGGCAATTGGTTCCCCGGCAAATGCCCACGCAAAGCACAGCGTGCCGGGTAGAACTCCAGATGCTGGGCTAGGCCCGGCTACACCGGTAGTTGCAATAACGACATTGGCATCGCTGTCCTTCAAAGCCCCTAGAGCCATCTCCCAGGCGACTGGTTCGCTAGTCAGCCCGTACCGTTCGATGGTCTCCGCGCTTACACCTAGCAGACGCTTCTTGGCGGAGGGGGAATACACTACGTAGCCGCTTTCGAGCACCTCACCCGTACCTGGGAAGGCCGCTAGCAGAGCGACCATGCAGCCTGCTGTGCAGGACTCGGCAGTGGTAAGTACCAGATGGTGGTCTTTGAGGTATCCAAGCACGGCCAATACGGGTTCACTTGCCATTTTGATGTCGACTCGTTGTTCTTTTGTGGTGGACGTGTCAGCTATGTTAATGGTTCACCGGTTCAGCGTAGGTTCGCTTGGGTTCTTGACTTGAACTTCATTCCCCGCGTCAGCATCAATCTAGGTAGCACGGAGCCGGGCTCCGAAGTGTTATTTGAATGACAGAGATAAGGATAGGGTAGCCATGAAAAAGCACACCGACACGGGGCATAGGCCAAAGGCCCCGTCAAAATCCCAGGGTGAAGAAGAACGCGACAACGATGCTCATCGACCGGATGGCTCATCAGGCACCGATCATGATTCGACCGCACAGAAAGCAGCGCGTAATGAAGGGGAGAAGAAGCACTGAGGCCAGCAACAGCTGGCCTCAGTGCTTTCATCAGAGGATGGGTTTGCCGCCGGTTATCCCGTAGCGTGAACCCGAGATGTAGCTGGCCTCATCAGAACCCAGCAAGACATAAATCGGCGCGACCTCCACCGGTTGCCCTGGTCGCCCCATTGGGTAGCTCGAACCGAAGTTCTTCACGGCTTCATCCGGCATGGTGGCAGGAATCAGCGGCGTCCAGATCGGGCCGGGTGCTACGCTGTTGACCCGAATGCCTTTCTTGCCCAACAGTTGGGCAAGGCCTGCGGTGAAATTGGCAATGGCCCCTTTGGTGGCGGCATACGCCAGCAGGCTGGGTGACGGGTCGTCAGAGTTGACCGAGCTGGTGTTGATGATCGAACCGCCTTTTGGCATCGAGGGCAACGCGCGCTGGCAGATGCGGAAAATGGCGGTGATGTTGGTATCGAAGGTCTTCACCCATTCATCATCGTCAATCTCGTCCAAGCCCTCATGAGCCATCTGGAACGCGGCGTTGTTGACCAGAATATCGATACGACCGAACTGCGCCACGGTCTTGTCGACGATGTCGTAGCAGTGCTGTTTCTGCGCCAGGTCACCTGGTAGCAGCAGGCACTGCCGGCCAGCAGCTTCCACCCAACGCGCCGTTTCCTGCGCATCTTCGTGCTCATTCAGGTAGGAAATCGCAACGTCGGCGCCCTCGCGGGCGTAGGCAATGGCCACTGCGCGCCCGATGCCGCTGTCGGCGCCGGTGATCAGGGCGATTTTGCCTTCGAGCCGGTTGTTGCCGCTGTAGGTCTGCTCACCGCAGTCTGGATACGGCTCCATCTTGCGTTGTGAGCCTGGCACGCTTTGCGGCTGAGAGGGAAACGGGGGGTGGGGTAGTCGCTCATGGGGGAAGCTCCTGCAGTTAAGAACGCTCATTACCGTTCGAAACGTACGAGAGGCTGGTGTTGAGGTGAATTCAGGAATAGTACGACGGACGGTCAGCTTGCCATCGCCGATGACTCACGAGGATTGAATCTAACAATCGCTATCAGTCTCACCGAGTCACGGGCAGGGCTTAACTAGGAACAGCCCTCCGGTAGGACTCAACCTATGAACTCAAAGTACCCCGTCATCATCGTCATATGAGTCTGGGATATTGGTGGTGAGCGACCCAGTCCAAACCCGGAACAATCAGCAGACCTCTGATCCTAACGTCACAGAGTGCCCAATCATCTTTACCCATTCGTCTCGAGAACCTCGTCCAGGCCACTGACACTGCTGCTCTGAACCTTTGAGGCATTGACGACTCAACCGGGCATCCGACGTGAGAGGGCTATTGATGCGCACCTTTGAGAAAGACCTCTCTGCACCTCAACTGTTAAAGCTCAACTGTTTGGCCGGATGGTTTCGGGTGCTAGAGGACAGAGCATTGCGTATGGATTCGCCGGACGACTATCACGAGGAACTGCTTCGCCGGGCGGATGAGATGGATCGTCAAGGAATCATCTCTTGGCAGGAGTGGCGTGATTTACGTCGAGAGGCTGACGCTGCTTACCTTAGAGCCGTAGCAGGGGACGATTATCCCTCAGGGTTTCTCAGGAGCTGAGTTAGGGAATGCCGCTACGCTGCGCCCTGAGGCAGGGCAGGGCCCCATAGGCGCCGCGCAGGTATCCGTGCAGCTCGGTTTGAATGAGAATGTCAGCCCTTGCTGTGTTCGTCTGACGTCGGCCCAGTCCCGCGTTTAATCCCACGCGGCCCAGCTATTCCCCAAACGGCCAGTCCAACCAGCGGTAGAGCCAGGATCAGCAAGGCCCACATGGCTTTGGTCGCATCGGTCTTGTCGCTTCGGAACACGCTGACAATTGCCCACAGGTCGATCAACAAAAGAATGGTTGCTACCGCGATCCAGAAGTACGTACCAAGGTCGTTCATGAGTTTGTCCTCCGGTGGCTTACACGTAATCACTCCCTAACGTTCCAGAGGCCGCCCCTGGAACGAGGATGACTTTCCGGCAGTTATCCTGTTTTTGATCGAACATTTTGTAGCCCATGGCAGCCTCTTCCAGGGCTAGGCGGTGAGTAACGATCAGTTCCGGTTGCAGACGCCCGGCTTCTATGTGTTCGAGCAATTCCGGTAGGTATTTCTGCACATGGGTCTGGCCCATCTTGAACGTCAGCCCCTTGTCGAACGCATCGCCAAACATGAAGGCGTGAATGAAGCCGGCATACACGCCCGGCACACTGACTACGCCCCCGCGCCGCACGGCGGCAATGCTTTGGCGCAGGGCCTTGCCGCTGCTGCCTTCGATCTTGAGTGCCGTCATGACTGTTTCTGCAGTGCTGCCCTTGGCCTCGAAGCCAACGGCGTCGATAACGGCGTCGACGCCCCGCATACCCGATGTTTGTCGGATGATGCTGTCGGCGGGATCATCATCCTGCTCAAAGTTGATTGGAATTACGCCGTAGGCGTCGCGGGCGTAGGCTAGGCGGTAGTCGTTGTCATCCACCATGAAGATGGTCTGCGCGCCGAGCATTCGCGCGCACGCCGCGCTGAGTAGACCCACTGGCCCCGCGCCGTAAATGGCGACTGAGGAACCTTGGCCGATCTCGGCGTTGGTGACGGCCTGCCAGGCGGTCGGCAATATGTCGGAAAGAAAAAGCACTTTATCGTCAGCTAGGGCGGTGGGCACCTTGAAGGGGCCAACATTGGCTTTGGGTACACGCACGTAATCGGCCTGGCCGCCTGGAATGCCACCATACAAATGGCTGTAGCCAAACAATGCGGCGCCTGGCGGAATGCCTTTCTTGTTAATGATGGAACCGCGTCCAGTGTTAGTGGTTTCGCAGGCGGCGAACAGATCGTGCTGGCAGAAGAAGCAACTGCCGCAAGCGATGACAAAGGGGATCACTACACGGTCGCCTACCTGCAGATTGGTTACGTCCTTCCCTATGTCTTCGACGATGCCCATAAACTCGTGGCCGAAGATATCGCCCGACTCTGTTTCCGGAATCTTTCCTCGGTACAGATGAAGATCAGAGCCACAAATGGCAGTCGCGGTGACCCTGAGGATGATGTCGTCGGGGTCTTTAATAATGGGGTCGGGGACGGTATCGACTCTGACATCGTTAGCTCCGTGGTAAGTCAATGCTCTCATTGTCTCAAGCTCCTGCAACCGTGGATTTCGATAGAGGTATGCAGGGGAAGCCTCATTGAGGGCCAAAGTTCAGCTGAACCTGTCGAGTGGTGCTGCCCTTAATTACCTGAGCTCTCACGGAGCCCCGATTCTGGTCTGAACGATAATCCGGTTGCTTGAATCAAATCAGGAAGGCTAATCCCGGGGAGTGAAACTCAAGTGGACGACACTTCGCTTGCTTTCATGATCTTTGCAGCTGACCACCCAGATGCGCTTCAGCAAATTCGTGCATTAGGCGAAGCCGAGGCCCTGGAGGCAGGTGAACCGTTGCCAGAGCTTCGCAATACGATGGTCAATCAGATCCTTACCGGGGAAGCCACCCATCGAGGCATTTCGCTAGAAGCCCTTGTAGAGGAGCTTATTGGAAGGCTTGACGAATCAGTTCACGACTCAACCCTGCCTGGCCTTGAAAAATACAACCAAATGCGGAATTTCGATGCCACACCCGAACCATCAGGTGAGCCAAGAATTTCGAGGCGTTCAAAGCGTGCCGCTCCTCAAGCCTTACAGTTCTGTGTTCAGAAACATGATGCCACCCGGCTGCACTACGATTTCCGTCTGGAGCTTGATGGCACCCTTAAAAGCTGGGCCATACCCAAGGGGCCTTGCTTCGATCCAAAAGTGAAGCGCCTCTCGGTGCATGTCGAAGATCACCCACTCGATTACGCCTCGTTCGAAGGCACCATCCCCGAAGGGCACTACGGCGCTGGGGATGTGATCGTTTGGGATCGCGGTGTCTGGCTTCCTCGAGGTGATCCAGCGGAGGCCTATAAGAACGGCCGCATGAAGTTCGAGTTGCAGGGTGAAAAGCTATGTGGTGAGTGGAACCTCGTTCGAACGAACATAGAGGGAAAGCAGGAGCAGTGGTTTCTGATCAAGCACCAAGACGAGGCCGCTAAACCGCTTGCCGATTTCGACGTTGTGGTCGATCTGCCCAACAGTGTGCTGAGCGACCGTACCATCATCCCCAAGAAGCGCGGTCGGGTGAAAGCAACGTCATCCAATCCGACCCCTCCTACAACCGTCACCGGGCCGAGCACAGAAGACGCTGTGGCTGCAGCACTGCCAGAGAAGCTGTCTCCGCAGCTAGCGACCTTGGTGGACTCCAGCCCTCGAAGCGAAGAGTGGCGCTACGAAATCAAGTTCGATGGTTACCGCATGCTGTGCCGCGTCGATGGAGATGAAGTCCGGCTGTTCACCCGCAATGGTCACGATTGGACTATGAAGTTGCCCAAGCAGGCGGCTGCAATTGCCTCGCTTGGGCTTGCAACGGCTTGGCTGGACGGCGAGATCGTCATCCTAGATGAGAACGGCGTGCCGAATTTCCAACTGCTACAAAATGCTTTCGACGCCGGTAGGAGTCAAGGAATTGTCTACTACCTGTTCGACTTGCCGTACCTCAATGGCGCGGATCTTCGGCAGGTGCCGGTAGAGAATCGTCGAGGTTTGTTGAAGCAGATTTTCGATGACTCGACCGACCCGCTGCTGAGGTTCTCCGAAGACTTCACCGAAGACGTCGACGCATTGATGAACAGTGCCTGCCAGATGCGCATGGAGGGGTTGATTGGCAAACGCTTGGGCAGTCCCTACGTCTCCCGGCGCAGTGATACGTGGGTCAAGCTCAAGTGCCAACATCGCCAAGAGTTTGTGATCGTCGGCTACACCGACCCGAAAGGTGCAAGGAGTGGCTTTGGCGCCCTCGTCCTTGCCCTCAATGATGAAGACAGTGGGAAGTTGCGGTACGCCGGCAAGGTCGGCACTGGTTTTACTGAATCGACTCTCGCCACCATCCTGGAAACGCTACTGCCGCTGGAGCAGAAACAGGTGCCGGTGATGAACCCACCGAAAGGTGTCGACGGCAAAGGCATTCACTGGTTGCGGCCTACCCTGCTGGCCGAGGTCACCTTCGCCGAGATCACCTCGGACGGTGTGGTCAGGCACGCGGTGTTCCAAGGTATCCGGACGGACAAGCCTGTCCAGGAGATTACGGAGGAGAAGCCGGCGCCTGCGCCGAAGGGGGGAGGGTCAGCTAAAGCGAAGTCGGAAGACAAAACCTCCGCGACCAAGGTGCGGATCACCCATCCTGAGCGTGTTATTGATCCCAGCAGCGGCCTCACCAAACGAGACCTGGCCGAATACTACGCGCAGGTTTCACCTTGGCTCCTGCCTCACCTGAAAGACCGGCCAATTGCTCTGGTCAGGACACCAGAGGGGATCACCGGAGAGCTGTTTTTCCAGAAGAATGCAGATCGCCTGGCCATCCCGAATATCACCACGGTGCCCAAGGCCGAAGCCGGCAAAGCGGGCATGGTCATCAACAACGTCGAGGCTCTTGTCGGTGCTGTGCAAATGAGCACCATTGAACTGCATTCCTGGAACGGTACGACTGACCACATCGACAAGCCAGACCGCTTCGTGTTGGATCTCGATCCTGATCCCGCGCTGCCTTGGAAGGCCATGGTCGAAGCCACTCAGCTGACCTTGGTAGTGCTCGATGAGTTGGGTCTGCAGTCGTTTCTCAAAACCAGTGGAGGAAAGGGTATCCACATCATGGTGCCGCTCACGCCTAAGGCTTCGTGGGAAGAGGTGAAAGCCTTCAGCCAGGCCATCGTAAAGTACATCGCGAAGCTTATCCCGAATCGGTTCGCGGCCGTAATGGGCCCTAAGAACCGCATTGGCAAGATCTTCATCGATTACCTGCGGAACGGTAAGGGAGCTACGACCGCCAACGTCTTTTCGGCGCGGGCGAGGGAAGGGCTGCCCGTGTCAGTGCCGATCTTCCGGGAGGAAATCATAGAGCTGCAGTCGGCAGCCAGATGGAACATCAAAAATTTGCAGGAGCGTCTGGATGAGCTTGGTGGCGATGATCCATGGGGTGATATGGTTGAGGTTGACCAGCGCATCACGATGGAGATGCAACAGCAAATCGGGATGAAATCATGAGCGCGTGACAGGATTCAGCGGCATGCGGCGCCGGGCGATATACGAAGAACGTAAGGGAATGCGATGCCAAGACAAAACAAGGAACAAGCCGAGCTTAGCCGAGGTACTGACTGCGGCTTGCTTAGTGATTAGGGGAAGACGAGCTCTTCGCAAGATAAAAGCTTCGCGAGACGGGTTTTGCAGCGGGCCGATGAGGCGCTATGTCTCCTGCAAATCTCGGTGTACAGCCATGTAGTTCGTGAAGCGCTGCTTATCCAGCTGCCGTGCAAAGAATTGTGATGAGGAAAAGTAGGCGACAGAGGGTTCTGGTTTGCCTCGGCTCCTATGCTATGGGGCAATCATACGGATAGAGACGTGGGTAAGTCGGCACTCAGAACCAACCTACTGAAGGCTTATAAAATCCATAACTGGCCGGTACTTGGCTAGTCTCAGCTCAACACCATCCCTCGTCATGTCCTGTCATATTGAACCCCATAATCCGCCAAGCGGCGATTGCATTGCCGCTTCGCTGCGCTATGGTGAGAGCACCCCACTAATAAGACTAAAGTCGTAGGAGGTCGGCATGCGGATTCGCGGTGATGTTTTCTGGAGATGGGCAGATCCAACGCTTCACCACAGGTCTCACGATGAGACGCTCGACGATGGGACGACCATGGACATCCAGGTGCGACTGTCGCGCACGGGCAGTACCCAATTGTTCATCGGGGTATATGCCGGGACGGGGATGGCGCTGCATGAAGAGGCTTTCTACTCGCGTCCAGGTGAGTCGATGACTCGGGCCCTGGCATGGGGCGTCGCACGTGCACGATGCCTTGCGACCAATCAGCAGCCTGCTGAACGGCAAGTGGCATAAGAATTATGTAAGGCTGGTGGCGGCCATTGCTGGCCGCCATCCTGGTGATCCCATACCCTGAGGCAGGGCGATACAGCTGCATTCCGTGGGACTACAGCGCCCACCAGCCTCGGAGCGCTTTACTACCCGTGATAGATCAAGCCTTCTCGCTTCAGCAGCTTGATGTTGGTTTGTTTCACCATCGCTCCTGTCAGTTCATGACCACTGAACCAGCGGCATTCCACGATTTCGTGACCCGCGCTCGGCAGCATCGTGGGTTCGATAGACATTTGATAGAGGTAGTGTTCTTCGTCATCGAAGATGTAATGGCCCAGAAACCGAGCGCCAGTGAAGGGCAGGCTTGTCTCCTCCTTCAGCTCTCGTTTTGCCGCGTCAACATGCCCTTCGCCAGGATCAATCTTGCCGCCTGGGAGTGACCATTCAGGAGCGTCTTTGCGGACAAGAAGAATCTTCCCCTCCTGCAAGCAGATTACTGTCGAATGCATCTCTCGTAGGTTGGTCATGTTCAGTCCTCCTCTATGTACGGAGGGCTTGAAAATCAGGGGGAAAGTTCACGTTAAACGACGGTGTGAGCATTGGCGCCTGCCAGCATTTGTCAGACCAGCACGCCGATGCATGGATCTTGAGTTAAATTTATAGGTCTCCCCCCGTGGTGCTTTGTCCTATGGATTACGGTGATCAACGCTCAGCAATCGAATCGTTCGTGACGAACGACGGCCAGATTGGTACCCAGATGCGTCGAGTAGATTGGGCCAGTACTACCCTAGGTGATCCAGGGTGCTGGCCAGTTCAGCTGCAGCACGCCGTGAATTTCTTGCTCAGCTCGGATCTGCCCACTGCGCTTCTTTGGGGTGCCGACAGAACACTGCTCTACAACGACACCTGGATCCCTGCCATGGGACACCGTCATCCCCTAGGGCTGGGCAGGCCCGCGCACGAGGTCTGGACGGCGGTGTGGGGGCGGGTCGGTCTGCAGCTCGAAGCGGTAATGGATAAGGCAAGCCTGTTATTACTTTCCGATTCGGAGTTTCCGGTTCGCCTGGATCGAGAAAAGGCGTGGGCGTTCAGCTTGAGTCCTTTGAGAGCCCCTGAGGGGCACATCGTTGCTGTCCTGGTGCAAGGGCAAGAAGTACAGCCGTCAGCCCTTGAACCCGTACCGTCGCACATTATGCTGGGTCGGGATCGCCGTATGTTCGACCAGGCACCGGGGTTCATCACCATCTTCCGAGGCCCTGACCACATCTTTGAATTCGTCAACGAGGCCTTCAGGCGGAGCTTTGGTGATCGAGGCTATCTCAACCGCTCTGTACGTGATGTATTCCCCGATCTTGAAGGGCAGGGTTATTTTTCCTGGCTGGATGAGGTGTTCAAGTCGGGCGAGCGGTTTGTCGCTACCGGCACACCTATTTCGCTGCTCTGGCAATCAGAGGGGGCCGAGATCCGCTACCTCGATTTCGTGTATGAGCCTGTATTCGACGATGCCGGTGTAGTGACCGGTATTTTCTGCGAAGGCTTCGATGTCACGAAACGGGTGGAAACCGAGCGAGCGCTTAAAGAGGAAAGCCGCACGCTTGAGATCCTTCGAGACATTAACGCGGCGTTCGCCAGTGACCTGAACCTTGAACGGATCGTGCAGAACCTGACGGATGCAGCAACGTCGCTCACAGGAGCAGCTTTTGGCTCTTACTTTGCCAACGAGGTCGACGATGCCGGCGCGCATCTGAAGCTTTATACCTTGTCAGGGGCTGATCGCTCGGCATTTGAAAAGTTGGGTCATCCTCGCGCCACTCCGGTGTTTGCACCCACTTTCCGGAATGAAGGTGTCGTTCGATCCTTGGACATCCTGGCTGACCCTCGCTATGGCCAGTTCGAGCCCCATCATGGAATGCCTAAGGGGCATCTGCCCGTACGCAGTTACTTGGCGATCTCAGTGGTATCGAGAACAGGCGATGTCCTGGGAGGGTTGTTTTTCGGTCATCCTGAACCGGGAAAATTCACTGAGCGGCACGAACGGCTGGTAGTTGCCCTGGCCGCCCAGGCAGCAGTGGCCATCGATAACGCCCAGCTTTATCGGCAGGTACAGCAGGCGAAAGCCACACTTGAAGAGCGGGTCGCTCAACGCACAGATGAGCTTTCACAGGCCAACGAAGCCCTTCGCCAAGCTCAAAAAATGGAAGCTCTTGGGCAGTTAACGGGCGGAATTGCGCACGACTTCAACAACATCCTGGCGGCGATTCTGGGAAGCGCCGATTTACTATCACGGCGATTGAAACAGGGGAAAGGGGAAGCTACGGCGCGGCTGTTGGAGGGAATTCAAGTCAGCGCCAAGCGAGCAGCATCGCTGACTCAGCGCCTGCTCGCATTCTCTCGACGGCAGACCCTCGATCCCCGGCCTACGGACGTCAACATACTTATCGATGGTCTGGTCGACCTGATCAATCGCTCGGTGGGGCCGGCAATTGCTGTCATCACGCATCTGGAGCCGGATCTCGGGTTGTCCCGGATTGACCCTGCCCAGCTGGAGAGTTCGCTGCTCAACCTGGCGATCAACTCGCGAGATGCCATGCCCGAGGGGCGCGGTGCGATCTCCATCACCACGCAGACAATCGAACTCGACGACCTGGTGGCAGCTCGTGCCGACCTGCCTGCAGGCGAGTACATCGCGATTTCTGTCACTGACTCGGGAAGCGGCATCTCTCCCGAGAACATCCAGCGGATATTTGACCCGTTCTTCACCACTAAGCCACTTGGCCAGGGCACCGGACTGGGGCTATCCATGGTGCACGGTTTTGTACTGCAGTCCGGTGGCCAGATTGATGTGCATTCCCAAGAGGGTGTGGGCACGACGATCCGCCTCTTGCTGCCAAAATTCGAAGGGCAACTGGAATTACTCGAGGGCGAGGCCAGGCAGAGTGCGCTTAGCGGTCAAGGGGGCGGGAGAATTCTAGTAGTCGATGACGAACCAATCGTGCGCATGTCCATAGTGGAAGCCTTGATGGAGGCCGGATATGAAGTTGATGAGGCTGAAGATGGATCTAGCGCCATGCATACGCTTCGTTCGTGCCCGCCTTATGATCTGCTCGTCACCGATGTCGGGCTTCCAGGTGCGCTGAATGGACGGCAGGTGGCAGATGCCGCTCGTGAGGCTTTTCCAGACCTTCTGGTTCTATTCGTGACCGGTTTTGCAGAGGCATCGGTTTTGAAAGGTGGATTCCTGACACCTAGCACGGCAGTGATCACAAAACCGTTCGACATTCAGGTACTCCTGAACAAGGTGACTGTAATGCTGCACCAGCCCCAGACTTGAGCAGGGTGCCGGAACTCAGCTTGCACCCCGGCAGTCATCAGCATAAGGAAGTTCGTCCCAGCGTTCAGGATGTCGCGCGTTCTTTAGGTGCGATCCCTCATGAGCGTCATCAAGCATCGTCCAGCAAGGGCAAAAGTAACGATCATCTGTACTCGAAATGACCAGGTTCTTCTTGTTCGCAGGAAGGGTGCCAAATGGAAGTTTCCAAACGGTCTCCTTGAGAGAGGAGAGGCCCCAACCGTGGCTGCCGCTAGAGAGCTTTGGAATGCCCTATCGTTGCACTGCTCAGGCTTGCATCTCGTGGGCACCATTGAGGTAGGCAATGTGCTCCACCATATCTTCACCACTGACTTCACTGATGGCTGCAGCGTTGCGCTGGGGAGAGGCATTGTCGCGTGTAAGTGGAACGGCTGGGAGGAGCTGAGTTCCACCATGCTAAAGCCTACAGCCGCGGCCTTGCTTTCCCGGGGCCTGCCACAACTTATCCATCTCGATGAAGTGGAAGCGCTGACATCGGAACCCGCTGAAATTTGAACGGACGTATGGAGTTTGCGGTGGCTCTAACGTAAGCGTCCGCCCAACAGGCCATGCGCGAGCACGACCGGAATCCAGGTACGTGTAGCAGCCGCTCATCACTGGTCTTTTGTCGGCACCGATTCCCTATCGAGACTGCACTGCTTGTTGAAGGGAGGTCGTTGCAGCACACTGAGCATCCATCGTAAGGAAACGGCCGCATATGAAGGCTACGCCTCACACCCCCCTGATTATCCTAGATGTTCAAGATGCTATTGATCAGCCTATCTGGAATGGCAAGAGCCACCCTGGTTATTTGTCTGTCATCCAGCGCCTTTTGCGGCACTGGCGATCAAATGGCTGGCCTGTCCTTCATGTGAAGCATGATGAAAAGAATCCTACCTCTAGCTATCACGTGCACGGCCCCTGGAATGGAATCAAGAAAGAAGTGGCTCCGATAGAGGGCGAGGCTGTCATCATCAAGCATGAGAACTGTGCATTCATAGCAACCCGATTGGATGCCATTCTGAGAAGCATGCAAGTAAAACGTATTGTTCTGGCTGGCGTTGTGATTCATAACAGCATGGATGCGACTATCCGAGCGGGGAAGGCACTTGGATACGAAATTATTCTCCCAGCGGATGCCACAACTGCCGTACCCGTCAACAGGTCAAACGGAACGTGTTGGGACGCCTTTACCGTTTATGAGCTGACCTTAGCAATATTGGGCACTGAATATGCCCAAGTTATGTCATCAGAAGATGTGATCGCACAGTTCTGCTTGTGAAGCAGTTCCTGGCACCCACTCATTCGACAGCACGACTGCAGTGGCCAGTTCGCCTTGAGCGCGGCTAAACTGCCCAAAACCTGTGAGGATGGAAGCCCGGAGGGCCGCAACTTAGCGAAGCCAGGTTGCGGTTTACGACAGCGTCCCTGATAGGGGCACGTTCAGTCTTTCCTGCCGGTGCCTCGAGGCGAAGCTCTAAGGCTACTGGCTTGATCAGCTGTTCGCTTTCTCAGGTGTCGATGTAGCGGGCTGATGGAAATGAGCGCCGGTCGGATCGGTGATTTGAATGACATTGCCATGCTGCCAACCATCCGCCTTGGGATCAGCCGCAGGGATTTGAATGTCAGCCCGCTGAGCTTTCGTTTTTGCCGCATCCACTCTCAGACGCTGATTCCGCTGCTTGACCATCGTTGGATCAGCCTGGCCATCCACTGTGAACCCCATCATCAACTGCGGAACGCCCACCGGTAGGGCTTTGTCCTGGTCGGTGTGCCACGTGTGCCATGTCTTCCCGTAGGTATGGGCAAGCCGCTCCATCAGCGCATGTTCTGCAGGTGCAGGGATACCCGGCGCGATCAACTGCCCGGATGAAACCTCATAGCCATGGCTGTGCCACATCGCCTTCTCCTTGGCAGGCAGACCAGCAAACAGCTTTTCGTCGATGATGTACTCGACACCCATAATCTTCGCTTCTTTGGTATTACCGTCGAAGATAACGCACTGGATGACATCCTCATTCAGGATGGAGCAGTAGTGATGCGCTTCCATCTGCACATCAGGATGTCCATTGTAAAAGTGGAAGCCATCCAGGTACGCGTTAATAGCCTCAATGGGCGGCTTGGCCTGCAAGGTCGCGGCTCCGGCTTCCAGCAGCTGAGTCTTTGCTGATTCGGGCCTACCAGGTGTCTCCACTGGCGACTTTGTCTCAGGAGCAGCGCAAGCCCACAGCAGACTACAGGCCAGGGGAAGGGTTATGAATCTGATGAGTTGTGGCATGAGATTGGCTCTAGCTAGTGTCCTTGAGGGACAGCCTGGGCCAGCAGAACGGACAATTCAGAAGACAAACGGCCTGTGTTGATGACGGATTCCAGGCAAAAGAAAGCCCGCTGCTAGGCGGGCTAATGGGAGCTGCTATCACACGTAGGGATAGGGCAAGTGTTGCCTAGGTGTCGTGAAAATTGGGTGAAAGAAAAGTACCGACAATGTCATCACCAAACTCTACCAACGCGGCCAGCCATGTGCACGTGATCTGCGACAGAGATTTTGCGACGGTTCACGTCGTTCAATCTTGTGGTCAAATGGCAAGCGGAGCGCGCCGGCCCAATGGGCCAGAGGCGTGAGCATGGAAGCCCGGTAGGGCCGCCCCAGGGCGACGTCAGGGGTCGGTTCACGACAGCCGTCCCCGATTAGGGGCACGCCCAGGAGCATGATTGGATCAAGCAGTTTCAGGCAGGCCTGAGGCTATGAGGCTACCGCCTGAATCGCATTTAAGATGCCAAGCGGATGCCACTAGAGTGGGGGACTTCTTGCAAGCGAGGTAAGCCACCATCACGCTCCAGGCTCTCAATTTCCAAGCGAAGATCATCGATGAGCTCCGCTGAGGATTTCCCAGATTCCAAGCTCAAGGTCAGTGTCAGCAGTGTCAGTGAGCTCACCTCCAGTCGCTGACTTACCTGTTCGAACTTATCTAGCGTCAGGCTGGACTTGCCGCCTTCGAGCTTTGAAAGAAACGTCCGACTCGTGTCACCAAAGTCCCGCTGCGTGATTTTTCGCTGACTGCGTAGCGCCCGAAGGACGATGGCGAAAGACGAATTCAGTGACATATGCGATATCTCCACTTGAGCGTGTCTCCGGTGAAGTCCACGTGGGATTTCCGCGCAGCCTCGAAGCCTGTGGGCTGGGCTAGCCCTGCGGACAGGAGGAGCTACCGTTCCGTCGAAACACTGTTGATGCATCCAGTATATCTCGCTAAGCTCGTCAGGAGAACATTTGTACTACTCTCGGTGATAAGTGCTATGAACAAGCCCGACCAGACCCCTGATGATCGCTTTACGTTTTTCTCGCGCGAGGAGCTGCTCGAGCAGCAGTGCCTGTTGCTTGAGAGCGAGTTGGCGGTGATGGGCGAGGAATTGACGGCCTCTCGCGAAAAGATCGCGACGTTGGTTTTGATGTGGACGGGCGTCAAAGCTGAGCTGCAGCAAGCGGAGTCAGAATTGACACAAGCGAGGTATGAGCTTCAGGTCAGCAGCTTGGCTCATTGAGCATACCGCACCCCTAAATATCGCTCCGCACGTTACCCGGGTTTAGGGCGGATTCAGGCTGCCCCGGTGCAGGTCAAGCTCACGGTGTCCAAGCAAGGGATATGGGAAGGGCAACTGCGTGCTGGTCGAGTCCCCCGGCAAATCAGTCATAGGTGAACGCGCCATACCGAACTGACGATACGCGTTTGCTGACAAAGGCGGCGAAGGAGGGCGTGGAGCGGGTGCACCGGGAGGGCTTCCGTTACAGCAAGCCAGAGCTTCGGCTGCTCGGCCTCAGCCAACTGAACGAAATCACGGGTGATTTGTTTGCGGCGGCTCAGCCGGTGGCAAGTGAGAAGCGGGTAGGGGGACGATACGTTTAGCGTGTGTCGGTCGATCCTAGCTGGGGCATGCGCCGGGAGATGATGAGCCAAAGCTTTACTACCCGGGTGGATGAGCTTTGGACTGTTTACTGTAAATGATGCTGTTCCAATCTTTTAGCGCGAAGCGATCAAAAAAATGCGCGTAGGCGACGGAGACTCACCATCTGGCTCGCGAATTAGTCAATGACCTGTCGCGCAGCTCGGAGCGCCTCAGCTGATGCAGGAACGTCAGCAGATCGCGCATAGCAGCTGCACCTCACGAATTGTGGCCTGGACGGCCAGCATGATTTCACTGGTAACCTTTAACGCCAGCCCAGCCCTGACCGACACGCTGACTTTCCGAGTGGTAAGGATCAAGGCGTGCTAGGAGTAATGGCGGTGG
Source organism: Pseudomonas sp. SAS7 (assembly GCF_052112345.1). Classification (NCBI taxonomy): domain Bacteria; kingdom Pseudomonadati; phylum Pseudomonadota; class Gammaproteobacteria; order Pseudomonadales; family Pseudomonadaceae; genus Pseudomonas; species Pseudomonas sp. SAS7. Next base: position 408,489 of record NZ_JBEGGO010000003.1, on the reverse strand, counting down.
CATTTGACCGCAGCTCTGCAATATCGCGTTTGGGAGGCGTCCCGAATTGACGCCCGTATTCGCGACTGAACTGAGAAGGGCTTTCGTAACCAACCTTGAAGGCCGCTGTAGCAGCATCCAGATGCTCGTTGAGCATCAGTCGTTTAGCCTCGTTCAACCTTAACCATTTCTGATACTGCAGTGGACTCATTGCGGTCAGCTGTCGGAAATGCTGATGGAATGTAGATAGCCCCATCTGAACTTGAGAGGCGAGTTCTTCTACCCGCAAAGGGGCGGCGTAGTTCAGCTTCATCCAGTCGATCGCCTTGGCAATCCGATGACCCTTGCTGCCCACGGAGGCTATATGCCTCAGTAAAGGGGCCTGGTCACTCAACAGTAACCGATAGTGGATCTCTCGCTGCAGCAGGGGCCATAACACAGGTATCGCTTCCGGCTCCTCCAGTAGTTGGATCAGCCGTGCGAAGCTTTCCATTAATTTCGAGTTCAGTTGACCTACTCCAGCGCTTGTGCGGAAAGACTGTCCACTCACAGGAAGACGCCCATCTTGCGCTATTAGCTCTGCAAGTGTGCGAAGGTCGAGCTTGAACACAAGGCCAAGGCAGGGCGAGGCATCGCTTGCGACCGTCACCGCTGAGTTAGCGGGAATTTTCAGCGAGGTGACCAGGAAGCGCGTCGTGTCGTAAGGGAAAACATTGCTGCCGATGACCATTTCCTTGGCGCCTTGCACCACCAGCACGATGCTTGGTTCGACAATACACATCATTGGGGGAGCTGGGGCAATACGCCTGTACACGCAGAGGTCGGCAATGGCTGTCGCGAAATCTCCAGCAGTGGGCGCGTGGGCGCTAATCACCCTGCACAGCGTGGTCATCTGGTTCGTGTTTGCAGGTAGTGGTGTGGTGGCGACCATGGCGAGGATTCCGATCATCGTGTAGCTAACACTACTTGCTCGTCGATTTAGCTGTCCATGTCCGATGAGTAGGGGCTGGACATTTAGGCAAGAAAACTAGCGGTTTGCTCTACTGATGCACCCCTTTACGCGAAGAAGATTAGGGCCAGGCGAGATGGCCAGTGTTCTCAGCGACGAAGGCCGCTCGTTTCACTTCCATTTTGAGCAGACAGGAAGATGTGCATGAAGTCTTTGTTCGTTGCGTTTGCCTTGATGGCCAGTTCAATCACTGCTGGAGCCGCCGACATGTCCCATGGGGCCGACAATTTCTACAAGAGTGATCAGGTTTCACTGCAACGGGTTTCCTTCAAAAACCAGTTCCAGATGAGCACGGTCGGGAACCTGTTTGTACCTAAGAATCTCAACCGCAATACCCGCTATCCCGCCATCATCGTCGGCCACCCAATGGGGGCAGTGAAAGAGCAAAGCTCGAATCTCTATGCCCAGAAACTGGCAGAGCAGGGATTCGTCACACTGGCCATCGATCTGTCCTTTTGGGGTGAAAGCGAGGGGCGTCCCCGCAACCTGGTATCGCCGGACATCTATGCCGAAGATTTCAATGCTGCGGTCGATTATCTCGGCGCCCAAGGCTTTATTGATCGTGACCGTATTGGCGTGTTGGGCATCTGCGGCAGCGGTAGCTTTGCCATCAGTGCCGCGAAGATCGATCCACGCATGAAAGCCATTGCCACGGTTAGCATGTACGACATGGGTGCTGCGAATCGTGATGGACTCAAACATGGTGTCACGGTCGAGAAACGCAAGCAGATTATTGCCGAAGCGGCCGCTCAGCGTGATGTTGAGTTTGCCGGCGGGGACACACTCCACACCAGCGGCACGGTCGATCAGTTGACAGAGCATTCCAACGCTATCGAGCGAGAATTCTACGACTTCTACCGCACGCCACGTGGTGAGTTCACCCCACAGGGGCTGTCGCCGCTTCTGACGACACACCCCACACTGACCAGTAATGTCAGGTTCATGAACTTCTATCCGTTCAATGATATCGAGACGATTTCGCCCCGTCCCATGCTGTTCATCGCCGGGGAGGATGCTCATTCCCGTGAGTTTAGCGAAGAGGCGTATCGCCTGGCTGGCGAACCCAAAGAGCTAATGATCGTTCCAGGCGCCGGCCATGTGGATTTGTATGACCGCGTGGAGCTAATCCCCTTCAGCAAACTGGCGACGTTCTTCCGCGAAAACCTCAAGTAGCTGCTGCTGTTTCCAGGCCCTGCTCCTGCTAGCTGGGCCTGGGCACCCGTGTGTTTTGAAATTGATTCAACGAGAAGCGCCATGACAAGCCCTGCAATACCCATTCGACATTCCAGCCGTCAGGTGTGGAGCGCTGTCCTAGCGATGTCGCTCTGTGCTTTCGCCCTGGTGGCATCAGAGTTCGTGCCGGTGAGTTTACTCACGCCCATTGCATCCGATCTCTCACTTACTGAGGGCCAAGCAGGACAGGCAATTTCCATCTCAGGTTTCTTTGCCGTAATCACCAGTTTGCTGCTCTCCACTTTGACTCAGGGTATAGACCGCAAGCCCATTCTCTTGACCACAACGGCACTCATGCTGGTTTCCGGAGGCATGGTGGCCTTCGCTCCGAACTATCTGACGTTGATGGTTGGGCGAGCCATACTCGGAATCGCTATAGGCGGATACTGGTCAATGTCCACCGCCGTGATGATACGCATCGCCCCCGAGGGACTTGTACCGAAGGCTATCGCTGTGATGCAGGGCGGTACTGCGTTGGCTACGGCAATCGCAGCACCTGTGGGGAGCTACTTGGGTGGCATGATTGGCTGGAGAGGAGCATTTTTTTGCGTAGTGCCCTTAGCCGCATTAGCGTTGATCTGGCAATTCTTCACCCTGTCGGCAATGCCGAGTGAGCGCACTCGAGTCTCGGCCAGCGGATCGTTGCGCTTGCTTGGGAACAAAAAAATTGCCCTTGGCATGGCAGCTGTAGCGTTTCTCTTCATGGGGCAGTTCACGCTCTTTACTTATCTTCGACCCTTCCTGGAGGCAGTCACCTATGTCGATGTGCCCACGCTCTCGCTCCTGCTCTTGATTATCGGTGTGGCAGGATTGGTGGGCACAATGTTGGCTGGCTCTCTCGTCAGCCAGAGCATGAACAAGGTTCTGGTTGGGATACCCTTGATCATGACGGCCATAGCATTCGCCGTGATCGTGGTGGGTAGCTGGGTTGTTCCTGTTGCTGCGCTGCTAGGCGTGTGGGGGCTAGTCGCGACTTGTGCGCCTGTAGGGTGGTTCACCTGGTTGGCCAGAGTGCTGCCGCATAACGCAGAAGCCGGTGGTGGTTTGATGGTCGCGGTGATTCAGTTGGCTATCACCGCTGGTGCAACAATAGGCGGTGTGCTGTACGACGGGATAGGTTACCAAGCGACTTTCATCGCCAGCGGCGTATGTTTACTCATTGCAACCGCGCTGAGTGTGATAACAAGTCGGAGTTAGCCTGGGAAAGGCTGCGGCAGGCAGTTCGGTGGTTATCTAGCGCAGGCGTGCGGGCTCAGATCATTATCCGTAAGACCCGATGAAAAGGTTTTGCGAGCTACCTCAACTGGCTTCACCACGGGGAGTCTAAGTTGACCTTTTCGCAGGCGATTGTCCTGGGTTACGGCAATACGAGCGCCAGAACGCCGGCTCGAGCAGGCCATCGAAGACTACAGCAGGTGGTTTCTGTCATGGTTGCGCGCGGTGGAGATTCGCTCGGTGGACAGGACTCACCTCTGTGGGAACAAGCTCACCATGGCCCACATTTCCGTGGGTATGCCCTGTCTCCAGAAAATCCTACGGTAGAACTCGGTATTGAATGATTGACGGTTCAGAGGCAAGCAGATGAAACGAACACTGCTGGGAATGGCGGAAGCAGGTGAGCCTCTACTGAAGCAGGCGCTGGAGGCCATCAGGGCCTATAACGAGGCAATGGCCGAAGGCAGACCTGACACTGAGATCGAGCGCCTTCGCATCGAGGCGGATCACTTGTACCAGACCGTGATCGACTACCAACTGCACAAAGCCGGTGCTCTCGGCGAACCAGTACACTAATTCGAAAAGTGCCGTAGTCAGGCCGTTTGCGTAGAAATCCTGATTCAAAGACTGTTTCTGTTTAGCTCTCACCTCCGAGTTCCCATACCGCCACTGCCGAAGCTAGCGTATTTGAGGTTATGGTTGAGCTAATCCCATAGACCAGAGGACAATCATGATGGCGAAGGATCTCAACAGCGTTCTGCCTCCTGATCATCCAATGTACTCGGACGCTGTAGAGGCTATGAAGCGGTATCACCAGGCACAAACTGAAGGGATCATCGGGGCCGAGCTCGAGCGTTTGCGGATGCTGGCTGAACATCAGTTTCAGGCTGTTACTGACTATCAGCTTCGCGTCCTTGGCGGCCCAGCCAAGCCCAATCATTAGCAATAGGTTAAACGCCATAGCGTTTGTTTCCCCCAGATGTGATGCAGTAGCGGCCGCCTCTTGGGCCTATGCAGACACGACCAGAAGAGCAGGGGCACGATGATCCATATTCAGGTGTTGAGCTTCGAACTGGCTGCGGAGCAGGGCGCTCCCTTTTGGGCTGCGGGGTGACAAAGCAGTTCGAGCCGCTGCACAGGTTTTTGTAGGAGATCCATCGTTCTGGTTGGCCGTCGAGGCTGATGCGCCCATTCCGCTTTCTGCTCATAGACCTGAACCTTCTCACCGCGCTTGAGGCTGGAGATCACTGTCCCACCCGGTTGAGCGCGCAGATTCAGCTTGTCCGCGTTGACGAAATGCTCGGGTGCTGAGGCTTGTGAAGGTTCTGGTGCTGGTGATGAGGTTGAGGCCAAAGTGCTAACCGGCGCCTGGATAACTGGTGGCTCAGTTTTCGGCGAATCCTTCCTGCCAATGGCCCAGACCATTACGAAGAGAACTAGAAGCGGCAGAAACCATGATTGACCTTTCTTGCGCATATCCTTTGCACCCTCGAAATGATTTCTGTCCTTTTTAGCAGTGGCCAGCTGGGGCCTAGCGAGCAATTTTCCATCTGCCACCGCCGATGCTATAGAGGTTAGCCGAGTGAGGCGGGTGTGAGCGGCAGCAGCCTTAGCGGCATCAAGCCGTCTTCGAGATATCACTAAATGAGAGACACCCAGCGGAGCGCGCCGGGCTGATGGAAGGTCGCCCGAGAGGCGAGACTTCAGCTTACGACGTGGCTCGATTCACGAAAGCCGGGCCTTGCCCTACAGAGCGTTCAACATCCGCTTCAGAGTCTGATGTTTCCACATGGATAACAGAGCAACCGGATCTGCCCGACTACCTGGATCGAATTCCCAGCGCAGCCCATCGGGACTCTCACAGCTCGCGCAGTAGTCCGGCTCATCTCCGTCGTTGTAAATCGTGATCAGCCAGCCCTCTACATCGACCTGGCAATGACTGGCGTACAGCTGCTCTGTGAACAGGCGGCCTACCTTCCTCATTGTCCGACGCCCGAGCACAACCTCTCGCAACACCTGGCTGACGTCCCGGGCCGTTAACTCGTCGGATGATATGTCGTGCCGGCTATTCAGCCATACGCTGCCCGAGCCTCTCAGTGATCAGACATCCGAAATACCCTGTGTCAAAGGTGTTCCAAAAAGCACGCCGGGTCTGGCAGGTTGTTGGTTGCGGCGTTAGGAAGAGGTTTGAGTACAAATGTGCTCCGTGGCGCTAGTGAAAGCTGATTTGTTTCATGGTGCAGCCGGCAGGTTGCGCTGCCTGCCCGAATGACAGTTCCGGTCATGTGACGATCTGTCTCTCCTACATGCAGCCAATGAGTCATCTCTGGTGTCTTTGATGTATCGCTCACGAGATCAGCGCTATGCATCCAACGACGCCAGACGTACGCTATTTTGTTGTCAAAGGTCAGCTCTGGCGCTGCACGAACCCTTCATTGAATGAGCAGGAGCGGGAACGCCTTGTACGTGACCTGATGGATGCTCGACGAGATGTCAAAAAGGCCAAGCGCGCTGACGATTCGAGGATGCTCAGCTCTGCGCGTGCGCGAGTGGATGCTGCCAAAGTGGGTCTGGGCGAGCGGGGGCCTGTTTGGTGGGGCGACGGCAGCCGTGACTACAATCGTTGTCGAGTAGACCTCTCGCCATACGCTGATTGGTACAACGCTTTGGATACCACAAAGGATGAGTGATGTACGTCGAAAAGACCTTCACACCTCAACAGCTATTTGAAATGGTGTGGGAGCGACCTGTTCTCATCATCGCAAAGGAAATAGGTGTCTCGGATGTGGGCTTGTCGAAGGCCTGCCGCAAAGCGGGAATCACATTGCCTGCCCGGGGCCACTGGGCCAAGCCGGTCTCGGAGCGCCCGCGTCGTCCAAAGCCTCCAGCCTCTACCACGCCTGTCACGTTTCACGTTCTGAATGTCGAGAAGGCTGCCAGGCTGAGGCCAGAAAATGTAATCAAAGACCCTAAAATCTTGATCGTGCCAACGGAGTTATCTGACCCTCATCCGTTGGTAAAAAAATGGCTAAGTGCAGCGAGGAAGGCCAAGGAGCTCAACAGTGCACTGGTATTGGACAAAACCAAGGTATTGAACTCGCACATATCCCGGAATGAGGTGGATCGCTGCGCGCGTCTCTACGACGGCTTGATCAAAGCCAGTGAGTCGTTGGGGTACACCTGGGGCGTAGGTAGTAAAGGTAGTTTCGTGCGAGTCGACCGGGAAGAGCTACTGATCACGATCCAGGAGCGGATAAAACGCTTCGATATTCCACCGCCCCCTCCGAAACCTTTTAAGCCTGGGCAGCAATGGAGGCCTGACGTTACTGCGATGAGAGCGGCTCGCTTTGGGTGGGAGCCCACTGGTGTATTTTCCCTCATCGTCGACGCACGATCCGAGGTTCTCACTCAAAAAACTTGGACTGACAGCAAGACAGGAAAACTTGAGTCGAAGCTCGGTCAGATCCTCGCAGGTTTCGCTCGTATCGCCCTATCTGTGAAAGCCCAACGATCATCCGAAGAAGCTAGTCATCGTCGACGGGCTGATGAGGAGCGAGTGCGCAAAGAGAGGATTGAACAGCAGCATCGTCTGGACAAGCTGCGTCAGAATTTGACGGAAAATCTAGAAAGCTGGGAGCGCGCTCAGCGGCTGCAAGCATTCATCCAGGCGACGGTCAAAGCTTCGTCTAAGGATGAAGCAACTCAAATGACATTGGCGATGTGGGTTAGCTGGGCTAGACAACAAGTTGAGCTCCTTGATCCATTAAAAGTGGATATTTATAAAGTTATTGAGATGTCCGTGGATTTGCCGAACTCAGAATACGGCTACTGGAGCAGCAGTAAGCAAGGCGATGACTGGTGGCCATGAATTTTTCATTTGGTTTTGAACTTCAATTGCGCTAATCTTATCTTAAGACTATCTACACATTACGGAGTATGCACATGTCGCGTTTGGCAGAGTTTCGTCAGCTTGAGCAAAAATTGGCAGCCCAGTTGGCTGAGCTAGAAGCTATGAAGGGCAGCAGTGAGCTTCAGAAAGAGATCGAGTTTGAGACAAAACTGCGTGATCTGTTGAGTAAGTACGGCTTTAGCCTTCGTGACATCATCAACCTGCTCGATCCGCAGTCGGGTCGCCGCGCCGCCGCTCCTGCGGCTGTGGAAAAGGCGCCGCGTCGTGCTCGTCAGGTGAAGCAGTACAAAAACCCACACAACGGGGAAATCATCGAGACTAAGGGCGGCAATCATAAGCTGCTGAAAGAGTGGAAAGCCCAGTACGGCGCCGATGAGGTTGAAGGCTGGGTAGCCAAGTAAGATCAAGGCTGGCCATCAAAAGCCCCTGAGAGCAGGGGCTTTTGGGCGAGGTTAGATTTCTTGCCCGGTGAGTTTGCTCGATGCACCTGCTGACACGCGTTACTGCAGCTGATCTGGACATGCTTTGGGTTCTGCGTCGACCTAACGAGTGTCGCCAATTTCTCATTCTTGAAGTAGCAAGTCTGACTGAGTTGATTGCGCTCCAGTCGAAAGCCTGCGTGGAGCGGATGAAGTTGGGGGCGCAATTATCCGGCGCATTTCTTTCAGGCTAATGGATCCACTATGGCAGTCAAACCGACCATTGCAGACCATTCCAATGCACATCGTTATTGATGACATGTGCCAAGAACTCGAGGTGATTTAGGGCCAGCCCCGGGGAGACAATACTCATTTCTTTATCTGGCGTGAGGATCCCGAAGTAGAAGGCGGATGTTGTATTGATCATATGACCAAATGGCGGCATCTTGCGCTCAAATTCCTCTTTCCATCGCTTGTTCATGATCGACTTCATCAGCGATCTAGCTGCTTCCGGACGAACCAGCCAATAGCATTCCACCCCATACCGAGCGTAGCGCTCTTGCCGACGGACATAATCGCGCAGGTGTTGGTACGATCGCTGAAGCTCAATCGCTATCTTTCGCTCCCCAACCTCAAAATAGATGTCTGCCCTCCATCGATCTTTAGCTGTACCGCCAGGCACCTCACTTCTTGGGTTCACCCCAAAAAACCTCAGGGCGCCAAAAACTAAATCCTTGCCTTCAATGTGCCAGACCGTTTCGGGGGCGGTGGCGCACTCGTCAGAATAGTGTGCGAAGAACTGGAGACCATTGATGCTGGTTTTGAGCACCGCTCTGGCGCTGCAGCAGGCCATCTTGAAAGCAAAAGGGTCAGCAAGGCTCCGGGCTTTCAGGCCTTCCCATTCCTCATGGCTGAATTCGCCAGCCCAGACGGGCTCCTCGTTACGATTTAATGCATCTGGAAGCACTGTTGATATCCTGTTCCGTGGAGCATTGGCGTAGCTGGGCATTCCAAGGTAGCGTGTGTCGTTCAATGAGGCGCTTGGCCACCATTAGAGGCCGTAGTCAGACAGTTTTGGGGAGTCGTCCTGGATCAGCGCGCCGATCAATTCCGGGCAACCTACAGGGCCTATTTGTGCTCTTATAACAGGAGATGAAGGTACATGGATATGATGAAGTTTCACGACCTTTATCTGCGTCTGTACACCGAAGACCTTCAGGCTAAAGGCGAGGAATTGTTAGACCAGTTCCTTGCCCTCTGGGGCGAAGCAGAGGAGAGCGGGATTGACCTCGACACCCTCAATGAAGAGGCCGACAACTGCTTCCATCGCATCGCCGAGACGAGGCTCTTTCCTCTGGCAGCTTGTAGATGGATCGGGGAGCTGGGGCGCGTGGAGATCAGTAGGCAATTGCTGCATCATGTCAGTGTCCGCTACCTGCAGCACCCAGAATTGCTGAGGTTTCAGTTGCCTAAGGGGCTGGAGCTATCCGCCTTAAGTGCAGCCAGCCGCATGTGCGTAATGAATGTGCCGGTGCCTGTGTCGCTCGGCTGGATTCTCAGTCTGAATGAAGATCTACCCACTAGCTCGCGGCTCACAAGCACAACCGCAAAGATTGTCGGTCTCCTGACTACGGAGTATCCAGGCACATGCATGCGCCTTCTTAAGTCGGAAAACTCACCGTTCGCTCATTCACAGATCGCGCAGGACGCGTTGAAGCGACTTGTCGCTGCCGGTACCGCACTGGAAGACCTTCCTTATCTAACCGAGCTTGAGATGCCCCCTGCGATGGAGCGCAGCTTCCGATATTTACGCCGCAACGAAAGCCGCACGGTGACAGACCATGCGCATGAGCATTCGTTGATCGGTACGGTCACTGCTCAGCACTTCAAATACGCATCCAGCATCGCCATGGAGTGCGTGGCGAATGGCGAGGCTACTGACATGACAGTCCCCATGTTCACTCATGAGATGAGTCTTGAGTTGCCGCAAACCTGGATCGCCGACCCACTGCGCTACGCGCTGATGATGAACTCACTCTGGAACGGATCTGACGAATGAGCATCCAGCTAGTCCTCTCTCATTACCTATCAGGCCTACGCGAACGAGAAGAACTGGACGCGCTTCTGCCCGATCTACTGCTGGCCATGGGGCACGCGGTGGAAAGCCGCCCACAGGTGGGCGTCAATCAAGGCGGCGTAGACGTTCTGTCTACACTTACCGACGCTGACGGAACAGTGGAAGCATTCCTGTACGTGATCAAATTTGGCAACGTAAGCCGGAATGACTTTTACAGTGGGCAGCAGGCTATCCAGCCCAGCGTTCGCCAGGCTGCCTCGGAATACATTCAGAATCGATTGCCGGCGAACCTGCGCAGGTGCAAGAAAACGATCGTCGTGGTTTCAAACGGTGAGCTTAAGCAAGACGCACAGTCAGATTATGCCGCGCTCACCAAAGAGGTTTCGGAGATCAACCCGCTGTGCTCGCTGGATTTTTGGGGCATGGATCGACTAAGTCCGCTCATAGAGCAGCATTTGTTTGATGATGCCTTACTCCTAGAGAAGGGCAAATCGGATCTCAGAGCTGCCTTGGCGGGCCTGGAAGATACGCAAGCGTCCTTCAGTCGCTTCATCAGGTTTGTGGAGGACTGTGTAGCAGCACCTGAAGGAGCCGCTGACGGTTCCGTGAACACCAGAAAAAAACGCTTTCTCAAACGTGCTGCCGCAGCGGCAATGGGTTGGGCTGTGCTTTTGGTGTGGGGCCAGTCCGAAAATAATCAGAAGCCTGGTGTGCTCGCCGGCGAATACCTGCTGTTAAGACTGTGGAGCGAAGCGATAACGCTCGGCGTCCAGCAGGATAAACAGTTTCTCAAGCGCTTTGAGACCCTGGCGAGGCTTCACTTAAGCGCGCTAAACCGGTATTACGAACGGATATTCTCCTCACTCCTTAACCTTCGGAAGGTTCTTCGGTACCGCCCTGATCATGTGCTGTATATGGACTTGGCGTGCGAGGAGCTTGGACGTTTGAGTACAGCCTTACTCCTGGCCCAGGCAATCGATGCCGACGAATCGGAGCGTGCATTACTCCATGTACAGCTGATCAGCTTCATGAGCGTACATCCATCGTGCCAATTGCCTGTCTACGACGGTCAAGCTATCGACATGTCCCTCGCGATGGCCGCCTTGTTCGCAGAAGGCGATACAGCCAACACAAGGACGATCTTGGGCGAGTGCGTCGACCGATTCAGCACGGCGCTCCGAAATAATCACTACATGCCCGTGGACACAGACGATATGGAAGACGCAATGGGGCTCCACACTGGCAAGGAAGGGCGTCACGGTCGCTTCTTTAAAACCACGACCTGGATACCGCTTTTGGGCACCGTCGCAGCAATGCTGGGCGACCGGGAAACCCTTCACAAGCTATCGAACCGCATCGTGCCCCAGCTCAAAGGGGTGACCATGGAGCGCTGGTACCCCCGTACCGGGTTGCAAACACTCACGGGCTCGAGAACGGTACTGAATACGGTTGGCGTATCCAGGGCCATTTCGGATTATCGCGAAACGCCGGAGGAGGAGGTGATCGCATCGTTGCACCTGCCAACACACAGCGCGGCGGCGAATGAGTTTGAGTGGAACAACACGCCATGGGATGTGCTGGTCGCTATTTCCGCCAGGATGCATCGTCATCCGCTGCCAACGTGGTATCTCCAGCAGTGCGCTACCAACCAGGCTATTCCCTGAGTCGACCAAAAAACTAGGAAAGTTGACGGGGGTAATCTAGGCGCGAGGGCCTGACTTGAGAAATTACTCAGGCTCGAGGTGAGCTCTCAGCGCTTCCGCCAAGGTGAGGAGGGCATTCTCCAAACGACGGTCTTCCCGAGCGTCGTCCGATTGAGGGATGAATTGCTCGCAATGGCGGAGCAGGGCCTCGGTGTCGTTTGTGTTCGAATCGAAAGTGATCATGGTTAGTTCTCGACGTCCCGGAAGATATAAAGTGAGTTGTGGGTATCGGTTGAGTCGTTTTCGGCGCAATGTTTCGAGTGCGCGCTGACATAACCCGCATTATGCATCCAGGGTGACTCAGGAGGCGGTCGCGGCATTGAACAGCAGCGCGATCTGCGAGATCAACTCTAAATGGATTGCTGGGGCTCGATGGGGCTCAGGTTTTGATGCACGAAGGACTTGGGAATGAACAAGAACATGTTCACGATTTTGGAGCCGGATAATCCGCTGATGACCCAGGCATTGGATGCGATGAAGCGCTACTACGAGGCTCAGGCTGCGAAGGCTTCGGAGGTCGAGCTTGAACGTCTGCGCCTAGAGGCTGAAAGTCTCTTTCAGGCGGTCTCTGAATTCCAGCCGCGAGTGATGGAGCGGTGCGACGACACTCTTCATTGATGGCTCAGCAGGTAATTGGATGCTTACGGATCAGCTGTATGAGCGCGATATGAAAATTGGCGAGAAGAGAATTGGAAGGAATCGCTTGGTCAAACGAGAATATTGTACTTTTCACAATAGTCTACTCAAGATGGATGCTTCTATTACTTATCACTTAATCAAGAGTCCTACGATTGCTGCTGATTGGGCGCGCCTTCATATGGAAGTTGAGCGAGCCAAAGGATAGTCGGAGTAGGAGGCTTCATCCTTGTACTGGTTGCTCAACAGGGGGCTTTTATGGGAATGGCCAGAAGGGCAAGGCCATTCCCATATCATTTCATTTGCCTGCTCGATTGTTTTTTGGCGTTGTTTTTTTGATCAATCCGGTGATTTGGTCGATTTGGTGGTTAAGCTTTTCTTTAGCTTCAATGATTGCGCACTTTTTCTTCTTTTTGTATTCTTCAAATAAAGCATTGCCAAGTCGCTGAAATTTTATGATCTCTATTGGTTTTACTGCGGTGCTGAATGGCCCGCCTGGAAAAGATCTTTTAAAATGCCAGTGATTAAAAGTGACAAATCCAAAGTACTCCCCAATGGTCTCTTCAGTAAACAACGATTCGGTAGAATTTGAGCGGATTCGGGTGAGCTGTTCGACGTACAAGTCTGGTGTTGTTGTAAGTTTGCTATACGCCCACTCATGTAAATCATCAGTGACAAAGTTACGTTCACCGAGGGCGTATTCGTACCGGACTCCGGCGTTTAAAGGGCTGCACTCTTCCTCCCACCATTTAGTGAAAAGCCTAGGGTAGAGGTCGATCTCTAAAAGCGTGTTAATATAGTTGTGCTCGCTCAGATCCATGTGGAAACTAAAATCGAATTTTATATTGCGAAGGCTAGCATAACTATGACAGACATGATCCAACAACGCAGCGGAAAAACCAGATGCCAATTCATAGACGTCCGTCATTTCCGGCTCGTTGTTTTTCCCCACTTTGCTAGGTAAATTAAAATACCACTTGCGAGTGATGCCTAAGCACTCTGAGAGGGCGGAGTGCTCCAAATCCATATACATCAGGCTGGAGAGTGCTAACATCTCGTGAAATATTTCAGAAGTGTCTTTTAGAGCGATCTCTGTGATGTACTTTGCGGGCTTGTCGTGATCGCCGATACCTATTTTAAGTTTGTATTCTGTTGATGATTTTATTCGAAATAAGCCAGTGACTAATGATTCCTCAGGAATAATAAGTTTCTGGTGGGAGCTGGCGTTTCTTAGCCATAAGAGTTTGTTAAATCGTTCTTGGTTTTCAGATATGAAGCTCGTTACTGATTCTTTTAGCCACTGAGCTGGTGGGTTCTTTTTTGAGAATTCAACAAAAAAACCAAGGCTTCTGAGTAGATTGTTTAGGTGTAAGATAAAGTGCTTTGGTGAGTGGAAGGATATATCAAGGGCTTTGGAGTTTTCAAATACGATTTCAATATTTTGGACGATAGAGCTGTGCTCTTGATCCATTTGTTCGAAGAATAAAGAGGAGCGCTGTAGCTGAAACATGTTATTTGCTCATGTTGAAGTGGGTGGCCTCGTTGTTAGTGAGGTCTAGTAGAAAATTAGATTTCCGGATTCTTTTTGACGTTATAGATAATTCGAGTGCTTGGCATCTTAGCGGCTTGATTCTCGTGCTTCAGAGATAATAAAGCCCTGAGAAGCGCTCGAGTGTTAATGCATTTTCCTCACCCCAAAGAGTATTTGGCATCAGGTGTAGGAGAAAGGACCAGAATTTATTGGCTGAGTTGGATGAATCCAGCAGCCAGGGCTTTCGCAATCAAAAAAATCAACGAGGACGGGCCCCAAATATTGTTGAATAAGTTCGTAGGCTCGATTGCAATACCCTTGATCCTTTTTGAATACCGATACGGCGACCCTATAAATACCAGTCCCTTGTAGTCTCTGCAATAGATGAATATCTTGATCGCCCATGGCCCACCCCAAAATTGTGAGTTTTATTCGGGGGGTCTTCAAGATTTCTCTGTAAACCGTGGAAAGGTAGAAGCTGCTGTGAATGGATCTAATTTTTTGCCGCAGCGTTCCCTCGCTCACGAACAACGGTACGCGGGTTCCGCTTACCCATGAATTCAAGATCTCGTCAAGGAGATTGTTTCCTTTACCCTTGATCTTGAACTCCTGCTCGGTGATATCACGACACAGGGCCAGATTTCCGTGTGGATAGAACACAAGCGTGTTAGATGTTTCACCTATTCGCTCACGATAAATTCGCCAGTTCTCAGCGAATGAACCATCTTTGAAGCAGTCTTTGAAGGCGTGTGAACGCTGCATTTCAAAACCATACATCATGGCCCAGTAAACCAGCAGGTCATAGTTCAGCGAAAAGACAGTATTGAATTCTTTCAGGAAGCTGTGCATTTGTGGCAGGTGCTTGACGACATCCTCATGCAGAGGGTGGATGGCGCGCACAGCCTGGATCAGACAGTCGCGGACATTTAAATAGGCCTTGCGTGTTCGTAGATCTTGTATTGCAAGAGTTTTGTTCACCCTTGCTGCTTGCCAAACTAGGCGGAGAATCAGCTCGAAGTCATCGGTCTCAAAGTGTCGGAAAAGCGTCTGCACGTCGTCGTCGAAAAGGCCATTCTCACGGGCATGGCCCAGTAGCGAGCTGTATCCGAAACTTCCTGAAATTGCCATGCTTGCCCCATTACCCATCAGTAATGCGCCATGGCGGTAGTTGCTAACGATGCTTTGCCATTGATGAATGACGTGAGCCACTGATGAACTCCTTCTCTGAAAGTGCGTGTGGCGAGAAGAATACAACTGTAGCGGGGCATAATGCCATCATTCAGGGCACCTGCTTTCATCGCAACAATGTATGAAGGCCGTTCGTCTATTAGGTGGCATGACGACAATCCACTTCGTTAGAGATCAGGGAGCCTTGGAGGACTTGATGAGGTGTTGACAAAGATCGGGCATGGGTACGCTTGCTGACGTCAGGGCCTTCCATAGGCGAATGCGGTGTGAGGGAGCGTGTGCAGCTTGCTTGGCATGCGGCCCTGTTAGGACATACAGTAGTCCTGATCGAGTCGTGAGTCCTGGGGGATTACAATGAAGGTGTTTGTTAGCTCCGTCGTCAGTGGGTTTGAGCACTATCGAGCCGCAGCCAGGAAGGCCATCACACTCCTGGGCCACACCCCCGTGATGTGCGAAGACTTTGGCGCTCGTCCGTATTCATCGCAGCATGCGTGCATGACTGAGGTCGACCAGGCTGATGTAGTAGTGCTGATGTTAGGTGCCAATTTCGGCTATCAGACTGAGACGGGGGAGTCCGTTACCCAGCAGGAGTTTCGGCGTGCAAAGGCATTAGGTAAACCCATCCTGGCCTTCCTCGAAACCGTGGAAATGGAGGAGCGCCAGAAGGCATTTTCATGGGAAGTATCGGACTACCTCGATGGCCTATTTCGAGTGACATTCTCCGATCAGTACCAACTCTCGGATGGCATCGTGCAGAGCCTGAATCAGATGTCCGTGAACCGTAAGGCCATCTCTGAGCAAGAATTTGTGCAGCGTCTGCAGCAAAGGAATGGCAATGGTCGGTGGGGCGGATATGATCATGAAGCCCGCTTGGAGGTGGCCTTCCTTCCGCAGCCGGAAACCCTGGGCACACTGCGCATAGCACATACTCAGCATGAGCCTTTTTTTCTCAAGCTGTGCCAGGCTGGGTTGGGTTCGATCAAGGACGGCTACAAGGATTTTGACTCTGCTGACCAGACCGGGATTGATACCGCAGAGGTGAAATGGCGGCATCATGAGAGCGGGCTGAGTTGGTTGACGGTATCTCTAGCAAACACTTCCAGTTCGCGAAACATCATGGACTCCTTCTACCTTTCGCCCTCCAGAGTCAGGCAGGGAGCGGAGGCCGCTTTCAGTTTGTTGAGCGAAGGGAAGAGTGGATGGTTCCAGATAGGTCTCTATGGTGTCGGCCACAAGCTTTTTGCTGAGCCTCCAACGACTCCGGTCAACAGCATCTCGGCTCCATTCCGCTCAACCGAGAACCTGGAAGAGCGAAGCCTCTTGATTCCTGCCACGCCGGCGGCTTTTCGGCACTGGCTGGATGAGGTTGTGTTCCGTTTTGAGCGCAAAATGTCCATGTGAGGGAGCACTGGGCTACGGGTCAGCTTGATAGGCTGGCTCGTCCCCTTGCAGACTAGCAGGACTTGAATGTTCTCTGGGATGCTTGGTTTGAGTGTTTTTGGGGGTGAGAGTAAGCTGCGATCAGCGACCTGATGAAGCCCTGCCATGTGGGACTGCCTGGGCGAGCAGTTTTAGGTGACTCGCGCAAGTGAGTCCGCAGGTGAGCTGCAGTGGCTTGGTACCGCGAGCGCCGCCCAGGTCGTGTTTGCCTTGAGCGTGATGCAGCTCGTGAATGGGGCGCGCGGCGTCGCGTATCCTGCCGCCGGGAAAGCTCGCGAAGCTCTGTACAATAGGCTAACTCCAGGGGGCGTTGCCTGTCGGCTGCATCTCAAGAGCAGGCATCAGGACTGCCACGGCTCGCTGTGCCTATTTGAGGCCCAGCAGTGTATGAAGCCGAGCCATTGTTTCAGGGATCACGGCTGTCGCACGCAAAGCCGAGTAGGTGATTTGTCGGTTCAACCCTGCCATCGGGCCCCACGTGCTGACCAACCTGCAAATCAAATGTGCGGGCACAGGTAAATTCTGATCTCGCTTAGATGGAAAGAGATATGAGCCAGGCTGTAAGCATCCGGCGCGTGTGTACGCCGACACATCTGGAGACATTAGATTACGGTAGCGGGCGCGTGAAGTTTTCAAGCTCACAGGAATCTTGACTCCTCCTTCAATCACCAGGCTGCGCTCTACTTCGCTCAGTCGTACCCCGCACATCACTAAACTAAAAAGGGCGAGGTGGCGTAAGTCGCCTGACTTTTCCAAGGCTTTCTTGATGGCCAGTATCTCGTCTGGTGTCACTAGTTTTATCTTGTCGGGCCACGCGACATTGCCCTCATTTCCTTTTTCCCGCTCGAGAAAGCCTAAACGCCGTCTTTTAGGCTCGGTAAATGTAGGGCTGGGCGCAGAAAGAGCCTCGGGAGAGGGTTTAGCATCGGAGAGATGCCTTAGTGCCGTTAGGACATTGAGTGGCAACGAGCTCAAGGCCGATTCCACGTTGATCGGTTCATAACCATCGGCCTCATCATGCGAGATCGCTTTACGAACAGCTTCTGCCAGATTGAGAAGAACTTCAGACTGGCTGAGCTCTAGGAATTTGCATGGAGCTACATGGATCGACTGCCGGACATCGTGGTAATTCCGGTACCCCAGACCCTTCGCGAGAACCTCATAGGATTGCGAAAGCGAGATCGGCGGATTGCCTGGCCAGTTGCGCTTAAGGTTTTTGGCAAGCCGCTTGAAGCCGCTTTGGGATTCCAGATCGGCGGGATAAAGCGGGACGCGCATCGCAATTCTCCAATAATCGTCAGGGTGCTGGCTGTCCGCTGACTATTGTCGAATGCGTACAAGGGGGGAGGGTAAAGCGCCTGTGACACCGTCTTCGCGAGCCAGCCGCACGATCCAGGCAAATCGTTAACCGAGTTTATCATTTGCGGTAGGGGCCTGTCTAACAAACTAGGAGAAGCTCGCAGCCCTAGTTGACAAAGTGCCGAGAAGCTACGGGCGTCATGCTTCATTTAGCGGATTACGTTGACTTGTGGCACAGTGCTATTGCATGGGTTTGGCCTGCGATTAAGTCCTGTGCTGGGTAGGAGTTTGTGCCAGCAATACAATTCGAGTTAGAGCTCAGAAAGGAGGTTGTCTTGCTTGATGCTTCGCAGTTGCGAATAGAGGCCGCACACAAGAAAGTCGCGGAGGTTTTTTCCAAAGAGTACGCGTTCACTATCCCGGCATATCAGCGCCCTTATGCTTGGGAAGCGACCCAGGCTGAGGAGTTGCTGGCAGACTTAAAGGATGCCATGGCGCGGGATTCCGCGGCGGGTGGCTTTTACTTTTTGGGTAGCATCGTTCTGGTCAAAAGCCATGGAAATCCGGCATCGCGCGTGGTCGATGGTCAGCAGCGCCTAACCACGCTGACACTCCTGTTTAGCGTTATTCGCGACTTGACGACAGGCGCTGAGAGGCAAGCGCAGCGCGAACGATACATCAAGCAGGTAGCCAATGATGATGAAGGCATTCCGGAGGCGCTGCGTCTGCAGCTGCGGCCTAAGGATCAAGGCTTCTTTGAAAAACAAATTCAGAAGCGTGGCGCGACTGATCAACTGCCGTCGCTGGATAGCCTGACAGATTCCAAGGCACGAATCGTTGAGAACGCTAAGCTCATTCGCGACAGGTTAATCGCGATGGGTGAGGAAGCACGCGATGAGCTGCTGCGCTTCCTGCTGCAAAACTGCTATCTCGTGGTTGTTGAGGTACCCTCTGATACAGCTGCCCGACGTATTTTCACGGTTTTGAATGCACGAGGTCTCGATCTCTCAGCCACTGACATACTCAAAGCCGATCTGCTGGAGAGAGCAGGTGTGGAAAAAGAGTCGTACCTATCCCAGCGCTGGGAAGAGGTAGAAACAGCACTGGGTCGCGACAGGTTCAGTGCGTTGTTCACTCAAATCCGCATGATCCATGAGCGTGACAAGCCTCGCTCTGCGCTTGAAAGCGGCTTTGCCATGCATGTTCCCGTGTTTCGTGACAACCCGAGCGAATTCATCGATTCGGTGCTGGAGCCCTATGCTGACGCTCTCATGTTGGCGATGGATGAACAGGAGCTGCGCAAGCGCTTCGGTGCCAAGTGTGCCGACCTGGTGCGATCCTTGGAGCGATTGGATAATAGGGACTGGTTACCACCCTTGCTGCTCTGCCTGCGCCAGTGCAATGGCGGAGTTGAAATCAACGTACCAGAGCTTGTATTTAAACTCGAAAGGCTTGCCTACTTCCTCTTCGTTACTCGCGCTGATGTAAACTCACGCATGTCGCGCTATGTCGACGTGATAGACGATCTCGACCCGCCTACCGATCCGAAAGCTCGCTACACCCATCGAGGGCGCTCCACTGGGCTAGAAATTGAGCAGGCTGAGGCTTCGATGCTGTTCGATGCACTGGATGGCAACGTGTACTTGGTCTCGAAGGTAGTTAAACCGCTTTTGCTTCGCCTGGAACAAGCTTCCACCGATGGCACGGCGAATTACGACTATCCAGTGATTTCTGTTGAGCACGTATGCCCTCAAACGATGGCACCTGGATCACAGTGGGCGCAGTGGTTTTCCGATGTCGATGACCATGCGGCATGGGTGCATACCCTAGCGAATCTCGTACTGCTCAACTCGCGTAAAAACTCTGCCGCGCAGAACTACGACTTCGACAAGAAGAAGACCAAGTATTTCACATCTGGCGATACCTGCGCCTTCACGCTCACCAACGAAGTGCGCAGTTACCCCCGGTGGACACTTGAGGAGCTAGAGGCTCGAAGAGTCGAATTGCTTCAGCGATTCGCCAAGGCCTGGCGCTTGGAGTCGAACCTTGAGAAGTGGTGGAGAGAGTAATGACGAGGGCGTGACCCGCGCCTTGTAGTAAGCTGTCGGTCATGCACGCGTCAGTTCAGGGTGTCCCTATCGACGAGTAGAAGCTTTCACGGGTGATTGATTGCACGCGACTGCGGCCTGACAGAGTCCAGATGACGGCAGTAGGAACGTTATGATCGATCTCCCGAAGGACATCCTCGCAGCTTCGACCTTGGTCTGCGTGATTCTCTGTGTATCGAGCTGATCGATGAGATGGTCGTGCTAACACCTCTCCGTGACAGGGACGAAGAACATTGAGAATACTGGGTGCCTGTGAGCAGGGGCCGTCAGTCGGCTTCCCACAGGTTGCATAGGTCTGACGGCTGTTTCGCATCGTACGAGGTCTCGCCTCGGGCCATTGGAAGCAATAGGAAAACATGTATCAACCCATATCCGAATCTCAATTTGAGACGCTTTTTGACCGTTACATAGATGTCCTTGTGGGCTACCTGGATGACCTGTCTGAGGGCGCAGGAAGCGCTGACGCCTATCCCTGGTTTTCCTGTTTTGTACCTGATGCCATCTATGAACTGGTGAGCGTAGCGGGGATAAGGGACAAGCTCTCGATACAATTAGTCGAGAAGCTGTGGCACCTCGCCGCACGGAACTACTCGCGTTTGGAAATCTCTCAGTTCTTCTACGAGACCATAGGCACTCGGGGCCTAAGTGAATTGCACGCCCCGATCATGGTGAAGATTGCCAGGAAAAGCCCTGAGCTGGATGCTGGATCCAGTCTGTTCGACCTTTTCTCTGTCCTGGGAAGCCTTCTTTATTCAGCGTCACTCAGGGCAGAAGAGGTGGGATGCAGGAGGCAGGCGGTTGCGCCGTTGTTATGGGGTGATTTTAACCAAGCGCTGCTCCGAAAGCTGGTGTTCGATGGCCATCTTGGCGAGCCAGAGCAAGATCTTCTGCTGTCACGTGATCTTGGGCTTTGATCATCTGGAAGGGCTGGAGGGTTCTTACTGCCTGATCAACCTCTGCGGTCGTATCCTGACAGTCTCGATTCAATGGGGGGTGGATCATGCCAAGTCCTCTTCGAAATACGTTTTACGCATCTCCTCAAGGGACTCTTCCCGCTCATCGCTTTGCGCTTTCAAATCCTCCTGGCGCTGACGCTTCAGCTCTTGGAGGCGCATGGCATACTCCGAGGTCGGGAGACCCTTTTGCAGTTCATCGAGAAGCTCTTCTTCAGCACGGTCGTAGATCCTATTGACGCGGATCATATGCACGGAGGCGACCGTCTCTTCATAGCCATCCAAGCGCGCAAACGCTAGATGAATGTAGCCTTCGACTGATGATGGCTCTTTGTGGCCCGTCCACATCATAACTTCAGCAATAAATTTCCCGCTGCTTAGTAGGGCATTGCGAAATTCGTCCTGATTCTTAAACTTGTGACGCTTGATGAGCAGCACAAAGAGATTTGTGATGAAGGCGTGGCGGAACATGTGCCCGCAGGTCTGGTGGTCAATGCCGGCCTCTAAACGAAGTACTCTAATTTCACTCGTGAGAGATGCATGGCTGAGCGGTTTGCCCGTAGTCTCTTGCACGAAAAGCATTCCATGATCCGGGCCACCCTTGTAGCGACGCATCGTTTTGGCGCGCGCCATTTTTATGTACTTACTGGCTTCCGTGAGCACGGCTCGAGAGATGGGAATTTGTCTGTCCTCAGGATCTCCGAGCTTGAGCGTATCAAGGCGAAGCAATGGCTTCTGCATGGCCAGTGCATTTTTGATATCTTCCACACGGATGTCTCCGATTTCGCCACGTCTGGCGCCCGTATGCTCATACAGTGACAACATGAGATTCCTCCGTAACTGCAGATGCCTGGATGAGCCAACGCTGTTAACTGCCGCTCGTAGCAATTTCACGTCGTGTGCCGTGATTGGATCCCTTGTGTGGTGCCTAAGTCCCGCCATGGTCAAGGAATGGTGATGCAGGTAAAACCGCTTGATGCTTTTCCCAGATCTGTTCGCTACCAGAAATTCCTTTTCTTGAACCCGTATGCTCCCTTCTGCAGAAACGAATTCTGGTTCGCCATAGAGTCGACCAACAAACTGTAAGAAATCGATGCAGGCACGCCCGATGCCCAGCAAGGATGTCTCGGTACGTGCGCGAACTGCAGGGTTGGTCGCAGAGCTTTCCGTGCGTAGCTCTTGAATCATGGCCGTGAACAACTGATCGTTGAGTTCGATGAAGTCCAACTTATGAGCAAAGCAAAACCGAATAAGGGGGCTTATTTTCGCGGCATAGGAGCCAATTGTTCCGCCATGGGTCACGTTGCGTGACAACCCGCGGCTGCGTCCTCGCCCTGGTCTGTCACGAAGGGAAAGCATGTAAATGTTCGCAACTGAACAAGGAGCCCCGTTCGGCCAAGTCATGAAAGGTAACCCGGCAGCATCCTTCGTCTCTACCCGGCCCAATAATCCAACCCCGAACAGCTTCAGGCCGGGTAGGGGGGAGTAGAGTTGTCGCGTATTTGCGTTTTTCATATCGGATACTGCCTGACTAATGGTTGCCGTGCTTTCGAATGTACTGCTTTCAGAGTGTTGCCTTGTTCAAGAGCGCCTGAGACAATACATAACGTCAGGAATGTTCATTTCCTGTAGTCCTCCATATCTGCCACCTTGCCATGGGTTTCAGTCGCGCCTTCCTCAGTCATCGGGAGCGGGTTGGGTGAGGGGCCGTCAAACGGAGGAGGGTTGATACTGAGAAGTGCCAAGAGTGTTTCTACCGCGTCCTTCGCTCGCTTCTCCAAGACGGCGGGCTTGACGCTCTGCCGAATTGTGCGGAGTTCTGAGATTGCTATGGACAAGCCCTGCAAAAGCACCATGTTGATCTTCTGGTGATGTTCCAGTTGCGCTTCGAGTTCTTCGGTACGCTTAGCAAGCCCTATCTTTGTGCGCTTATTGGACGAGGTCTTGCGCGCGTTGAAGGTTTGAATTGCATCTGAAGCGCCTTTGCGCAGCGCATCAAGCCCTTCAAAACCACGTTCAAAGACGTTTTCCGAATGAGCCTTCAGTGTGTTGACGCTCATTCGCTCCTTAGTCTTAGTTTCGCCATCATCTTCAAAGCTTAATTCCAAGCTTGCAACGCCCCCTTGACTGTTGAGGGCTTTGAGTAGCTCTGTATTCTCAGCAAAACGCGCTGGTTGGCGAACAACGAGATGCAGCAAGTCCCGCAAGGCTTGTAACGACTTCGCATTCTTTTCATAAGCGATCTTGACTTTGCTCATGCCGCATCCTCAAAAATTTTCACAACGATACGCATTTGTTCGCCGTTTTCGTCTTCGAAAAATTCAGGCTCAATTGCCACTTTGCCTTCCTTCATCAATTCTGTGATTTCATCTTCCAGTTCGTCAATATCCACCAGTGCGAAATTTTCAGTGCCATAACGGTCTTTCAATAATTTGGCCAAGTGTTCATAACTCTTCGAGCCTTTATGGTGGAGGTATTCCGCCACGAACTGGGCTTTCGGCCCCATTAGCGTCGCACCGCTTTGGCTTTCAGTGATATAATACCAGACATGACGCCGGTTGGTGTGCGCCAGCATCCACTGCAGGGTTTCCAGCCCGCCAAAGGTGCTGGAATGGAAAAAAAGCATTGCAAAAAAACGCCTGAGTTGGTGTTGGCGGATATAGTAACGATGGCCGTCCTTGTTGGTAGTGATCTCAAAGTAGTCGCAGAAAAAATCCATGTTCCTGTTGAACAAGCCTTTAGTGCATTTCGAGAATTTCCGAGTTCCAGCTAGGCAAGGGCTGGCAAACAAACTTGTTTCTTCTGAGATATAACCAATCCGCTTGAGGATTTTCTGCATCCTGATCAAATTTTTAATCATTTGTACGGCGATGGGCTCAATGGGCCGCGCTTGAGGGTGACGGATGCCAAAGGTGTGGGTGGTGCTCTTCCTGTTGAGGAACAGCAACCATTGCTCAGTTGAATCTAGGCAGGTAAGTGCTTGCAAATCGATCATTTCACCTGAGCGCCGCGCCATTAACGCACCCACGACAATTTGTACGCCACCGATGTAGACTCGGACAAGCTCCATCAGCGAAGCGTTGCTCCTCATGTCCGTAAAGTATTCCAGCTTCACTCGTTCAGTGTTTTTCAATGCCATAGTCACTTGCTTCACTCCTGCAGCAATCGTTTCTTTACGAAGGATTGTCTGCAGTTCATCGTGATCAAACTGCCCGGGTGGCTTGTTTTTGTGCATGCTATGGAGCGCTAGTAGGCAAAAGCTGCTAATTAGGTGCTCGCCATGCTTCAGATGGAATTCTATGGAGTCTTTAACCGCGCCAAGTACCGCGGGGCTAGGAAGGCTGCGATACCTGCCGCTTTTGGCTGTCTCAGGCTCATACAGCAAAATGCCCTTTAGATTCGGAATGTCTGGAGCCGGCACTCCTGTCTCATGAAGAGCCCCAAGTCGGTACAGTGCTGTCTGATAATTGAAAAAACGATCAATCAGGACGTGTTCTTGGGAGTTGGTGGTCAGTCGTACTGCAGGGAACTCCCTCCACTGCTTCGTATCGTCCACAGGCACGGACAGGGATTTGATCGAGCGCCGATAGCCATTTTTCGCGAACAAACTATGGCTGTATACGATTGACGTGAGCTTACGTGTCCTGATGTGCCATCCGCTCGCCTGTCGCTCGAAAAGTTCGTGAGCGTAAAGAGCTGCACGTGCATAGGGAATCTCCTCTAGGGTAATGCCGAGGCCATTCTCGTCCTCCTGCTCTGGTGTGATTTCCTTCAGTTCTGGGAATTTTGTTAGAATCTCCTCAAGCAACATGCGGGGCGTCACATTGATCAAGTGTTTGCAATGGTCACCCACCAACGCTTCCCAGTCCAAAAAACCTTCAAGATCAAAGGAGATCGCGATTTTCCTCAGAATTTCGGTCAGATTTTTGGTGCTAAGCCCCTCCAGCCCGCAATCTGCAAGCTGAAAATGGGCTGCATTCATAATCAGGTGATCAACAATGTGGCTGGCAAGGAGGAAGGACTGGTATTGTGTTCCAATCGCATTCGTTTCGGATAATTGGTCTGACGCATTCCGTGTTGAGACGACAAGGTACTGCTTCAATCCTTCCAGGAGATCCTTGTGCTTAGGGTGAAGTAGACTCTCGCCGTCATCCAGTATTACATTCCAGTCCAGGAAGTGGTTGTTCGCTGTCCCGAAGTTGTACTCCCAAACGGGCGCCTCAAAACTACTCAGCAGCCACTGAGCGCTACGGTAAATCGTCGCGCTATCACTGAGGTAACTTTCAAGGAACTCAAGTTCCGGCGGGAGGCTGTAGGGTTGCATTGTTTGCATCGCTCATGAGTGTATGGTTGGAGGCCGCGATCGGGGTGCTTTGGTCGCGCTAGGCAAGTTTTTGCGCAGGCTCATGTGACATGATGCTCTTGCGCGGCTGTGTTTCGTTAGTGGTGTTTAGATGCTCCTGGCGCTTCGGGTGCACCTGCTGCACCTGTTGCGATAAGGGTTCATCTGGGCCTGAGTTCGGGCCTTAGTGCATCCCGATAGCATGAGCATAGTCAGGGCGCTGAAAGTTAGGCGGCGTCATAGATGAGCTTTTCCATGCGCGATGGGTCGCAATGCTGGCGAGCGGTCGCTAAGTGCTCGTGGAGCAATCCGTCGTTATCGCGCTCAATCTCTGCGACCATGAGGTTGGTAAGATCAGCCCAGTACCTCGCCTTGCCACTTACTGCCGTCGGCGCGGTGGCTTGATTGACTGCGGACTCAAGAGACAGGAGCGTCGTGAGTACCCCGACGCCCACAGCCAAATAAACTTGGCTGGGAGTATTGGGGTTTACGGGTTTGACGCTGTCTCTGCCTTCGGGGTCTACCAGGTGAGATGGGATCTCTTTGATTGCATGGTTCTGCAAGAACATATGCAACTCGGCCATACCCCCAAAGGATGTCGCTTCCAGAAGAAAAGGGCTGTCCTTCATCGCTAGGCAAATCACTCCTCGCTGGAAGATGCGAATCCATCGTGACTGAAAGAAAGCGAGGAGCGACTGAGGAAGATAATGGGCCAGTAGTTGTGGGTCGTACTCCGCGTGACCGAGTGCCTTCGCCATTTCACGGACATCACGGGTTTTTAGGTAGACAGATACCCCGCAAGACGCGCGCAGGCGTGACAGCGACACTCGCTCAATAAAGCTCAAGAGAGCGGTGTCTCGCAGAGGCGTACACGCTTCGAACTGCCGCATAAGGCGTGCAGTCAGGGAGGGTTTCTTGCGCAGTTCCATCGGCGTCCAAGCCTTTTTAGATGATGGCGAAGGATTGGTGAACGATGCGCCGCACGTTAAGAACAGCTTCCTCCAGCGGTCGTCATTCTGCTCCCGGAGCCACCGGCGCAGTGGCTCTGTAATTTCGATCACTTGTCTGATCCAATTAGTAGAACGCTCTGTGAGATCTATTTTCATTTCGCTTAGGGCTGCCCCTCTGCGGTCTTTGTAACCGATCAATTGACAGCCGGTGTCGGTGGCTAAGAAGCCGCTGAGATCCCCCTTCGTGTTGTATAGATCTAGGCCATGTAGAAAGTGGGGTGTGATCCTCGGATGTTCAGTTACTAATAAACACTGATGCGGAAAAAATGCGCAAACGGTCGGGATTCCCATTTCGAACGCAAGTTCGACCTTGTTTTTGATCGAGCCATACTGTCGCGCGAAATTGTGTTTATCTGGAATAAGACCGTACTGTTCAAACGTTGCGCAATGATTCTCGAGCGTTGGAGTTATGTAAGATCTGTCGTTGGGGTTTGACTTTTCATCGGGTGCGTCTGAGGATATTTGGCTATGGGGTTTGCCTACTTTAGCGAGTTCTTTGCGCCGGCATGCTCTGCGGTAAAGATCATTCGCTTCGGCTTCAGCCCAAGAGGTGACCGTTGCAATATCCGCGTCTACCTCCTTGAAGAGGAGCTCAATAGCTTGGTCATCCGTTACATGGAGTGGGATTTCAGTGAGAAGTTGGTCTTGGACTTCAATGCCATCGTTATTGGATTTGATTTTTCCGGCTGGCGCGCCAAGTACGTTTCTAGATGGCAAGCGAGGGAGTGGGGTGAAGGGGCGCGCCCAATAGCCAGGGGCAATAAACGCTTGTTCAACATTGCTGAGAAAAGCGTTCCAGTGATCAATCAAGTTTTTTCGTTTGGCCGCAGTGCCCTCGATGAAGTACACCCTCATCCAGGCAGTAAATATTTTTTTGATTTTGAGTGGGTCTTTGAATGACTCTGGTGTCCACTCGTCTTTTGAATCGACAAGGAATCTGAGAAAGCGTTTTAGTTCTGTGCTCGTGGCGTTAGCCCCTTTTGCGATGAAATTCTCCCAGGCTAAGTAAAGCTCTTCTGTAAATTCAGGGCCGAAAGCGTGCCACACATTACCTAGGGAGAGGAAAGCCGTCGCTCCTTTTGCTGATGTTATCTTCCAACCTGACCAGTAGCGCAAGGCAGCTCGATCCAAGTCCGCATAATCATTTTTGGAGATTTCACTCCAAATCAAAGTGCATTGCGAGATGTCGGCAATAATTTCTTCGGGGCTAGGCATCGCTGGGATGCGCTCACGAAGATGGGTTAGCACTTTTGTGATTTTATCCAGCCAAGCCATTCTTGTCTCAAGAGTGCCCGCGACGAAGTTATTGGAATGTAAGGCTCCGGCAAATCCCTGTAAAACCTTCGTGAATAATTTTCTTCTAGATATGGATGTGTAGCTAAGCTGTACGCCAGTCACATCGCAATAGCATTCAAACAGTTTTATAGGTGTTTCAAATGCCGGGATCCTTAGATCCTCCGCCTGCGAATACGCTGCCTTCACAAAGCTGGCTGGTAGCGTGCGGTGTGCATATGCAGTCAGGTAGGCAGGAGACGAAATAATCATATCAATGTTTTCTAAGCCTGGTCGGGTGTTCACGTATGAGTCACGGAGCTAGATAAACCCCTGTCCGAGAATGCCTGGGAGGCGCCTGGATCGGTCATCGCGCGTACAAGGTTCCCATCCGAGACTGAAATTCGCAGAAGACAGAGGGGAAGTTGCGCGTCGTCACGTTCCGGGCGCAATTGCAATCACGGAACTTCAGGCGTACGTGTTCGATAGCTCGTTTGCCCTACTGAGAGTTCGTCATCGCTTGGTCTTCATGTGTAGCTACTGGGCGTATTCGTGGAGAGGAGGTGTGGAAGCATGCGGGCGCTGAGGAGCGGTATGGGGCTTTGGGAAGGTCGTTGGCACCTATTGTCCCCCGTTTGTGCTGCGAGAGGGCTTAAAAAGCTAGTATTGATGATTGTCAGCATTATTATTTGAGGTTCTGATAGGATTTTATCAATCTACTATAGGCCATACGGTCGATGGTGACAAGATTGTGCATTATGCAATTCACAGCAAGTAGTCGTAGTCGATGGGGGCCGGCAGGCCGGGCAGCAGCGCGAAGCCCGGTGTGCCGGGGACGCAGTGGCTGACCCAGGTCAGGTCGGCGTTGGCCAGTTGCAGGGGTTGCAGCATGTGCGCAGGGTCGGCGACCACCCAGGCGGCGTTGGCCGGGTGCGCGTCCTTGCTGCCCAGGCGCAGGTCGGCGCGCAAGGCCATGGCGTTCAGGTCAGCCGCAATTTCGTCGCCTTCGGGCACGGGCAGCTCCAGCGGGGCGTTGGCAGTGAAGCCGTTTTGCGCGTCGACATCGAAACTGGCGATCTTCATGGCAGTTCTCCTTGCTGGAATGACTATATAATTCACCTGGTGTATTAAGTATGTCAAGTGGCAAACGATATGGGGTTGGCGGTTGCCTTACTTAGATGCTCTGGTGGATTATTGTGCTACTGAACAAGGAGCTGCACGGTGAGTACAGTCGAAGTCCTGGCCAGTGTCGACATTGTCGCCCTGCGCCTGGCCCCTGATGCCCAGCATCTGCAAGTGTTGTTGCACCGTCGTGAGCGCGAGCCGCATGCCGGGCAATGGGCCTTGCCCGGGGTCATCGTGAATGGGCGTACCCCCGACACCAGTCTGGAAGATGCCGCCAGCCGGGCCCTGCACGAGAAGGCCCGGGTGCAACCCTGCTACATGGAGCAGGTGGGTACCGAGGGCAATGCATTCCGCGATCCACGAGGGTGGTCGTTGAGCACCTATTACCTAGCGTTGCTCGACCCCGCGCAGGCCGTCGAAGGCGAGCAACTGGCGTTTTTCGATCTGGACAGTGTGCTGGGGCGCAAGGTGCTGTTGCCCTTTGACCACAACTTGCTGGTGGAGCGGGCCCGCGAACGCCTGGCGGCAAAGACGGTGTACAGCAGCCTGCCGCTTTACCTATTGGCGCAGAAGTTTACTGTGCAGGATGCGCTCGGGGCGGTGCAGGCCTGCCTGGGACAGGGGGTGAACGGTACCTCTGTGCGCAAACGCCTGGAGCGTTTACGCGAGCTGGGTTGGGTAAGGGATACCGGCGAGAAGCACCAGCCAAAGCTGGGCAGGCCGCAGCAGTTGTATCAGTACACGCCGCAAGGGGAGCGGGCATTCATGTTTGACCGCAGTTTGTTACCTGAAGGCGGATAAGTGAGGCGCTAGCTGACCTGGCAGAAGTGCCAATGTCTAAACACTTGCCTTAGGCGATAGCTGCCACTCAACAGCGTTCAGTAACTGGTCAACCGTCCAGGGTTTGGACAGGAACGTTGAACACTCAGGCAGGCGAACGCCGGGATCAAGTTGGCCGGCCGACATCACGATCACGGCGGTAGCAGGCCAACGATCAATGATCAGGTGGGCAAGATCCACTCCATCGAGTTGGCCAGGCATCTGGATATCGGTCAAGACGAGGTCCAGGTGGGGCATTGTTTCCAGCACCGTTATCGCCTCATCAACACAACTGCAGCTGTGCACGTCGAGTTCGAGCGATTCCAGCGCCTCACAGGCGAGCATTCGGATCAACTCGTCGTCCTCTACTACCAATACACTGCGAGCCATAATAAAAACCCCGATCATGTAGCCATACGGCCAGCGGCCATGACCAGTGGTTTCACGCGGCTGACGGGTGGCGCTTGGGTTGCTGGCAAGCACAGCGATCTATACTTGCCCATTACCGTCGGGCTTAGATGGTTTTTGTCATTGCCATCGATCCAGGATCGTTGGTAAATGAAGCCACGAAACTTTTTCGATCCCGGTCCGGCACGTGCGCAGGGGCCACGGTGTCAAAAGGCACGCTCGAAAATAATCTTCCATATTGGCCAGCTGTGGATGAGAACCCATGCATCAACTGCCTCCCGATGAAATGATCAGGCTTGCACTACAGAAGTCACAGGCCCGTTTACACAAGCAGCATCAGTTGGTGGTGGAGTATGGCGTGTCGTCGCTCAGGTCGACGAACCTCGATACTTTGCTCACGCAGGCTTGTACCGTGGTGGCCAACGGCATGAACACGCGTTTTGCCAAAGTGTTGATGCCTTTGCCGGGGAGTGACGATTTTTTGCTGACCCACGGCGTCGGTTGGGATCCCTCGGATATCGGCCACGCCAAGGTCGGTGGGGATGTGGCCAGTCCGGCGGGTTATGCCATTTCCACCTACCGGCCGGTGCTTTCCAACCATCTGGGCCAGGAGCAACGCTTCCGCACGCCGGACCTGTTGAAAAAATACGGTATCGAACGCGCCATCAACGTGCCTATCCGGGGGGCGCTCAGGCCCTTTGGTGTACTGGAGGCGGATAGCACCGACGGTGACGACTTCATCGAAAGCGACCTGGTCTTCCTCGAGGGTATCTCCAACGTCATCTCCATGGCCGTGGAGCGCCTGGCCAATGCGGCGGATGATCAGTTACCGGATCGCTATTCCGAGAGCATGCTCAATGCCAGTCCGGACTGCGTAAAGATCCTCACCACCCACGGCGACATCGAATTCATGAATGATGCCGGCATGTGCCTCATGCACATCGGCGAGCTGGCAGAGGTGCGGGGCAAACCATGGGCCCAGCTGTGGCCTGATGACTCCAAGGCGGTGGTGCGTGATGCCATGGCGCGTTCCGTGGCCGGCGAGTCGGCAAGGTTTGAAGCCTATTGCCCTACGGCCACCGATGAGCCGAGATGGTGGGACGTCACCATCGCCCCCATTCTGACTACCGAGGGCAAGGTGGACAGACTGATTGCGGTGTCGCGGGACATCACCGAGCGGCACCAGCATGAGGCTCAGTTGCTGTCGCTGATTGCCGTGCAGAATACCAAGCTGAGCGACAGCGATCTCTATCTCGAAGAGATTCACCATCGGGTGAAGAACAGCCTGCACCTGGTGAACACCCTGCTGCAGCTTCAGGCCAACTTGTCGGCGGATGAGGCGGTCAAGATCCAGCTGCAGACGGCGGCGAGCCGTGTGCTGACGATAGCCAGTGTGCATGAACGCCTCTATCAGACCGCAGAAACCCAGGGTGTCCTGGCATCAGAGTATCTTGGCGCCTTGTTGAGTGACCTGGGGTCGGCGCTGGCTGAGCGAAAGATCGTTCTCGATGCCGACGCTTTCATTCTTCCTCCACAGCGGATGGCGCCGTTGGGCCTGGTCATTTCCGAGCTGATTACCAATGCCCTCAAGTACGGCAAGGGCACCATAGGCGTGAGCGTCCAGGATGCAGGCGACCATGCTGTCATTACGGTCAGGGACGAGGGGGAGGGCTTTCCGGAGTCTTATCCCGAACCAAGCGGAACAGGCCTGGGCATGCGGCTGGTGAAAAGCTATTCAGGGTATGGGGCCAATGCAATTACGCTGGACCGGCTAGCCGAGAACAGTACGATTTGTGTGAAGTTCAAGCTGTAGGGGCCACTTGGATCCGCCTTGGCCCGCACCGCGCTCCCCGAGTGGTCAGTCGATTTCCCCTTCACTGCTGCCGGAAAGACGCTCCATAAGCAGATGATGGCAGTCGGCTCGAGCGGTCATCTCTGAGGCGAGACCGGAAGGTGCCGGTTTGCGCTTGCGTGCGATAAAGCCCGCGTTTTTGGAGTTCAGGCACAATCAGCTCGACGAAGTCCTCCAAAGTGCCAGGACTGGTGAGCGGGTTCAGCATGTAACCACTGGTTCCCGAAATGCGGGCGTGCTCCTCGATACGATCGGCGACTTGCTCAGGCGTTCCTACCAGTATCAAATCTGTACCGCGTGTGACGTTGGCAAAACGCTTCCTGACGTCACCTGCCGTCAACGGCTTGCCGCTGCCGTCTGGTCGCATCATGTAGGAGGTCAAACCTTCGGTATGGGTCGAGAGCGCATCGCCGTCCGCGTAGCGGCTAAGGTCGATGCCTGTATCGCCGGCATAGCTGACCAATTGTGCTTCCAGGTGATAGTTGCTCTGAAGCTCGTCGTACTTTCTCTGGGCCTCAATCTCGGTTTTCGCCGTGACGATCCGCAGCACCGTAAGCGATTTCACGTCATCCCGATCACGTCCACGAGCCTGTGCCATCGTCCAGATTTCTTCCAGACCCTGGCGGATTTCATGTGGGTTGGATTTGGCGATGAAAATCAGCTCTGCATGCTTGGCTGCGAACTCGCGGCCCCGGCCTGACCAACCTGCCTGGATAAGCAGCGGGGTTCGTTGCGGGGAAGGCGCTGTCAGGTGAGGGCCTGCCACGCGGTAGCGCTCCCCGCAGTGATTGATCGCTTTCACTCGCTCGCCATGGGCGTAGCGCTGACCCGCTTTGTCCTGCACCACTGCGTCGTCTGCCCAGCTGCCCTCCCAGAGCTTGTAGGCCACGTCCATGAACTCTTCGGCGCGTTCGTAGCGGTCGGCATGCTTGACCATCTCTTCCAGGCCGAAGTTGCGAGCAGCACTGGAAAGGTAGGACGTGACGATGTTCCAGGCGATCCGGCCATTGGTCATGTGATCGAGCGTGCTGAAGCGCCGGGCATGGGTGAAGGGATGCTCGTAGGTCGTGGTAACGGTAGCGCCGAATGCCAGATTCCTGGTGATCGCAGCTAGCCCCGGAATGATCATCAACGGGTCGTTCGCAGGCGCTTCTACCGCCCACTTCACTGCTGCTTCAGCGCTCCCGCCGAAGACGTCGTAGAAGCCCAGGACATCTGCGAAGAAGAGCATGTCGAGGTTAGCCTGTTCGGCGATACGGGCTTGGTTCGACCAGAAATCAAACGTGTTGGCGGCCAGGCGCTCATCCGCTGGATGAGTCCATAGGCTGGGTGCGCCACCGCAGCCAACGCTCGCTTGTTCGTATAGCGCAAACAACAGGGGTTTGGGGTCGGACATCATTTTTCCTGTCTTCATTGATATCAGCTGGCAGCTCACCGCTGATGCTGGAACCCTTTGCCGAAGTGGCGTTCAAGCCGGTGCTGAATAAGCTCCAGCCCAATGGACAGCAGCCAGTAGATGAGCGCGGCAGTGGCGAGCATTTCGATATAACGGTACGAGGAGCGCCCGTAGGACTGCGCCAGGAACATTACTTCCCAGACCCCCATTACCGAAATGAGCGACGAGTCCTTCAGCATCGAGATGAACTGGCTGGTGGTCGGGGGGATAATCGTCCTCATCGCCTGCGGGAGCACAACATGGAGGAACGCCGAGGTCGGCCTCAAGCCAAGCGCAGCAGCCGCTTCTCGCTGCCCGGGTGGGACAGCCATGATGCCGGCACGAAAAATTTCGCTGAGGTAGGCGCCGTAGTTGAGCGACAGTGCGATGATCCCTGCGCTAATCGCTCCCGGCACCACACCCAGTTGCGGCAAGCCCAGGTAAATGAGCAGGATCTGGATCAGCAGCGGCGTACCGCGAAAAAACGAT
This sequence comes from Pseudomonas sp. SAS7, assembly GCF_052112345.1. NCBI lineage: Bacteria > Pseudomonadati > Pseudomonadota > Gammaproteobacteria > Pseudomonadales > Pseudomonadaceae > Pseudomonas > Pseudomonas sp. SAS7. Next base: position 375,037 of record NZ_JBEGGO010000003.1, on the reverse strand, counting down.
GCATAGAAGCTCGCCACGCCGAACGCCACAGCACTGCGGGATAACCGCGCCAGCGCCGTAACAAAGCCCAGCAGCAACGAAAACCCTATCGAGCAAATGCAGAGAAACAGCGTCAGTGCTGCACCCTGAAGGAAGCCGTTTGGTCCCAGTCGCAGGCCTACAAGGTTGGGCCATTTATCCAGGATGATCGAGAACTTCAGGTCAAAGCTCAGGAAGAAGAAGACGCAAAGGCCAAGCAACGCCCCCCAGGTCAGGTACAGGCGGGTCTTGAACCCAAAGGTTCGACCCAGCAGGCTCGATTTCACCTTGGGTGCGATAACGGACTTTGCGGGGTGTGGGTTAAGGACTGTCATTTACTGATATCGGCGCCGATCCACTTCTGGGAAATCTTGGCCAGTGTTCCATCGGCCTTGAGTGCTGTGATGACCTCAGTGACCTTTTCATTCCACTGCGGATCGCCTTTCTCAATAGCGATTACGTTGGGTTCGGCGTACAAAGTCTCGCCTGTGATTTTGAAGCGTGGATCCTGGGCAATACGCTCCTTGGCAGTGATCAGATTGGTGACCATTGCGTCCAGGCGCACGCCGGCACCCAGTGCCAGATCCTGGAAGGCGACAGTTTCGTTGTCATAGGGCGCAGCCTGGGCATTATCAAACGGGTAGATGAGAGGTTTGTCTTCTGCCCCTTCGATGGTGAGATCTTTGTTCAGGTAAGCCTCGTAGGTCGAGGCGCTGATGACGCCAACTTTCTTGCCCGACAGATCTTTTCCCGAGGTGATGGCGGTGTCCTTGGCGTTGACCACGATTACCGCTGGCGACTGGTAATACTCGACCGGGAAGTCGAACACCTCAGCACGCGCCTTGCTCGGTGTCATCGAGCAGACACAGATATCGTAACGGCCCCCCCAGCGGCCTGCGGCGATCACATCCCAAGAGGGCGTTTCGAGCTTGAGCTTCACCCCAAGACGCTCGGCTACGGCCTTGGCGACATCCACGTCAAAGCCATCCAGCTGGTTTTGCTCATTCAAGAACGAGAATGGCGGGTAGTTCTCCATCAGCACCCCGGTAAGCTCACCCTTGCCCTGGACACGATCAAGCGTTGAGCCCGCAAGGGCCGTTGAGCAAGCCACCAGTAAGGCAATGCCCAAAGGTAAAAGTGGGAAGGCTTTCAACGGCTGCTACTCCATAGGAATTGATTTTTAATATTAAAACGCAATATAAAATCAGTTGATACAAACATTATGGAATATGCTTGGTTCCGGGCGCTATATCTACCGTGCTTTGATCAATGCGCGCAGCGGCTGGGATCGCCTTGCTCGGCCGGTGCCTTGCGCGCCGCAGCCAGAAGGGTAGCCAGCACGATGAGCGCAGCACCAGCGGCCATGCGCAGGCTCGGCTGATCACCAAACAGCCACCACGCGCCGATGATCGCGTACACCGGCTCCAGCGCGATGATCATGCCGGCCGTGCGCGCTTCCAGCCCTTCCAGGCTTTTGACGAAAAGAAATTGCGAGAGCCCGGTGCAGAACACGCCCAGCAGCGCCAGGTTGACCCAGTCACTGCCCGCCAGGCTGGTGCTGCCCAAGTGGGCGAAGGCAAACGGCGCCACCAGCGCGGCCACCACCACGTTCTGCCAGAAGGCCACCTGCATGGCGTTCATGCTTGATGCATTGCGGCGGTTGGCCACGGTCAGCAGGGCGAATGCCAGGCCCGAGCCCAGGCCCCAGAGCAGGCCGATGGTGCCGTTGTCCAGCAGGTCGAAAGTCGGCACCACCAACACCAGGCCGGCGGTAACCATCAGCAGAAGCAAACCTTGCACGGCCCCGATACGCTGGCCAAATACACCGCGCTCGAGCATGGCAATGAACGCCGGGAAGCTGGCGAAGCCCAAGGTGGCCACCGCCACGCCGCCGACTTTGACGGCAATGAAGAAGGTCACCCAGTGGGCTGCCAGCAGGGCGCCGGTCAGGCCCAGCACCGGCAGGTTGCGCAGCGTAAGCGCATCGAGCAGGCGGGTGCCCTTGAGGCCGGCGACAAAGCCCAGGGCAATGAAGGCAAAGGTGGCGCGACCGAAGGTGATGATGCTGGCATCGGCGCTGATCAAGTGACCAAGGATGCCGGTCAGGCCGAACAGTACAGCGGCGATATGGGCAACGCACAGGGCGTTACGGTGGCCGGTGGCAGCACCGGCTACGGGGATTGAAGTCGCGATCATGGCAGTCAAGTCTTCACACTGTGGCGCGCGCAAACACTCCCGGCTGGCGCTGCGCAGGTCTGTGATACTGGGAGTTTTATCGTTATGAGCCCGGACGAATTGCCCGGTGCAAAAAGGCGCCACAGCGTTGGAATTGTGAAGCGAGGCTGTTTTACTCGCGGCTACCACGTCGGCCAGCCCACGGCGCGGGGCTGGTCGATGTGTGTATTATTTTTGTATACAGGGTTTTGCAGCCGATTGCGGGCGACGTGTGCTTGTCTGATCGCGACATCGGCGGTTGCCTTGCAGCGCCGCGTCATTCGTCGCCGTAGTTCATGATCGACAGCAGGCGTATGGGCACCTGCACCAGCTGCTCCGGGCCGTGCGGGGTTTCGCCGTCGAAGGTCAGGCTGTCGCCGGCGTGCATGTGGTAGAGCTGGTTGCCATGGCGGTACACCAGCTCGCCCTCCAGCAAATGGAGGAACTCGGTACCGGGGTGGGCGAAGGTCGGGAACTCCTCGCTGGCGTCGTCCATGCTCACCATATAGGCCTCGAAGTTCTTCTTCGGCCCCCTGGCGTGATTGAGCAAGTGGTAGGTGTGGCCCTTCTCGGTGCCGCGGCGTACCACTTCCAGCCCTTCACCGGCCTTCACCAGCAGGGCATTGCCGTCGGGCTGGTCGTATTGGCTGAACAGCTTGGCCATCGGCATGCCCAGTACGTCGCACAGGCGGCTGAGGGTGTCGAGGCTGGTCGACACCTGGGCGTTCTCGATCTTGCTCAGCATGCCCTGGCTGATGCCGGCGATGCGTGCCACATCGGCGAGCTTGAGGGACTGGGCCTGGCGCTGGCGCTTGATCTGCAGGCCCAGGTACTGCTCCAGGCGAAGGCGCGGTTCGGTTTCGGTCGACATCGAATGTCCTGCACGGTTTCAGTTCAAGAATAAAGTTTTCGCACTGGGAAAGTGCGAAATGCAGCTGCGCTGGCCGCTTCTTTCCTCAGGTGAAAACAAGTTTCCCATAAATAGAACAGAAAAACCTGACTGGGTTTTGTCTTGCCTGTGCCGGCCTCTTCGCGGGCAAGTCCACTCCCACAAGGCTTTGCGGCGAATCCTGTGGGAGCGAGCTTGCCCGCGGAGGGGCCCAACAGACACCCCAAGGTCGCACCCTGAACAAACTTGGCAAGCGCATTGCATTCCTGAGAGGAAAGTAAGTTTCCCTTGCGGAATCATTGCCCCTTGCCCAGGAGTGTTCAACCCATGTTGCCAGCAGAAACCCAGCGCACCCTCGACCAGCACGGCATCAAGTACGTACTGGCGCAGTTCGTCGATATCCATGGTTCGGCGAAGACCAAATCGGTGCCGGTCTCGGGCCTGAAGATGGTAGCCGAGGAGGGCGCCGGCTTTGCCGGGTTCGCCATCTGCGGCATGGGCATGGAGCCCCACGGCCCGGACTTCATGGCCCGCGGCGACCTGTCCACGCTGGTGCCGGTGCCTTGGCAGCCGGGCTATGGCCGGGTGGTGTGCGTGGGCCATGTCAACGGCCAGCCTTGGCCCTATGACACCCGCTACGTGTTGCAGCAACAGGTGCAGCGCCTGGCCGACAAAGGCTGGACCCTGAACACCGGCCTCGAGCCTGAGTTCAGCCTGTTCCGCCGCGACGATGGGGGCAAGCTGCAACTGGTGGACGCCTCCGACAACCTCGACAAGCCATGCTATGACTACAAGGGCCTGTCGCGCTCGCGGCTGTTCCTCGAGCGCCTGACCGAAGCGCTGCAGCCGGTGGGCTTCGACATCTACCAGATCGACCACGAAGACGCCAACGGCCAGTTCGAGATCAACTACACCTACAGCGACGCCATGGAATCGGCCGACCGCTTCACCTTCTTTCGCATGGCTGCCGGTGAGATCGCCAACGATCTGGGCATGATTTGCTCGTTCATGCCCAAGCCCGACCCCAAACGCGCCGGCAACGGCATGCACTTTCACCTGTCGCTGGCCAGCAGCACCCACAAGAACCTGTTCCACGACCCGTCCGACACCAGCGGGATGGGCCTGTCGAAGCTGGCCTACCACTTTGCCGCAGGGCTGATGGCACACGGCCCGGCGCTGTGTGCCTTTGCGGCGCCGACGGTCAACTCCTACAAGCGTCTGGTGGTGGGCCGGTCGTTGTCGGGTTCGACGTGGGCCCCGGCCTTCGTAGCCTGGGGGGCCAACAACCGTTCGGCGATGGTGCGGATTCCTTATGGTCGCCTGGAGTTCCGCCTGCCGGACGCCGGTTGCAACCCCTACCTGGTCACCGCGGCGATCATTGCTGCCGGCCTCGACGGCATCGACCGCCAGCTGGAACCGGGCGAGATGTGCAATGAAAACCTCTACACCCTCAGCCTTGAAGAAATTGCCGCACGCGGCATCAAGACCCTGCCGCAATCGCTGAAGGAGGCCGCCGACGCGCTCGAAGCCGACCCGTTGTTCCGCGAGGTGCTGGGCGCCGAGATCGTCGACGAGTTCATCAAGCTCAAGCGCATGGAGTGGGTGGAGTACTGCCGCCACGTCTCCGACTGGGAAATCCAGCGTTACACCGAGTTCTTCTGACCGCCCCCAATCCCCTGGGCGGCCAACACGAGAGCGGTCGCCCACTGCCTAGTAAGGAGCATCACCATGTGTGGAATTGTAGGCCTGTACCTGAAAAAGCCCGAGCTGGAAGCCCAGCTTGGCAAGCTGTTCGAACCCATGCTCCAAGCCATGACCGACCGCGGCCCGGACAGCGCCGGCTTCGCCATCTACGGCGATGAAGTGGCCGAAGGCTGGGTCAAGCTGACCCTGCAAGCGACTGACACAAATTACCCCTGGACCACCTTGATGGGCCAGCTGGAAGGGCATCTGGGCTGCTCGCTGGACTGGTTCCAGAATGCCAGCGCCGCGGTGCTCAAGGTGCACACCGATGAAGCCGCTGCCCGCGCCGCGTTGGCGGAGCTGGCGCCCGACGTGCGCATCATGAGCGCCGGGCAGAGCATCGAAATCCTCAAGGGCATGGGCTTGCCAGCAGAAATTTCCAGCCGCTTCGGCCTGGCCAGCATGAAGGGCAGCCACATCATCGGCCACACCCGCATGGCCACCGAAAGCGCCGTGACCATGGAAGGCAGCCACCCGTTCTCCACCGGCGCCGACCTGTGCCTGGTGCACAACGGCTCACTGTCCAACCACTTTCGCCTGCGCCAGGAGCTCAAGCGCGAAGGCGTCAGTTTCGAAACCGACAACGACACCGAAGTGGCCGCCGGCTACCTGACCTGGCGCCTGCAGCAGGGTGACAGCCTGGCCCAGGCCCTGGATGGCGCACTGGAAGACCTGGACGGCTTCTTCACCTTTGCCATCGGCACCCGCAACGGCTTTGCAGTGATCCGCGACCCGATTGCCTGCAAACCGGCGGTACTGGCCGAGACCGAAGACTACGTGGCCATGGCCTCGGAATACCAGGCACTGGCCGGCCTGCCAGGCATCGAGCACGCCAAGGTCTGGGAACCGGCCCCGGCCACGCTGTACGTCTGGGAACGCGAAAGCGCCTGACCTGCCACCGAACCCCTGGAGAACCTTATGAAGACGATCGACCTTTCCAGCACTTCGGTGCGTGTGCTCAACCAGTCCCTGCACGGCGAGGTGCAGGACCTTGAATGGCAAGTGACCCACCCTGGCGGCAAGCACAACCTGGCTGTGGGCATCAACGCTGCCGTGGCGGTGGATATCGAAGGCCACGCCGGCTACTACTGCGCCGGCATGAACCAGCAGGCCAGTGTCACCGTGCACGGCAACGTCGGTGTGGGTGTGGCCGAGAACATGATGTCCGGCTTGGTGCGGGTCAAGGGCAGTGCTTCCCAGGCAGCCGGTGCCACCGCCCATGGCGGGCTGCTGGTGATCGAAGGTGACGCCGGTGCCCGTTGCGGTATTTCCATGAAAGGCGTGGACATTGTGGTCGGCGGCAGCATCGGCCACATGAGCTGCTTCATGGGCCAGGCCGGGCGCCTGGTGGTGTGTGGTGACGCCGGCGACGCGCTGGGCGACTCGCTGTATGAGGTGCGCATCTACGTCAAGGGCTCGGTGCAGTCACTGGGCTCGGACTGCATCGAAAAGGACATGCGCGCCGAACACCTGCAAGAGCTGCAGGAGCTGCTGAACAAGGCTGGCCTGGACCACAGGGCCGCCGATTTCAAACGCTACGGCTCGGCCCGCCAGCTGTACAACTTCAAAGTCGACAACGCCAGCGCGTACTGATCCAGGAGCATTCCCATGAGCGAGCAATTCCCCCCGGTACTGCGTGAGTCGGCCACCTTCGATCGCCTGACCATCCAGGAAATCCAGCGTGCCGCCGAAACCGGCATCTACGACATTCGCGGTGGTGGCACCAAGCGCCGTGTGCCGCATTTCGACGACCTGCTGCTGCTGGGCGCCAGCGTGTCGCGTTACCCCCTGGAAGGCTACCGCGAGAAGTGCGGCACCGACGTGGTGCTGGGCAACCGCTTTGCGAAAAAGCCGATTCACCTGAAAATCCCGGTGACCATAGCCGGCATGAGCTTCGGCGCGCTGTCGGCCAATGCCAAGGAAGCGCTGGGCCGTGGGGCGACCATCGCGGGCACCAGCACCACCACCGGCGACGGCGGCATGACCCCGGAAGAGCGCGGCCAGTCGCAGCATCTGGTGTATCAGTATCTGCCATCGCGCTACGGTATGAACCCCGATGACCTGCGCAAGGCCGACGCCATCGAGATCGTCCTCGGTCAGGGCGCCAAGCCGGGCGGTGGCGGCATGCTGCTGGGCATGAAGGTGACCGAGCGGGTAGCCGGCATGCGCACCTTGCCGATCGGCGTCGACCAGCGCAGTGCCTGCCGCCACCCGGACTGGACTGGCCCTGATGACCTGGCGATCAAGATTGCCGAGATCCGCGAGATCACCGACTGGGAAAAACCCATCTACGTGAAGATCGGTGCCAGCCGCCCGTACTACGACGTCAAGCTGGCGGTGAAGGCCGGTGCGGATGTGATCGTGCTCGACGGCATGCAGGGTGGTACCGCAGCGACTCAGGAGGTGTTCATCGAGCACGTCGGCATCCCGATCTTGCCGGCCATCCCGCAGGCGGTACAGGCGCTTCAGGAAATGGGCATGCACCGCAAGGTGCAGCTGATTGTCTCTGGCGGTATCCGCAACGGTGCCGACGTGGCCAAGGCCATGGCCCTGGGGGCTGACGCGGTGGCCATTGGTACGGCGGCGCTGATCGCCCTGGGTGACAACCACCCCCGCCTGGACAGCGAGCTGAAGAAGATTGGCTCGGCCGCCGGCTTCTATGACGACTGGCAAAACGGCCGCGACCCGGCCGGCATCACCACCCAGGACCCGGAGCTGGCCAAGCGCCTGAACCCGGAAGAGGCGGGGCGACGGCTGGCGAATTACCTGCGGGTGCTGGTGCTGGAGGCGCAGACCATGGCGCGGGCGTGTGGCAAGTCGCACCTGCACAACCTTGACCCGGAGGACCTGGTGGCCTTGACCGTGGAGGCGGCGGCGATGGCGCGGGTGCCCCTGGCGGGGACGGCCTGGGTGCCGGGGCAGGCGCAGTACTGATCCATTGGTTAATGGGGCCGCTTTGCGGCCCATTCGCGGCACAAGGCCGCCCCTACAGGGGGATCGCATTGCCTGAGCTTGCGCGCTCCCCTGTAGGAGCGGCCTTGTGTCGCGATGGGCTGCAAAGCAGCCCCAAGGCCCCCCATTCCCACAGGAGTGACTCCATGAAGCACCTCACCCTAGCTGTAATGTTGTTAGCCCTGGCCACCCAGGCCACTGCCGCCGAAACCACCCTGGACACCGGCAACACTGCCTGGATGATCTGCGCCGCGATGTTCGTGCTGATGATGTGCATCCCTGGCCTGGCGCTGTTCTACGGCGGCATGGTGCGTGCCAAGAACTTCCTCTCCGTGTTCACCCAGCTGTTCGCCGTGGCCGGGGTTATCGGCATTCTCTGGGTACTGTTCGGTTACAGCCTGGTGGTCGATACCACCGGCATGGTCGAGGGCCAGCTCAGCGTCAACAGTTTCATCGGCGGGCTGGACAAGGCTCTGATGCTGGATATCGGCCATGACAGCCTGGTCGGCACCATCCCCGAAGGCGTGTTTGCGGTGTTCCAGCTGACGTTCGCCATCATCACCCCGGCGCTGATTGCCGGCGGCTTTGCCGAGCGCATGAAGTTCAGCGCTTCGTTGCTGTTCATGGCAGCGTGGTTCGTGCTGGTGTACGCGCCAATCGCCCATATGGTGTGGGGCGGGCCGGGGGCGTTGATGGTCAACTGGGGCGTGCTGGATTTCGCCGGTGGTACTGCGGTGCATATCAACTCTGGCGTGGCTGCCTTGGCTGCGGCGTTGATGCTGGGCAAGCGCAAGGGCTACCCGCAGGTGGCAATGCCGCCGCACAACCTCGGCTTTACCCTGGTGGGTGCGGGGTTGCTGTGGGTGGGCTGGTTCGGCTTCAACGTGGGGTCGGGGCTGGCGGCCAACGAGGGGGCCGGGGTGGTGATGCTGGCGACCATGGTGGCGGCCTGTGCGGGGATTGTCGGTTGGTTGCTGACCGAGAAGGTGATGCATGGCCGGCCGACTGCCTTGGGTGCAGCGTCGGGGGCATTGGCCGGGTTGGTGGGCATCACACCGGCTTGCGCGTTCGTCGGGCCGCTGGGGGCGCTGGTGATCGGTGTGCTGACGGGGGCCATCTGCTTCTTTGCCGTGACCCGGCTCAAGCAGGCGCTGGGGTATGACGACAGCCTCGATGTGTTCGGGCTGCATGGCGTTGGCGGGATGGTCGGGGCGGTGCTGACCGGGGTGTTCGCAGCGCCATCGCTGGGGGGCTATGTCGAGGGCGTATCGCCCATTGGGCAGGCACTGGTGCAGCTCAAGGGGGTGGCGTTCACCTTCGTGTACTGCTTCGTGGTGAGCTGGGCGATTCTCGGCGCGATCAAGCTGACTGTCGGGCTAAGGGCCAGCCGGGAGGAGGAAGAGCAGGGGCTGGACCTGGCGGAGCACAATGAGCGGGCTTACAACCTCTGATGGATTTGCCTCCTGCCTGGCATCGCCTTCAAGCCATGTACAGGAGTTGTAGGAGCAGCCTTGTGCTGCGAAGAGGCCATTTCTGCTGAAGAAGATCTTGTTCCTTACTGGCCTCTTCGCAGCACAAGGCTGCTCCTACAGGTACTGAACTAGCCTGGGGAGGGAGCGGGCTTGCCCGCGAAGAGGCCGGTACAGGTTGAATCAGTGCCCCATGGCCAACTTGGCACTCGTCTGCCGGCGACGGTAGGCACTGTCACGGCTGGCCAGCCACCAGTACAGCGGCGAGGTGATTGCCAGCCCTACCAGCCACGACAGGTCAGCCCCGTTGATGTGCTCGGAAATCGGCCCGACATACAGCGGCGTGTTCATGAACGGGATCTGCACCACGATACCTACCGCATAGGCAATCAACGCCTGTGGGTTGTAACGCCCGTAGATACCGCCATCGACCTGGAAGATCGACTGGATGTCGTAGTCACCTTTGTGGATGACATAAAAGTCGATCAGGTTGATCGCTGTCCACGGCACCAGCACCACCAGCAGCACCAGCACCATGTCGACGAAGTGGCCGATGAAGTCTGCCGAGGCGAACACCGCCACCACGCAGCAGGCCGACAGCACGATCAGCGACAGCACCGCACGGCTCTTGGCAGTAGGAATCCAGCGATAAGCGAAGGTTTGCACCAGGGTGATGATCGACAGCACCGCGCCATACAGGTTGAGGGCGTTGTGGCTGATGACGCTGAGCAGGAACAGCACCAGCATGATCGGGCCCAGGGTGCCGGTGGCCAGCTTGACCGCATCCATGGTGTCCATGCCTGCCGGGATCGCCAGTACCGCCACGGCACCGAAGATGAACGACAGGCTCGAGCCCAGGGCAGAGCCCAGGTAGGTGGTCCAGAACGTCGAGCTGACTTTCACATCCGCAGGCAGGTAGCGCGAGTAGTCCGACACGTAGGGCGCAAAGGCGATCTGCCACAGCGCCGCCAGCGACACGGTGGCCAGCCAGCCGGCCAGGTTGAAGCTGCCACGGGTCAGGAAGTCGTCGCTTTGCACGTGGGTGAAGATGTAGCCGAAGCCGACCACGATGCCGATGCCCAGCACCCAGGTGCCGATACGGTTGAGCACGTGGATGAAGCGGTAGCCGATGATGCCGATGATGCCCGACCCCAGCGCACCGATGACGATGCCCACCGGTACCGGCACGGTGTCTACCACACCATGTAGCGACTTGCCGGCGAGCACGATGTTGGAAGCGAAGAAGCCGATATACATGACGCCGGCGATCACTACCACCAGCAGCGCGCCGAGGGTGCCGAACTGGGCGCGGCTCTGGATCATCTGCGGGATGCCCATTTGCGGGCCCTGGGCCGAGTGCAGGGCCATCAGTACCCCGCCGACCAGGTGGCCGACCAGGATGGCGACGATGCCCCATATCAGGTTCAGGTGAAACAGCTGCACGCCCAGCGCGCCGGTGACGATGGGCAGCGGCGCGATATTGCCGCCGAACCACAGTGTGAACAGATCCCTTACCTTTCCATGGCGGTCTTGCGGGGGCACGTAGCCGATTGTGTGTTTTTCTATCAGGGGTGCCGAATTGGCTGCACTGGTCATGACTGACTCCAAGGCAAGGTAGGGCATCGGGAGCTGCCCGGGGGCGTGCCGGCGATGGGCGACGCGTTCTTGTTGGAGGGATGATGCGGGGCGCGGGGATAACGAGAAATTAGTAAATATGTACCCATAAACCTTAAAAAACCTAAGGCTGACAAAAGCTTAAGCGGGTGACGGTAGCAAGGACGGTGCCAGTGGGCGGCAGGGCCTGGGATAGAGGGGTTGAGCCCTGTATCGGTAGAAAGCGGTGGGCTTTGATGGTGCGTGATGCACGTTTTCAGGGCGGCTGAATGGTTGCCTGTATAGGCCCTTTCCCACAGGTATGGCGCAGCTTTCAGTACCTGTGGTGAACCTGTGGGAGCGGGCGAGCCCACGAAAGGGCCAGTACAGGCAATAGAGCTACATCGGCAGCAACCGGTCCTGAATCACTTCTTTCATTACCAGGGTCGAGCTCAGGCGCTTCACGTTGGGAATGCTGGTCAGTTTCTCGTCGTACAGCTTCTGAAATGCCGGCAGGTCCTTGGCCACCACATGCAGCAGGTAATCCGGGTCACCGAACAACCGCTGCGCTTCGACAATCTGCGGGATCTCCGAAAGTGCCGCTTCAAAATCCGCCACTGGCTGGCGGGTGACCTCGCGCAGGGTCACGAACACCAGCGCAGCAAAGTTCAGCCCCAGGGCGCTCGGCGCCAGGCGGGCGTGGTAGCCGAGTATCGCCCCGGACTCCTCCAGTGCCTTCAAGCGCCGATGGCACGGCGACAGGCTGAGCCCCACACGCTCGGCCAGCTCGGTTACCGACAGCCGACCGTCTTTTTGCAGCTCGGCAAGTATTTTCCTATCCGTCCTGTCCATTGAGAAGGATTTTCCAGTAATTGAACGATTGCAGGGAATATACGAAAGAAAATCCCCGAGCGGAATCCGTAATCTTTCGACATCCCAAGGCAGTAGATAAGGAAGATTCAAGTGGCTATCAGTGTGCTGACGGCATTTTGGGCCGTGTCGATGCTGTTTGTGATTACCCCGGGTGCAGACTGGGCTTACGCCATTTCGGCAGGCATGCGCGGGCGCTGGGTAATGCCCGCAGTGGCGGGGATGTTGTCGGGGCATTTCCTGGCGACACTGGTGGTGGCTGCGGGTGTCGGTAGCCTGTTGGCAGGCCACCCGCTGGCGCTGACCCTGCTGACCTTGGCAGGGTGCAGCTACCTGCTGTGGCTGGGCGGCAACCTGTTGCTGAGCCCGGCATTGCCCGAAGCCGGGCAGGGTGGTGAGGGGGAGTCGGGTTCGCGTTGGGCGTTGAAAGGGTTTTGCGTCAGCGGGTTGAATCCCAAGGTTTTCCTGCTGTTCCTGGCCTTGCTGCCGCAGTTCACCGACCCGCAGTCGAGCTGGCCGGTGCCTTTGCAGATCTTGCTGCTGGGCCTGGTGCACCTGTGCAGTTCGCTGGTGATCTATTCGCTGGTCGGCTATGGCGCCAAAGCCGTGCTGAGCACCCGACCGGGCGCGGCGAAGCTGGTCGGGCGGGTGTCGGGGGTGGCGATGATTACCGTTGCCCTTGGTTTGATAGCGGGGCAAATCAACTGATTTCACCCGTGACAAATGGCTTCAGATACACTCGCCGCAAACCCACGCACAACCAGGATGTGCCCCATGCCTGAAACCACCCAACTGCTCACCTTCGCCCTGATCTGCCTCGGCATGGTGCTGACCCCGGGGCCGAACATGATCTACCTGATATCCCGTTCGATCTGCCAGGGCCGCAAGGCCGGGTTGATTTCCCTGGGGGGTGTGGCTCTGGGCTTTGTCATCTACATGTTTTGCGCGGCCCTGGGCATCACGGCGCTGGTAATGGCAGTTCCCTTTGCCTACGACGCTCTGCGTATCGGTGGCGCGCTGTACCTGCTGTACCTGGCCTGGCAGGCGCTGCGGCCCGGTGGCCGTTCACCCTTCCAGGTCCGTGAGCTGCCCGCCGACAGCCCGCGGCGGCTGTTCACCATGGGGTTTGCCACCAGCCTGCTCAACCCCAAGATCGCCGTCATGTACCTGTCGCTGATGCCGCAGTTCATTGAGCCGGGCCATGGCAGCGTGCTGGTGCAGTCGCTGGTGCTGGGTTCGACACAGATCGCCATCAGCGTCACGGTGAATGCATTGATTGCGGTCATGGCTGGGTCCATCGCCGTGTTTCTGGCTGGCAGGCCGCTGTGGCAACAGGTTCAGCGGTGGTTGATGGGTACCGTGCTGGCAGGGCTTGCGCTGCGCATGCTGGCAGAAGGGCGCCGTTGATCGTTCATTGCGTTGCAAGGTATCAGTGGCTGCTGGCCGAGGCGTCTTCGGCCGGGGCTGCAGGCGGATCCTCCTGTGGCAGGTAAAGGGTGAAGGTGGTGCCCTGGCCGGGGATGCTTGCTACCTGTACATCGCCCCCGGACTGTTTGGCAAAACCGAACACCTGCGACAACCCCAGCCCCGTACCTTCACCCGGGGCTTTTGTGGTGAAAAACGGGTCGAAGATACGTTCCAGCAGTTCGGCGGCAATACCCACACCGCTGTCGCTCACCGATATCGCCGCGAACCGGGCTGGCGGTGAAGGCTGGTCGCGCAGGGCAGGCAGGCGCCGGTCAGCCTGCAGGCGCAGCAGCAAGGTGCCTTCGCCGGCCATGGCGTCGCGCCCGTTGAGCATCAGGTTGATCACCGCGGTTTCCAGCTGACTGACGTCGGCGCGGATGTGGCACGCCGTCTGCGGTAGTTGCAGCTCGACCTGGATGCGCGCCCCGGTGGCGGTGTCGAGCATGTCGGCCATGGCCTCCAGCCGTGGCCCGGCCTCGAACACTTCGGGGCTGAGGGCCTGGCGGCGGGCGAAGGCCAGTAGCTGGCCGGTCAGTTTGGCACCACGGTGGACCGTATCAGATATGGTCTTGATGTAGCGCTCGCGGCGTTTTTCATCAAGGTTGGGGCGCTGCAGAAAGTGCAACGACGAGCGAATGATGGTCAGCAGGTTGTTGAAGTCGTGTGCCACACCACCGGTCAGCTGGCCGATGGCTTCCAGCTTCTGGGCCTGGCGCAACGCTGCCTCGGTGTGCACCAACTGGGTGGTGCGCTCGTCGACGCGGTGTTCGAGGGTGGCATTCAGCGCCTCCAGTGCGGCCATGGCCTCACGCACTTCGGCATGGGCCTGAACCCGCTGAATATGCGCCCAGCAACGCTCGGTCACTTCGCTGATCAGCGCCTGTTCGTAGTCTGTCCATGTGCGCGGTGCGTTGTCATGGATCGCCATCAGTGCGATGAGGCGGCCGCCTTTGATCAGCGGCATGCAGATGGTGGCGGTAATGCCGATGGCCTGGAAGGTGGCGGCTTCGTCGGCGGCCAGTTCACTGAGGTTGTCGTTGATCACCAGTGGCAGGCCGCTGCGCAGGCGGCTGAGTGCCAGGCGGCCAAAGTCGTGCAGTTGGTACTGGCCCACCAGCCTCGGCGAGCCGGGGGCCACCGCGTCGCCACAGATGGTAAAACCGTCCTCGTCAGCGTCCATCACCGCATACGCGCAACTGGAAAGGCTCAGGTGCTCCACCATCATGCGCGTGGTGGTGTCCAGGATCTGGTCCGCGGCGGTGGCGTCGGCTATGGCACGGCCGAGTGCGTCGAGAAAGTTGAGGCGCCTGTTGGCGAGCACGCTGGTGGTGGTTTCGGTGACCGTGTCGAGCATGCCCAGCACCTCGCCATCAAGGCCGCGAATCGGGCTGTAGCAGAAGGTGAAATAGGCCCGCTCCGGGCCGCCGTTGCGTTCGATGATCAGCGGAAAGTCTTCTATATACACCGCTTCGCCAGCCAGGGCACGGTCAGCCATGCTGCCAATGTCAGCCCATGCTTCCTGCCACACGTCGCGGAAGGGGATGCCAAGGGCCAAGGGCTTGCGCCCGAGAATCGGGGTGAAGGCATCGTTGTGCAGGGTGAGCAGGTCAGGGCCCCAGAGTACGGCCTGCGGGAAGCGCGAGGCCAGGCACAGGGCCATGGTGGTCTTCAGCGCATCGGGCCAATGTTCCAGTGGGCCCAAGGGGGTGTCTGCCCAGTCGTGGTTGCGGATGCGTTCGGCCATCAGCCCGCCGCCGTCTAGCCATTTCGCCATGTGCTCTTTCGGTCCTTTAACTCAAGGCTTTTAGGGTGCACCGAGAATAGACGGTTGGCGAGGATTTTGTGGTGGTCTGTGCTAGCGAATGAAGTGCACCTTGCCGGTGTCATCATTGCCCATGTAGATGCCATACACCCCAGCCTGCCGCTCAAGGATGTAGCGCTCGAGAATTTGCCGGATCGCCGGGTAGTAGATCTCGTCCCACGGAATCTCGTCGGGTTCGAAGAACTTGTACGCCAGGGTCTCCGGCCCGTACTGCCCGGTTTCTTCGGTGACGCTGGCGCGGAAGATGATGTACACCTCGCTGATTTTCGGCACGCTGAAGATGGAGTAGGGCGAGACGATGTCGGCGCGCACGCCGCTTTCTTCCCAGACCTCGCGCAGCGCCGCCTGCTCGGTGGTTTCGCCAGCCTCCATGAATCCGGCCGGCAAGGTCCAGGTGCCGGGGCGCGGCGGGATGGCGCGCTGGCACAACAGGTACTTGCCATCGCGCTCGATGATGCAGCCGGCGATGATCTTCGGGTTGATGTAGTGGATGTAGCCGCAGCCGGTGCAGTGCAGGCGTTCGTGGGTGTCGCCTGTGGGAACGCCCCGGGCCAGTTCCGTGGTGCAGTGCGGGCAATAGCGCGGGGCGGTAGGCATGATCAGCGACCTATGCGGGGTTCCTTCAGGGCCAGGGGCTCGACGATGTCGCGCACCTTGGGGTTGTCATCCTGCTTCTGGCGCAGGTAGTCCAGGGCCACCTTGGCGGCAGCGCGGACGTGGTCGACCGAAGCCTGATGGGCCACCAGCGGGTCGCCACCCTTGATCGCTTCGACGATCTTTTCCATTTCGCGGTTGCTGGCGCCACGGCGGTTTTCCTGCGAGACCGAGGTGGCGCGCAGGTAGCTGATACGCGCCTGCAACTGGCGCAGCTGCTGAGCGGCCACCTGGTTGCCGGAGCCTTCCAGCAGCACATCGTAGAAACCTTGTACCGAATCCAGCACCTGCTGCAGCTCGCCTTCTTCCAGGGCTTCGCGGTTCACCTCCAGCGCGCGTTCCAGGGCACGGATGTCCTTGGCCTTGGCGTTGAGGGTGAACAGCTGCACGATCAGGCCTTCGAGCACGCAACGCAGCTCGTAGATGTCGCGGGCGTCTTCCAGGGTGATGATGGCCACGCGTGGGCCCTTGGCGTCGGCGAACTCCACCAGGCCTTCAGACTCCAGATGACGCAGGGCTTCGCGCACCGAGGTGCGGCTGACGCCAAGGCGGTCACAGAGGTCGCGCTCGACCAGGCGGTCGCCCGGGAGCAGGTGGAAGTTCATGATCGCCGCGCGCAGCTTGTCTAGCACGATTTCGCGCAGGGTAACGGGGTTGCGGTTGACCTTGAAGCTGTCGTCGAGTGGCTGGCGTTTCATCAGGTGCGCTCTTTATGAGGCTGTTGCGCCAACATCGCGGAACGCCCCGAACCGAGGCTTTCCATGCAGTGGTTCGAACAGCCCGTTGTTAACGGGTTGACTCCGCATCGGCTTCGGCAAACGCTTCACGGGCCAGGCGGAAACTGTCCACCGCCGCGGGTACGCCGCAATAAATGCCGACCTGGAGCAGAATTTCGCGAATCTGTTCACGGCTCAGGCCATTGCGCAATGCGCCGCGAATGTGCAGCTTGAGCTCGTGGGGCCGGTTGAGCGCGGAAATCATGGCCAAGTTTATCATGCTGCGCTCTTTGAGCGACAAGCCTTCGCGGCCCCAGACGTGGCCCCAGCAGTATTCAGTGACCAGTTCCTGCAACGGCTTGGTGAACTCGTCGGCGTTCTGGATCGAGCGGTTGACGTAATCCTCGCCCAGCACCTGGGTGCGGATCTTCAGGCCTTTTTCGTACTTTTCGTTGCTCATTGCCTGGCTCCGAATCAAAACAGGGGCCGCAACCAAGGGTGAGAGGGTCGCGCGACCCCTAAAAAGGGGTTATTGGGGCCGCTTTGCGACCCTTTCGCGACACAAGGCCGCTCCTACAGAAGACCGCGATCCTTTGTAGGAGCGGCCTTGTGTCGCGAAAGGGTCGCGCAGCGGCCCCAGCATTTTCAAAATTCAGCCAAGCGGCGGCAGGGCGCCGAGCTTGCCTTTGTGGTAAACCATCGGCGTCACCGGCTCGGCCGGCAGCACCAGGTTCTTCACCGCGCCGACGATGATCGCGTGGTCTCCGCCGTCATACTCGCGCCACAGTTCGCATTCGATGATCGCCGTCGCCTTGGCCAGCAGCGGGTTGCCCAGCTCGCTCAAGTGCCACTCGACGCCCTTGGCCTTGTCCTTGCCCTTGCCGGCGAAGGCATAGGCCTCGGCGGTCTGTTCGGCGGACAGCAGGTGAATCGCGAACTGCTTGCTGTCACGCAGGATCGGGTAGGTGTCTGAGGCGTAGTTGGGGCAGAACAGTACCAGCGCCGGGTCGATCGACAGCGCGCTGAAGGCGCTGGCGGTGATGCCGACAATGGCGCCGTCGGCGTCCAGGGTGGTGACTACCGTGACGCCGGACGGGAAAGAGCCCATCACGTCTTTGTAGATGCCGGGTTCGATCATCTCGTGTTCCTCCTAGCGCATCACGAACGGGTCGGGCATCGGCGCGGTGGACAGGTTGATCCACACGGTCTTCAGCTCGGTATAGGCCAGCACCGAATCGATGCCGCTCTCACGGCCGTAGCCGCTGTTCTTGAAACCACCGATCGGCGCCATGGCCGAAACGGCGCGGTAAGTGTTGACCCAGATGATCCCCGAACGCACGTCGCGGGCCAGGCGATGGGCACGGCCCAGGTCGCGCGTCCAGATGCCGGCTGCCAGGCCGAACTGCGAGTCGTTGGCGATGGCCAGGGCTTCCTCTTCGGTCTTGAAGCGGATGACCGCAGCGACCGGGCCGAACACTTCTTCCTGCATGATGGTCATCGAGTTGCTGTCGCACTCGAACAGGGTCGGTTCGTAGAACCAGCCGTCACCCTCGACCTCGGCACGCTTGCCGCCCATGTGCAATTTGGCGCCTTCGGCCTTGGCCGCAGCCACCAGGCCTTCGACCACGGCCAGCTGCTGTGCGGTGGCCATGGGGCCCATTTCGCTGGCGTCGTCTTGCGGGTTACCGATGCGGATGCGCTTGGCGCGGGTAATCAGGCGCTCTACGAATTCGTCGAAGATCTCGTCCTGCACCAGCAGGCGCGAACCGGCCACGCAGCTTTGCCCGGAGGCGGCATAGATGCCGGCCACGGCACCGTTGATGGCGCTGTCCAGGTCGGCGTCGGCAAAGATGATGTTCGGCGACTTGCCGCCCAGCTCCAGCGACAGCTTGGCGAAGTTCTCGGCACTGCTGCGTACCACGTGGCGGGCGGTGGCAGCGCCGCCGGTGAAGGCAATTTTGCGCACCAGTGGGTGGCGGGTGAGTGCTGCGCCGGTGGTTGGGCCGTAGCCGGTGATCACGTTGACCACACCGGCCGGGAAGCCGGCTTCAAGCGCCAGGCGGGCCAGCTCGAGGATGGTCGCCGAGGCGTGCTCGGAAGGTTTGAGCACGATGGTGTTGCCGGCGGCCAGGGCTGGGGCCAGCTTGATCGCGGTGAGGTACAGCGGGCTGTTCCACGGGATGATCCCGGCAACCACGCCGATGGGCTCGTGCACGGTGTAGGCGAACAGGTCGGGCTTGTCCAGCGGCAGGGTGCCGCCTTCAAGTTTGTCGGCCAGGCCTGCGGTGTAGTGGAAGAATTCTGGCAGGTAGCCGACCTGGCCGCGGGTTTCGCGGATCAGCTTGCCGTTGTCACGGCTTTCCAGCTGGGCCAGGTGTTCCTTGTTCTCGGTAATCAGGTCACCCAGGCGACGCAGCAGCTTGCCACGCGCAGTGGCGGTTATGCTGCGCCATTCCTTGCTTTCGAAGGCACGCTGGGCGGCCTGCACGGCCAGCTCGACGTCGGTTTCATCAGCGTCGGGTAGCTGCGCCCAGGCTTGGGCGGTGGCCGGGTTGAGGCTGTCGAAGGTCTTGCCGCTCTGGGCATCGCGCCATTGGCCGTCGATGCACATCTGGAAACGAACGAGGGTCATGCAACAATCCCCTTGGCGGATTCGGTGAGGGTGCGGGCTTGCGCGAGGAAGTCCAGCAGCATCTTGTTGACTTCACGGGGTGCTTCTACCGGCATCATATGCCGTTGCTCGGCGAGGACCACACTGTGCGCACCCGGAATGCTGGCGGCGAGCTGGCGGGTCATGGCCGGGGTGGAGCCCGAGTCGAGTTCGCCCGTGGCGATCAGCGTCGGCACCTGAATGCTGCCCAGGTCGCCGGCGCGGTACATGTCCTGGGTGGCAAACAGCGAATACGTGGTGTGGTAGCCCTGCGGGTCGTTGCTCGCCAGCACCTGGCGAATGGCGGCGACCTGCGCCGGGTTGGCAGCCTTGTACTCACGGCTGAACCAGCGGTCGAGGGCAGCATCGACGTTGGCGTCGGGGCCCAGCTCTGCCGCCTGGGCAGCGCGGGCGATCACGCCGGCACTCTGCTCGGGGGTGCGGTTGAACACGCTGTTGAGCACGACCAGTGCAGCCAGGCGCTGCGGGTAGTTAAGGGCAAAGGCACGGGCAACCAGCCCGCCCATGGAGAAGCCGATCACGGTCGCTTGTTGAATTTGCAGGTGGTCGAGCAGTTCGGCGAGCTGGTCGGCGTAGCCTTCCAGCGGCGTGTCGGCAGCCGGTACGCGGCTTTGACCATGGCCGAGCATGTCGTAGGCGATGACACGGTAGTCGTTGGCCAGGCCAACGATCTGACCGCCCCACATTTCCTTGTTCAGGCCCACGCCGTGGATCAGTACCACGGGTTGGCCCTGGCCTACGGACAGGTAGCTGGTGCCGGCAGGTGTACGTTCAGCGACAGGCTGAATCATGGAGGGCGCTCCTTGAAGGTCGGGCACGGCGGGAAAGCACGCCACGCCCCGGCCCGTCTTGGTTGTTGTTATTGAGCGTTGGCTTTTTCGGCAGCCAGTTCTTCCAGGTCGATGTAGCGGTTGCCGATGCGCGGGTGCAGGCGGCCGCCGTCGGCAGCGCCCAGCACCACGACGATTTCATCGGCGCGCGGGGCGTCTTCGATCTGCATTTCCAGGGTGATGTAGTGCGAACGCAGGCCTTCGTCGTCCTTTTGCATCATCGGGATCTGGATCGAGGTGCCAGGGCCGCCGCGCTTGTTGGTGAAGCTCAGGTAGCTCTTGGCCTGTACCGCTTCGCGGTAGTGGTTGCCGAAGCGCAAGGTGTGGATCACGGCCGAGGCGTGCTCGATTTCGCCGTCGGCGCCGACCACGGCAGCTTTACCGTAGGCTTCGATCTTGTCGGCACCGCCGATGGCAGCGGTGAGGCGCTCGACCATCAATGCACCCAGCTCCGAGCAGTTGGCGCGGATTTCCGGCTTCAGATCTTCAACAAAACCGCGACCGGCCCATGGGTTCTTGATCACCACGGCCAGGCCGACCATGGTCACCGGTTTGTCGGTGGCCTTGCCGCCTTCGATGCGGGTCTCTTCGGAGTAGGTGACGATCTTGCGGATTTCGAAACTCATGGGTGGCTCCTGGTGAGGGTTATCAGCTCTTGTTGTCTGATGGTATACCATAATATTTGTTGTGCAAGAGGTGTCTGGAAATTTCTCTTGATGGGGGGACGAAAGGTGGCCTGATGCCTTGATTTCTCTGCTGTCTGTACTGGCCTCTTCGCGGGCTTGCCCGCTCCCACAGGGACTGCACAGGTTTCAAAAAAAAGCCCGCTCACGCAGGCCGAAGGGGCCCACGGGAGCGGGCGCGTCCCGCAATGATTCAGGCAATGGGAATTCAGGCGAACGCCGGCACCACTTCCTTGATGAACAGCTCCAGCGACTTCTTCTTCTCGGCGTGGGGCAGGCTGTTGTCGCACCAGAAGCTGAACTCGTCGACGCCGAGCTCCTGGTAGTACTTGATGCGTGCGATGATTTCTTCCGGGGTGCCGATCATGGTGTTCTTGCGGATGTTCTCCAGCTGGAACGCCGGCACCTCGGCAAACTTCGATTCCGGGCTCGGCTCCAGAAAGCCGTTGACCGGAACGGTCTTGTTGCCGAACCAGGCATCGAACGTCCGGTAGAAGCGCGATATGGCCTGGGCGCCGATTTTCCAGCCTTCAGGTTCCGCCGGGCTGTGCACGTGGGTGTGGCGCAGCACCATCAGTTGTGGGCGCGGCACGTCCGGGTTGTTGTCCAGGGCGGCCTGGAACTTGTTCTTCAGGTCCAGCACTTCTTCGTCACCCTTCATCAGCGGGGTGACCATGACATTGCAGCCGTTGGCCACGGCGAAGTTGTGCGAGTCCGGGTCGCGGGCAGCGATCCACATCGGCGGCGTTGCGTTGAACGGTTTCGGCACGCTGGTGGAGGTGGGGAACTTGTAGACTTCGCCGTCATGGGCGTAGTCGCCTTCCCACAACTTGCGTACCACCGGCACCATCTCGCGCAGCGCCTTGCCGCCGTCGGTGGCCGGCATGCCATTGGCCATGCGGTCGAACTCGAACTGGTAGGCGCCACGGGCCAGGCCCACTTCCATGCGGCCGTTGCTGATCACGTCGAGCAGGGCGCATTCGCCGGCGACGCGGATCGGGTTCCAGAACGGTGCAATGATGGTGCCGGCACCCAGGCGGATCTTCTCGGTGCGTGCGGCCAGGTAGGCCAGCAGCGGCATCGGGCTTGGCGAAATGGTGTACTCCATGGCGTGGTGTTCGCCAATCCACACGGTGCTGAAACCGCCGTCTTCGGCCATCAGGGTCAGTTCGGTCAGGTCTTCGAACAACTGGCGGTGGCTGACCTGTTCATCCCAACGTTCCATGTGTACGAACAACGAAAATTTCATGGGGCTTTCCTCAACGCTTGAAAGGGGCTGGCGCCTGGCAGGGTGGGCACCAGTGGTCTCGATTCAGAATAGGCTTCAGGCAAAGGCCGGCAGGCTGGCCATCTTGCCGCGGCAGTACACCATCGGCCGGGGCGCTTCTTCGGGCACGATCAGGTTGTGCACCTTGCCGACCATGATGGCGTGGTCGCCACCTTCATATTCACGCCACAGTTCGCATTCGATAACGGCGGTGGCGCCGGCCAGGATCGGGTTGCCCAATTGGCTCATGGACCACTCGATACCGCTGGCCTTGTCCTTGCCCTTCTTGGCAAACGCATAGGCTTCGGCTTGCTGTTCACCGGACAGCAGGTGAATGGCAAAGCGCTTTTGCTTGATCAGCACCGGGTAGGAGTCGGAGGTGTAGTTGGGGCAGAACAGCACCAGCGGCGGGTCCATCGACAGGGAGGAGAAGGCGCTGGCGGTCAGGCCGACAACCGAGCCGTCGTCGTCCAGGGTGGTGATGACGGTAACGCCGGACGGGAAGGAGCCCAGGACGTTCTTGTAGACGGTTGCGTCGATCATCGGGAGTACCTCTAAAAGGCTGCGGTGGTCCGCGGTTTTTATCGTTGATGTGTCTGATGGTATACCGTAATACCTATTTTGCAAGCGGAATTTTCAAGCATGGGTATTGCGCGATGAACGGCTCTAAGCCACGTGGAACGTGGCTTAGAGCGGTGAGGCGGTTTGTCGCAGGGGTTTCCAAAGCAGATCAGTGGACGCTTTTTCATGCGGATCAGTGTTGTCAAAAGTTTGGAATACCATAATATGGTCCGCAGCTGAGAGGCCGCCTAGATGCGGTTTCCTTACAAAGATAAAAACGACCTTTCGAGCTGAATCCTATGTCCCAACCGTCATCGCAACACCAGTTTGTCGAGAATCACACGGTCGATTACGTTCCACCTGCCGAGCGCCACGGGAAGGCGCGCGACCTGTTCACCCTCTGGTTCAGTACCAACATTGCGCCACTGCCTATCGTTACCGGCGCCATGGTGGTCCAGGTGTTCCACCTGAACCTGCTGTGGGGGCTGATCGCCATTGTGCTGGGCCATCTGGTCGGGGGCGTGGTCATCGCCCTGGCCTCTGCGCAGGGACCGCAGCTGGGCATTCCACAGATGGTGCAAAGCCGTGGCCAGTTCGGCCGCTATGGCGCCTTGCTGATCGTGTTCTTCACTGCGCTGATCTATGTCGGCTTCTTTATTTCCAACATCGTGCTGGCGGGCAAGACCATTCACGGCATTGCCCCGAGCATGCCGATGCCGGGCGCTATCGTGATCGGTGCCCTGAGCGCCACGGCCATTGGCGTGATCGGCTACCGCTTCATCCATGTCCTGAACCGCATCGGTACCTGGGTGATGGGCTCTGCGCTGCTGGCGGGGTTCATCATGATGTTCGCCCAGGAGCTGCCGGCCGACTTCTTCAGCCGTGGTGCATTCAATCTGTCGGGCTTTATCGCCACGGTGTCGCTGGGCACCATCTGGCAGATCAGCTTCTCGCCGTACACGTCCGACTATTCGCGTTACCTGCCGCGTGAAGTGGGCATTGCCAGGCCGTTCTGGGCCACTTACTTCGGCGCGACCCTGGGCACTATCCTGTGCTTCAGCTTTGGTACGGTGGCGGTGCTGTGCGTGCCGGAAGGTACCGACGCCATGGACGCGGTGAAGCAGGCTACGGGCTGGCTGGGCCCGATCCTGATGGTGCTGTTCCTGCTCAACATCATCAGCCACAATGCCCTCAACCTGTATGGCGCAGTGCTGTCGATCGTTACCGCGATCCAGACCTTCATCGCCGAATGGACGCCGAGCATCAAGGTGCGGGTGATTCTGGCCACGGTGATTCTGGTGGGCTGCGGGATGGTTGCCCTGAACGCCTCTGCGGACTTCATCGGCCACTTCATCGGCCTGATCCTGGCGCTGCTGCTGGTGCTGGTGCCGTGGGCTTCGATCAACCTGATCGACTTCTACCTGATCAAGAAGGGCCAGTACGACATCGCTTCGATCTTCAGTGCGGACGGCGGCATCTATGGCCGCTTCAACCACCACGCGATCATTGCTTATGCTTGCGGCATCGTGGTGCAGCTGCCGTTTGCCAATACGGCGCTTTATGTGGGGCCGTATTCGAACATTGTCGAAGGGGCGGACTTGTCCTGGCTGTTCGGGCTGATTGTTACGGTGCCGTTGTATTACTGCCTGGCGACCCGCGGCAAGGCTGCCGAGCAGGCGGGGCGGGTTGTGAGTGTCAACGACTGATAGATTGAGGTTGCGGTAACAGGGGCCGCTTTGCGGCCCTTTCGCGACACGAGGCCGCTCCTACAGGGCGTACGCGGTTCTTTGTAGGAGCAGCCTTGTGCTGCGAATGGGCCGCAAGGCGGCCCCAGCTGTGTTGGATCAAACCTTGAACTGCGCCACCATGCCGTTCAAATCTACCGCCAACCGCGACAGATCCTGCGCCGCCGCACTGGTCTGGTTAGCCCCTGCCGATGTCTGCATCGCCAAGTCGCGAATGTTCACCAAATTGCGGTCCACTTCGCGCGCCACCTGCGCCTGCTCCTCCGAAGCGCTGGCAATCACCAGGTTGCGCTGGTTGATCGAAGCAATCGCCTCGGCAATCACTTCCAATGCCTGACCGGCGCCCTGTGCCACTTCCAGCGTGCCCGTCGCACGCCCCTGGCTGCTGTGCATCGCCGTCACGGCCCGCTCCGTACCGTTCTGGATGCCGGCAATCATCTGCTCGATCTCGGCGGTCGACTGCTGGGTGCGGTGGGCGAGGGCGCGGACTTCGTCGGCGACCACGGCAAAGCCACGGCCTGCCTCGCCAGCGCGGGCTGCCTCGATGGCGGCGTTCAGTGCCAGTAGGTTGGTCTGCCCGGCAATCGCGCCGATCACATCCAGCACACGGCTGATCTCATTGGCATTATTGGCCAGCTGTTCGATCTCGGCCGAGGTGCCGGTCACATCGGCCACCAGGTGCTGGATGGACGCCAGTGCCTGGTTGACCCGGTCGCGGCCGTCGCGGGTGGTCTGGTCGGCGCCTTTCGAGGCATCGGCGGTGCTGACCGCATTGTTCGCCACTTCCTCGACCGCTGCGGTCATCTGGTTGACAGCCGTGGCGGCCTGGTCGATTTCGGCGCTCTGCTGGTGCAGGCCGCGGCTGGTGTCTTCGGTGACGGTGTGCAGTTCTTCCGAGGCTGAGGCCAACTGGTCGGACGAGGCGGCGATCTTGCGGATGGTGTCGCGCAGGCTGCCTTGCATGCGGCTCAGGGCACGCAGCAGCAACGCGGGCTCGTCGCGGCCGGTAACGCGTATTTCCTGGGTAAGGTCGCCGGTGGCCACACGCTCGGCGACGGCCACCGCATCGGCCAGGGGCACCACGATGCTGCGAGTCAGCACGGTAGCCACCGCGGCCAGGGCAAGCATGATCACAAGCAACGAGAAGATGATGGCGTTGAAAGCTTCGTCTGCTACATCGCTGCTGCGCTGTGAGGCATCTTCGGCTCCCTTGCTGTTGTAGTCGATCAGCGCCGTCAAGGCCTTCATCATACTGTCGGCGCGCTGGGTGAGCGGGCCGCTGATCTGCTGCTTCGCTTCATCCATGCGGCCTGCGGCAATGTCCTGCAGCACTTCTACTTGCAGTTTGAGGTACTGCTGATACGCGTCATTGAAGGTGTTGAACAGGGCGCGGTCGTCGGCGGCGATGATGGTGTCGGCGTAGTCTTTCAAACCGTCCTTGAGCTCGGCATTAATGCCATCGAGCATCTGCAGGTTGCGAGAACGTTCGGCGGGGTTGTCGTCCAGCGCGGCGCGCAGGGTAACGGCGCGGGCGCGCCCCAGGTTGCTGCTGATGTCACCCAGTGCTACCACGGCTGGCATCCAGGTGACCCGGATTTCGTCGGTGGCCTTGTCCATCTGGCGGGTTTCGTAGAGTGCGATAAGGCCCATGACCAGGACCAGGATGCCCAACAGGGCGAATACGCCGGCAGCGCGAATGCCGATCTTCAAATTCCTTAACTGCATGGAATGCTCCTTGACGGTGGCGTGCAGGCGTCAGGAGCTGGCTGCAAAGCCATGACACCGAGGTGGCGCCAGGCTCTTGATGCACTGCGGGTTAGTAGATTTTTCTCACCCTCTTGCATGGTTTTTCTTTGAATGATGCCATATGGCCATCATTGTTGAACAGTCATTCAATGTAACGAAATAATTGACAAAACCGCCATTTTTGACGGTTTTGTCAGGTTTTTCACATCAAGCGATCGGAATCATCGGGTCGGCGGCAGCCAGCGCCAAGCTCCGGTCGGCTGCCGGCGGGTAGATCCACACCGAGTTGATCTGACGCTTCAGTTCCTTGCCTTCCTGGCCCTGCAGTTTCAATTCTCGCTCCCAACCTTCGCTGTACGCCGCGCCCCACTCACCCAGGTCGAGGCAGGTGACGTACTTGGGCTGGCGGTACACCACAGGTGCCACCCCAAGCAGGTCGGCCATGGCGTTGTTGCCACTGTGGCGACCCATCGGGATGGCGTGCTGGCAGGTCATCAGGGCGTGGTTGCCAACGTCGTCGACAGCAGCCCAGGCGGTATCGCCGGTCGCATAGATGTGGTCCTGGCCAATTACCTTGAGGTGCCCGTCGACCTTGAGCCGGCCGAAGTTGTCACGCTCGCCGGCAACCTGCGCGGTCAGCGGGCTGGCCTTGACGCCGACGGTCCAGATCACGGTGTTGCTGGCGATGTATTCGCCGTTGTCCAGGGTTACGCCACCGGCATCGACAGCCACCACCGAGGTGCCAGTCAACCACTGCACGCCAGCAACCTGCGAGGCGGCAACAATCGACGGCTTGATGCCTGCACCCAGTGCCGCGCCGATGCTGGCGCCACGGTCTACCAGCAGCACCCGCACATCGGCGTCTGCGAGGATGGCGCGCAGCCGGGCGGGCATTTCGGTGGCCGTTTCGATGCCGGTGAAACCACCGCCGCATACCACCACGGTATTACGGGCAGGTGAAGCGGGCAGGGCGGCCAGGCCCGTCAGATGCTGCTCGAGGCGTACGGCCGACTCCATCTTGTCGACGTCGAAGGTGTGCTCTGCAAGGCCCGGGACTGCCGGGCGCGCTACCTGACTGCCAGCGGCGAGGATGAGGCGGTCGTAGCTGATCTGCTGGCGCTGGCCTTGGCTGTCGATGTAGCTCACGGTGCGCGCATCGGCGTCGATGGCTTCGGCGTTACCGGTGATGAAGTGCACGCCCACCGCACTGAACAGCTCACCTACGGGGGCCTTCAACGTGTGTGCGTTGGCCTCGTAGAAGCGCGGGCGAATGTGCAGTTCCGCTTGCGGCGCGAGCACGCTGATGCTCAGGTCGTCGCGCTGGGCCTGGTCGAGGAGCCGGGCGGCGCTCAGGGCGCTCCACACACCGGCAAAGCCGGCACCGATGATCAGGATGTTGGATTTCATGCAGGTGCTCCGCAGAGGTCGGGGATGAAAAGGTGGCTTCGATCACACGATAGGTGCTGCTCGAATAACTACGACTCTATTGGTCGCAGTTTGTCTCTGCAAGTTTTTTTTCATCATTGCGATGAGGCGAGCCCGAGGACGGGCGTACGCAAAGGCCCTATTTCATGCTGCCGTGACTGCCGCGGCCAGGGCCGCAAACCTTGCTATCCCCACCCCCATCCGTTATAGATAAAAAAGAAACCATAAAGAAAAGAGGCCATTTCAGCCCCCCATGCACGAGATCACACGTATCTTCCGCCCCTCAGGCCCCCATTTCGCGCCCTGCGCAGATGGATACGGGCCCGCCCCCATGACCCACTCTCCGCTTTCGAGCCTGTACCACGTGTTGTCGATCCCACCGGTCAAGCTCTTGCTGACCCAGATGCGCAAACGCCCCGTCCCTCCACCTGCACCGTAGCGCCTGAATTCCATCACCCCCGGTCTTTTGCCGTTCGGGGTTGGGGGGCCTTTGCATTTTTCAGCGTTCAACTGTTCAGGAATCACTATGACTCTTCGTGTCGCTATCATCGGTGCCGGCCCGTCCGGCCTTGCGCAACTGCGTGCCTTCCAATCCGCCCATGCCCAGGGCGCACCCATGCCCGAAATCGTATGCTTCGAAAAGCAGGCCGACTGGGGCGGTATGTGGAACTACACCTGGCGCACCGGCCTCGACCAGCATGGCGAGCCGGTGCACGGCAGCATGTACCGCTACCTGTGGTCCAACGGCCCCAAGGAATGCCTGGAGTTCGCCGACTACAGCTTCGATGAGCACTTTGGTCGACCGATTTCCTCGTACCCGCCGCGCGAGGTGCTGTGGGACTACATTCAGGGCCGCGTGAAGAAGGCCGGGGTGCGCGACTACATCCGCTTCAATACTGCGGTCAAAAACGTCAGCTTCGATGAAAACACCCGCGAGTTCACCGTCAGCGCCCACGACTACAGCGCGGGGCTTGGCATCGAGCAGGTGTTTGATTATGTGGTGGTGGCCAGCGGGCACTTCTCTACCCCGCACGTGCCGGAGTTCGAAGGCTTCGAGCGTTTCACCGGGCGTATCCTGCACGCTCACGACTTTCGCGAAGCGATGGAATTCAACGGCCAGGACCTGCTCATCGTCGGCAGCAGCTACTCGGCCGAAGACATCGGCTCGCAGTGTTACAAGTACGGCGCGCGCTCGATCACCACGGCTTACCGTACCCAACCGATGGGCTACAAATGGCCAAAGGGCTGGGAAGAGCGCCCGCAACTGGTGCGCGTTGAAAACGACCTGGCGTTTTTCGCCGATGGGTCGAGCAAGCGGGTAGATGCGATCATCCTGTGCACGGGCTACCAGCATCACTTCCCGTTCCTGCCGGATGAACTCACCCTCAAGACCAACAACCGCCTGTGGCCTGCCGGGTTGTACCAAGGCGTGGTGTGGGAGCAAAACCCGCAACTGCTTTACCTGGGCATGCAGGACCTGTGGTACAGCTTCAACCTGTTCGATGCACAGGCCTGGTTTGCTCGCGACTACATGCTGGGGCGCATCAAGCTGCCGACCAAGGCTGGCATGCAGGCCGACAGTGCGCGCTGGCGCGAGGATGAGGAGCAGCTGGCAACCACTGCTTCGATGTATGAATTCCAGGGCCGATACATCAAGCACCTGATCGAGCAGACGGATTACCCGCGCTTCGACATCGATGCGGTGAACCGCATCTTCCTGCAATGGAAGACCGACAAGAAGCACGACATCATGGGCTACCGTGACAAATCTTACCGCTCGGTGATCACCGGCACCAAAGCGGTACCTCACCATACCCGCTGGATGCAGGCCATGGACGACTCGCTGCAGGAGTACCTGCGCGAAACGGATGGCAAGCAAGGCGAGGTGAAGGTGCTGCGCGGGTAGCTGCCGGACCGGCCAGCACGATCAGGATGCGTGCAAGCGGGGAAGTGTTTTGCCGTACCGACGCTCCCCGCGTATCATTTGCGATATGGTTGGTCGGAGATTGATATGTCGCTTTACAGTGCTGGCGTCGAATACGGCATCCATTGCCTGCTGTTTCTGGTAGGCGAGGGCGGTGACAGCCGTGATTCCAGTGTGCGCGACCTGGCCGAGTTGCAGGGCGTGCCGCAGGAATACCTGGCCAAGGTCTTCACCAAGCTGGCGCGTGCCGGGTTGGTGGCCGCCACCGAAGGCGTGCGCGGTGGCTTCCGCCTGGCACGACCGGCGGCTGAAATCAACGTGCTGGATATCGTCAACGCCATCGACGGGCCGAAGAAGATTTTCGATTGCCGCGAGATTCGTGAGCGCTGCACGCTGTTCGAAGGCTCGCCGCCCGCTTGGGCGACGGAGGGCACCTGTGCGATTCATGCCGTGATGCTGGGGGCGCAGAAGCGCATGGAAGAGGCGTTGGCGCAGCAGACCATCCTCGATCTGGCGCGGCGTTTCGGGCGCAAGGCCCCGGCCGAGTTCGGCCAACAGGTGAACAGCTGGATGGGGGAGCGGCGCGAGGGTAAAGGGGGCGGGGACATACCCGTCAGCCAGGTCTGAATGTGTTATCTGTACCGGCCTATTCGCGGGTGAACCCGCTCCCACAGGTACTTCACAGGCCTTGAAAGCTGTGGTGACCCTGTGAGAGCGGGTTCACCCGCGAATAGGCCGGTACAGGAGTCACGCTTTCAGCGCCCTTCATGCTGGCGCCGATAGGCCCCCGGCTGCACCCCCACCGCCTTGGCAAACGCCCTGGTAAACGCTGCCACCGACTGATACCCCACCTGCGCACCCACTTGCTCCACGGTATTCCCCGCCCGCAGCAACTGGCTGGCATGGCGCATGCGCAGCGCCAGCAGCACTTGCCCCGGCGATTGCCCGGCCAGTTCATTGAAGCGCTTGAAAAATGCCGACCGCGACAAGCCGGTGCAGGCGGCCATGCTCTCCAGTGTCCAGGCTCGCCCCGGTTGTTCGATCAACTGTTCCAGCAGCCCGGCAAACGCTGGCTGGCGGGCGAGGGCGACCAGCCCGCCCAATGGCTGCCCGGCAATGACCTGCTGGCGCAGCACGTAGAGGAACAACAGGTGCGTCAGGCGCTCCAGCAACGTCTGTGAAGGGCCAGCGGCACGCCGGCATTCTTCCAGAATCAGCTCGAACAGCGCCCGCGCCGCACTGCCAGCGGGATCTTCGGCGCGCAGCAGGATCCAGTCAGCCAAGCCCTCGACAATCAGCGAGGACAGGCCGGACTGGAAATGAAAGAAGCCACAAACCAGCCCGACACCGTCGCTGGCTTCGCTATCCAGCGCCTGCATGGCCTGGCGGGGTTGCGCACAGGCGTCGACCGGGTCCTGATCGCTGGACAAACGATAGGCAAGGTCGCGCAACAGGAACACGGCATCTCCCTTTTCCAGGCGCACCGCTTGCGGCTGGCCATCGATGTGCAGCCAGCAATGGCCCTGCACCACCAGGTGGAAACTGGCGCGGCCCATGCCCTGGGTGCTGGCGTGCCAGCCACCGCAGTAGCGGCCGACATGAAACAGGCTGGCATCAAGCTCCAGGCCCTCTAATAACCAATCGACAAGGTGGCTGGACGAAATCATCTAATACAAAGACTCAGGAACAAGGAAAGGCGACTGATGAATATGGAGGGTAATTCTTATAACCAACAGACTGTAGTGACACCCATCAAAGGAGACCACTCCATGTCCTCGCGCATTACTTTACACACGCTGCAGAGTGCTCCGGAAGCGGCCCGGCCGTTTCTCGAGAATGCCCAGAAGAATTCCGGTTTCATCCCCAATCTGCTGGGCGTGCTGGCCAACGCCCCGGCGGCGCTGGAAACCTACGTGACCGTTTCGGCACTCAATGGCAAGTCCGACCTGAGCCTGGCCGAGCGTGAAGTGGTACAGCTGATTGCCGCCACCCGGCATGGCTGCGACTTCTGTGTGGCCGGCCACACCGCCGTGGCGCTGAACAAGGCCAAGCTACCGCAGGAAGTAGTCGATGCCCTGCGTGCCCGCGGCGAACTGCCCGATGCCCGTTACGAAACCCTGGCCGCCTTCGCCCGTGAAGTGATCGACACTCGCGGCAACGTCGGCGAAGCCACCTACCAGGCCTTCCGTGAAGCTGGCTTCAGCGAAGGCAACGCGCTGGAAGTGATTTTGGGGGTTAGCCTCGCAACCCTGTGCAACTTTGCTAATGTTTTCGCCCAGACGCCGCTCAACGAAGAGCTTGGCAAGTACCGCTGGCAGCCTTCTGCATAGCCCACGTGTGAGCGCGGCCCTGACGCGGCCGTTGTAGGAGCGGCCTTGTGCCGCGAATGGGCCGCCAGGCGGCCCCGGCGTTCAAAAGGAGCAAGACCATGCAAGATTGTGCATTTCGACACTGGCTGGATGCCAATGCCGAGGCCATCGACCGGGGCCTGTGCGAACCGCAGCAGGTGCTGGCGCAGATCGCCGAATCACAGCTGTTGCGCATTGGTGTCGACCCGGCCCTGGGCGGCACGGGCGGGCAGGTGACCGACGCGGTCGAGGCGATTGCCGCCATCGCCAGCCGCTCGTTGGCCGCAGCCTTCGTCTGCTGGGGCCAGCGTGCCTTTATCGAATACCTGCTGCACAGCCCCAACCAGCCCCTGCGCGAGCGCCTGCTGCCGCGCTTGCTGACAGGCGAGCTGGCCGGCGCCACCGGGCTGTCCAACGCCATGAAGTTCCTTTCCGGCATTGAAGCGTTGCAGGTGCGTGGCCGGCCGGCAGCCGATGGCTGGCACCTGGAAGGGCGCCTGCACTGGGTGACCAACCTGCGTAAAAGTGGTTTCGTGGTGGCAGCGGCCATCGAGGATGAGAACGGCGGGGCACCGTTTGTGCTGGCCATTCCTTCTGACGCCCAAGGGTTGGAACGCTCCGACGACTTGCAACTGATGGGCCTGCAGTCGAGCAACACGGCGGCACTGGCCTTCCACCAGGTGCCGTTGGCGCGGGACTGGCTGCTGCACGAGAATGCGCGCGAGTTCCTGCCACGGGTACGCCCGGCCTTCCTGGCGCTGCAGTGCGGTATGGCCATCGGCCTGGCGCGACGGGCGCTGGACGAGGTTCAGGCGCACCTGCACGGCCGCGCCTCTTTCCTCGACGAAGCCCGACAGGTGCTCAGCGAGCGGCTGGAAAACACCGTCAGCGAGCTCAAGCAGGGCCTGCTCGAAGGCCGCTTCCAGCAACAGCCGGCCGCCCTGTTCAAGCTGCGCATCACCCTGGCTGAAAGTGCCGCCGACGCGGTGCAGCTGGAGCTGCAGGCCAGTGGTGGCAAGGCCTACCTCAGCGAGTATGGCGAAGGCTTCGCCCGCCGCTGGCGCGAGTCGGCGTTCGTGCCGATCGTGACGCCGAGCCTGGTGCAACTGCGCGCCGAACTGCAACGCCAGGCGGGCGCGGCATGAGTGAAGTGTTGCTCGAAGCTCGCGACATCAGCCTGGGCTACCCGCGCGAGGGTGGCTGGCAGCAGGTGCTGGCGCAATTCGACCTGCAGTTGGCGCCAGGCGAAGTGGTGAGCATTCTTGGCCCAAGTGGCGTCGGCAAGTCCAGCCTGCTGCGGGTGCTGGCCGGCCTGCAACAACCCGGGGGCGGCAGCGTGAGCCTGCACGGCCAGCCGCTGCAAGGGCCGCACCCGCGCCTGGCGGTGGCCTTTCAGGACCCGAGCCTGCTGCCCTGGCTTAACCTGGAAAAGAACGTCGCCTTCGGCCTCGACTTTGCCCGCCAGCCCAAGCTGGCCGCTGACGAGCGGCGCGCGCGCATCGACCATGCGATTGCCGCCGTGGGCCTGGCCCACGCCCGTGGCCAGTACCCGGCGCAGTTGTCCGGTGGCATGGCCCAGCGCACCGCACTGGCCCGCTGCCTGGCCCGCCAGCCCGAGGTGCTGCTGCTGGACGAGCCGTTCGGAGCGCTGGATGAAGTGACCCGGGCCGACATGCAGCAACTGCTGCTGCAACTGATCGCCACCCACAACACGGCGGCGGTACTGATCACCCACGATATTGACGAAGCCCTGCTGCTGTCCGACCGGGTCCTGCTACTGGGCAACCACCCAGCGCACATCCTCGGCCAGTGGCACATCGACCTGCCGCAACCGCGCACGCAACGGGTCGAAGAACTGGGCGCCCTGCGCATCGAGATCCTCAAAACCCTTCGGCGGGCAAGCCGCACAGTCGAACCTACCTCAACCCCGTTGCCCTCGGAGGCTGTCCATGTGCATGGATGACTGCTGTTCCTCTTCATCGCGTCGTGATTTTCTCAAGCTCGGTGCCATGCTCACGGCCGCTGGTGCGCTGCCATTGCTCTCGAGCCTGCAAGCCCGTGCCGCTTCCGAGCCCGACGCGCCAGTGCGTATCGGCTACCTGCCAATCACCGACGCCACGCCATTGCTGGTGGCGCATAACAACGGCCTGTTCGAGGCCGAAGGCATCAAGGCCGAGCGCCCGGTGTTGCTGCGCAGCTGGGCGCAGGTGATCGAGGCGTTCATCTCCGGGCAGGTCAACGTCATCCACCTGCTGTCGCCGATGACCGTATGGGCGCGCTACGGCAGCAAGGTGCCAGCCAAGGTAGTGGCCTGGAACCATGTGGGCGGCTCGGGCCTGACCGTGGCGCCCGACATAAGCGACATGAAACAGCTCGGGGGCAAGACCGTGGCCATCCCGTTCTGGTATTCGATCCATAACGTGGTGTTGCAGCAGATGCTCAACGACAATGGCCTGACGCCTGTGTCGAAGCCTGCCAATGCGCAGTTGGCCGCCAACGAAGTCAACCTGCTGGTGCTGCCACCATCCGACATGCCGCCAGCCTTGGCCAGCAAGCGCATTGCCGGCTACATCGTCGCCGAGCCGTTTAACGCCCTGGCCGAGAACCTCAAGGTTGGCCGCGTGCAGCGCTTTACCGGCGATGTGTGGCGCAACCACGCGTGCTGCGTGGTGTTCATGCATGAGCATGACCTGAACAACCGCCCCGAATGGTCGCAGAAGGTGGTCAATGCCATCGTCAAGGCCCAGCACTGGACCCGCGACAACCGCGCCAAAGCCGCTGCGTTGCTGTCCAAGGCCGGCCCCAACAAGTACACCCCGCACGAGCTCGCGGTGCTGGCCAAGGTGCTGGCGCCGGACGCCAAGGACCGTGACGGCTACGTTGCCAGTGGCGCCATTCGCCATCAGCAGTGGGACGAAAAGCGCATCGACTTCCAGCCATACCCGTTCCCCAGTTACACCGAAGAGCTGGTCAAGCGCCTGAAAACCACCCTGATCGAAGGTGATAACGCGTTCCTTGCCGGGCTTGATCCGGCGCAGACCGCCCGCGACCTGGTCGACGATCGCTTCGTGCGCAATGCCATCGCGGCGGTCGGGGGGCCGTCGGTGTTTGGCATCGCTGACAACTTCGAGCGCAGCGAGGAGTTCGCGGTCTGATGCGCACGCATGTCGTACATGCCGGCCTTGGGCTGGCCGGGTTGCTGGGTTTGTTGCTGTTGTGGTGGGCTGGCGTTGCCGTGTTCGGCCAGGCGGACGGCCTGTCGGCGCGCTTTTCACCGGCGGCAACCTTGGCCAGCCTGGTCGAGCTGTTGGGGCAGGGCGAGGTTTACGGGCACATCTGGGTCAGCCTCAAGCGCATCCTGGTCGGGTTGCTGCTGGCGCTGCTGATCGGCGTGCCGCTGGGCTTGCTGGTGGGCAGCTACCGGCACCTGGAGGCGGCAACCACCCCGGCGTTCCAGTTTCTGCGCATGATCTCGCCGTTGTCGTGGATGCCGGTGGTGGTGATGCTGATGGGCGTGGGTGACCAGCCGATCTACTTCCTGCTGGCGTTTGCCGCCTTGTGGCCGATCTTGCTGAACACGGCGGCAGGAGTGCGGCAACTGGACCCACGCTGGCTGCAACTGAGCCGCAGCTTGAGCGCCACGCGCTGGGAAACCTTGTGCAAGGTGATCGTGCCGGGGGTGATCGGCCACGTGCTGACCGGCGTGCGCCTGGCCATCGGCATTCTGTGGATCGTGCTGGTGCCGTGCGAAATGCTCGGGGTGAGTGCGGGATTGGGGTATTTCATCCTCGATACCCGCGACCGGCTGGCGTATTCCGAACTGATGGCGATGGTGCTGCTGATTGGCGTGCTGGGGTTTGTGCTGGACGCGTTGGCGCGTGCGCTGCATCGGCGCTGGGTGCATGGCTGAGGGGCCAGTGAGGCGCCTTCGCGGGTGAACCCGCTCCCACAGGGATAACGCAGGTTTTGAAGACTGTGGTGTACCTGTGGGAGCGGGTTTACCCGCGAATAGGCCCTTGGATCAATGCACGGTCTTGCGCTGCCGTACACATTCGAGCGCCTGGGCGGCCAGCTCATCCAGCCGCTCATCGCGCATCTGCTCCGCTTCGATCATTGCATCCTCACCCTGCTGGTTAAGCAGGTAGGTGTGAATCTGCATCACTTCAGCGGTCTGATAAATCGGCGCAATGTCCAGGCGCCCGATCAGCGCACCACTGGCATGGCCGGTACTGCTCATCAGCACCTGCGGCCCATTGGCGGCCACCACCTGCATGCCCATCGCCTCGAACCACGGCACCTGGCTGGCAAAGGCGTTCAGTTCCACGCAGGCATGGCGAGCCTGCAGGTCGCCCAGCAGGGCGCGGGCGATGCCCTGGCGGCGATGGCTGGCGCGCACGGCAAGAAATGCCAATGAACACGCCTGCTCATCGTCCTCGGCCGGCAGCGACAGGGCAAAGCCCAGCAACTGGTCCGGCGCCTCGGCATCCAGTGCAAGGGTCAGCGCCACGGCAAGGCCGCGGGTGCCATCCAGCGCTTGCAGGTACTGGTGCACCTCCATGCCGACGCCGTACTGGTACAGCGGGTACAGCGGGTTGTCGGCGGTAATGGCGACGCTGCTCAGTTCGCCGACATGGTGGATCACCAGCTCGCGGATCTGGTTCTGGAAAGATTCGGGCGGCACGCTGTCGAGGCGGCTCAGGATGAACATCTGGGGGCGGGCTCCGGCGGGTGGGAATACAGCCCGGGCTAGGTTGGCGCGGGCTGTACAGTTTAACCGGTTTTGCCGTGTCAGCCTTGCTGCTCTATTGCACCCAGCATCAGATCGAGGTTTTGCACTGCCGCGCCGGAGGCGCCTTTGCCCAGGTTGTCGAATACCGCAGTCAGCAGTACCTGGCCATGCTCGGGGTTGGCATACAGCGCCAGGCGCAGGTCATTGCTGTCGTTCAATGCCTCGGGGTCAAGGTTTGCTGCTGCACCTTGCTGATGCAGCGGCATTACCTGCACGTGGCGAGCCCCCTGGTAATGCTGTTCCAGGCTGGCCTGCAGCTGTTCGGCGCTGACCTGGCCGGGCAGCAGGCGCAATTGCAGCGGGATACTCAAAACGATGCCCTGGCGGTAGGCACCGTAGCCGGGCATGAACACCGGCCGCGCCGACAGCCCTGCGTGTTGCTGGATTTCGGGTACGTGCTTGTGCGCCAGCTCCAGCCCATAAAGTTGCAAGACCGGGGCATTACCGGCACCGGGTTGTTCGTGGCGCTCGACCGACGCGCGGCCACCGCCGGAGTAGCCGGAGATGGCATGGATGCCCAGCGGGTAGTCGGCTGGCAGTAACCCGGCCTTGACCAGCGGGCGTAGCAGGGCGATGGCGCCAGTGGGGTAGCAGCCCGGGTTGCTGACGCGCTTGCTTTGGGCAATGCGTTCGGCCTGCTGGTCGTCCAGTTCTGGCAGGCCATAGACCCAGCCCGGGGTGGTGCGGTGCGCCGAACTGGCGTCGATCACCCGAACCTGCGGGTTGTGGATCGCTGCCACGGCCTCACGAGCGGCGTCGTCGGGCAGACACAGCAGGGCGATGTCGGCGCTGTTGATGGCCTCGCGGCGGCGCTGCGGGTCTTTGCGCTCGGCCTCGGGCAGGGTGAGCAGGCGCAGGTCGCTGCGGCCTTGCAGGCGGGCATGGATTTGCAGGCCGGTGGTGCCTTGGTCGCCGTCGATGAAGACAACAGGAGTGTGCATGTTCGGGTCCGGTTTGGGAAAGATGGCCTATGCTCGCCTGTGGCTTTGGTAATGAAAATTTGAATATGATGATCGATGTATTCAGGTTTTCTGAACAAGCCAGTCAGTGCCGGCCTATTCGCGGGTAAACCCGCTCCCACAAGGTTGGTGCTGGTGTTGATAAAAGTGGTGAACCTGTGGGTTTACCCGCGAATAGGCCGGCACTGACCATGCGCGAAATCAGCCTCGACCGCCTCCGCACCCTGGTGGTCATCGCCGACCTGGGTTCTTTTGCCGAGGCCGCCCGCCAGCTCAACCTGGCACCGCCGACCATCAGCCTGCATGTGGCCGAACTGGAGGCACGTATCGGCGCCCCCTTGCTCAGCCGCACCCGTGGCCAGGTGCGCCCCACGGCCATTGGTGAAACGCTGCTGGCCCGTGCCCGCCGCCTGCTGGCCGACGCCGACCTGGCGCTGGACGAAGTACGCCGTCAGGTCGAGGGGCTGACCGGCCGGGTACGCCTTGGCGCGTCTACCGGTGCTATCGCCCACTTGCTACCGCAGGCACTGGAGCACCTGCGTGTGGACCATCCGGGGATCGACGTGCAGGTGCAGGTGCTGACCTCCCAGGCGTCGCTGGGGCGATTGCGTGAAGGGACGCTGGATATCGGCCTGGTGGCCTTGCCGCAGGTGGCCGGCAAAGGACTGACCGTTACCCCCTGGCGGCGCGACCCGATCCTGGCCTACGTACCGGCCGACTGGCAGCCGCCGGCGAAGGTGACACCGGCCTGGCTGGCGCAGCGGGCGTTGATTCTCAACGACAGCAGTACCCAGCTGTCACGGGTTACCGGCGAGTGGTTCGCGGCAGCAGGGTTGTACCCCGAGCCGCGGATCGAGCTGAATTACAACGATGCTATCAAGAGCCTGGTCGGGGCCGGGTACGGCGCGACGTTGTTACCGCAGGAAGGCGAGGCCGCCGAACTGGACCGGCGCATCGCGCGCCGGCCGCTGCGACCAGGGTTATGGCGGCAGTTGGGTATCGCCTGCCGGGAGGGCCAGGTGGAACGGGCCACGGGGTATGTGTTGCAGGCGTTGGAGCGGTTACGGCAGTGAGGGCACAGGGGGCTGCAAGGCAGCCCCTTGGTTCATCGCCGTTCTCGCACCCGGACCGCGGTCACCGTCTCCCCACCTACACCCCAGTTGTCGGTGGGCACCTCTTCGATCACCACAAAAGTACTGGCCGGTGGCTTGCCCAGCACTTCTTGGAGCAGGCGTGTCGTGCCTTCGATGAGCTGGCGCTTGTGCTCGGCGCTCACCCCTTCATCGGTCACGCGGATATGTACATAAGGCATGGCTGCGCGCTCCTCTGATCAGTGCCAGGTGCCAGCGGTGCTACCGCCATCCACAGGCAGAATCACACCGCTGACAAAGCGTGAGTCGGCCAGATAAAGTACCGCGTCAACCACGTCCTGGGGCGAGCCGGTGCGGCCACTGGGCGACAACGCGCCCATCCCCTGAATATTGCCGCCATGCAGCGGTGTTTCGATGATCCCCGGTGCCACGGCATTCACCTGCACGCCACTGGCCGCCAGCTCCAGTGCCAGGCCTTTAACCGCCTGGTTGAGGCCTCCCTTGACCAGTACCGGCAGCAGGGCGGGCACGCGGGTGTCCGGTTGCAGGGCGATGGAGGCAGTGATGGCGATGATCTGCCCATACCCTTGCCGGGTCATGATCCGCGCCGCTTCCTGGGCCGGGTAAAAGAAGCCCTTGAGGTTGGTGCCGACCAGGGCGTCGACATCAGCCTCGCTGTACTCGACAAACGGTTTGGCAATGAAGATGCCGGCGTTGTTGATCAGGATGTCTACGCCGCCAAAGGTTTGCAGGGCGGTAGCGAACAGCCGCTGCGCCGTGTCGGCCTCGGCAATGTCGCCCGCCACGCCAATGAAGCGCGAGGCGTTGCCCAGGCGTGCGGCGGCCTGCTCCAGGCGCGCCTGGCTGCGGGCATTACCGATCACGTTGTCGCCGCGTTCGAGGAAGGCCTCGGCCATGGCGAAACCCAGGCCGCTGGAAGCTCCAGTGATAATGACGGTGCTTGGCTTGTTCATGTGCGTGTTCTCCAGTGATGTGAGCCATGGGCTCGGTGTGGCGTCACTGTAGGCCGCTACCAGTGCTTGAAAAATGAGGCGCAAAGCATTTCAATCGATACATCATGTAATCAATAAGGCTGTTATGAGCCGCCATTTCGATGACCTGCAACTGGGCAGCCTGGAGCTGTTCTGCCTTGCCGCTGACAGCGGCAGCTTCACTGCCGCAGCCACCGAGGCCGGCGTCACCCCGGCGGCGGTCAGCCGCAGCGTGGCGCGTCTGGAGGAGCGCCTGGGGGTACGCCTGTTCGTCCGGACAACGCGGCAGATGCGCCTGTCGAGCGCAGGCCAGGCCTATTACCAGCAATGCCGACAGGCGCTTGGGCAACTGGTCGAGGCCGAGCGCCAGGTGACCGGCGGGCAGGTCGAGCCGAGCGGCCGCCTGCGCATCAGCGTGCCCACGCCTTATGCCCACCACCGGCTTTTGCCACTGCTGCCGACATTTCGCCAACGTTACCCGAAGGTGCAGGTGGACGTGCATGTCAGCAACCGCAACGTAGACTTTGCCGAGGAACCGTTCGACCTGGCCGTCCGTGGCCGCGAACCGGCCGATTCACGTTTGGTGGCACGCCGCCTGGAGGATGCTGAACTGGTGGTAGTGGCCACGCCAGGCTATCTGGCCAGGGCAGGTGTGCCTCGGGTACCGGAAGATTTGCTGCGGCACGAATGCATCCAGTTTGAAATGCCCAGCAGTGGCCGCCGCCCGCCGTGGAGCTTTCGCCAGAATGGCCGCCAGGTGGAACTCGAAACCCAGGGCGCGTTCACCTGCCAGGGCGATTTTCTCGCCACTGCCACGCTGGTGCGCCATGGCGGTGGGCTGATGCAGGCCTACCGGTTTACCGTGCAAGATGCATTGGCCAAGGGTGAACTGGTGGAGGTGCTCACCGAGTTTGGCGGGACTTCGCGGCCGTTCCTGCTGATCTACCCACAGGCGCGGCACATGCCGCAACGGGTGCGGGTTTTCATCGATTTCCTGTTTGCCGAGACCGGGCGGCCGCTCCCATGAGGGGGCGGGGCAGGCAAGGGCCTACTATGCTTTTGGCTGCGTCGAGCCAACGCGCCTCGACAAACCCTATGGTTTCCAGGAGAACGCTCCATGAAATCCACGAAATGCATACCCTTGTTGGTGATTGCGTCCGTCCTCAGCTTTGCCGTGCACGCAGACCCTGCGAGCAACTGTGAGGCCAAGATCAAGGAACTTGAAGATTTCCACAAGGCCAGTGGCCAGGCGATGCATGGCGGCATGGCCCATGACTTCAAAGTCCACCTGCAAAATGCCAAGGATGCTCAGATCAAGGGTGATTTTACCCAGTGCCAGGCCTCGGCGGACCAAGCCAAGACCATCTATAACAAGGCGCGTAGCAAGTAAGCCTTGGTCGGCCCCTTCGCGGCGTTACCCGCGAAGGGGCCGGTGCAGGACAGCCCTGCTGTCAGAACCAGCGATCGTTCTTCTTCCGCCCACGGGTCAACGCCGGCAAGATCAGCCCGGCCAGCAAGCCCGCACCGGCAATGCTGCCGCCATACACCATGTAGCGCATCATCACCTGCTTGTTCTCGTCACCCAGGCGCGCCTGGGTGTCGCGCAGCTCCGACTGGCTCTGGTCGAACTGTTCATTCAGCGCCTTGTTGCGCGCCTCCAGTTCGTCGATCAGCTTTTTCCGTGAGTCGAGGGTTTCCTGCATGCCCTGCACGCGGCTCTTCCAGCTGTCGTCGATGGTCTTCAACTGCCCGGTCAGCTCCGAGACCTGGGCGTCGAGTTGCGGCAGGCGCTCGTTCTGGCCCGGCACCGCTTGCAAGTCGTTGCTGAGTATCCACACCACATCGCCATTCTGCCCACGCACCTGGCTGTAATTGCCCTGGGTGCCGAGCAGGGTCAGCTGTTGCCCCGACTTCAGGGTACCGACGATGCGGTGGCCGTCGGTGGGGCCGCTGCGCACATAGGTACTCAGGCTGTCGCTGACCCAGCGTGCATCGCTGGCGGGCTCTTCGGCGTGCACCGGCGCGGCAAGGGCCACCAAGGCGGCAATCAGGCCGCCGCGCAGGGCAGGGAGGACGGAAGCGGTTGGGCGGGATTCGGGCATGTTGGGTCTTCGCTGAAACAGGACAAAAGTAGGCCCGGTGACTGGGCCGATGAACCGGTCGCTGAGTTGACCGTCAGCCAAAGACCGTTTTTTTGTCAGCAGGTTCACTACCTCATATCGGAAATGTCTGCAGGATATTGCAGAACTCGCCCCTGAGCGCTTCACCGCCGATCATCCTGTGAATTCAACCGGGCGGCCGTTTTTCATGCACAACGGTGGGGCTAGACTCAAAGGTCCATACCCTTCATGGAGCAAGGCCATGACTGCCAAAAACACCATCTGCCTCTGGTACGACAACGATGCCGAAGAAGCCGCCAACTTCTACGCCAGCCTCTTCCCGGACAGCAAGGTGGTCGCACTGCACCAGGCGCCAGCTGACTACCCATCGGGCAAGGAGGGCGATGTGATTACCGTCGAATTCACTGTCATGGGCATACCCTGTGTGGGGCTAAATGGCGGCTCGACGTTCAAGCACTGTGAGGCGTTTTCGTTCCAGGTCAGTACCGAAGACCAGGCCGAAACCGACCGCTTGTGGGATGCGATCATCGCGAATGGCGGCGAGGCCAGCGTATGCGGCTGGTGCAAGGACAAATGGGGGATTTCCTGGCAGATCACCCCCCGTATCCTGATCGAGGCCATCGGCCACAGCGACCGCGCGGCGGCCAAGCGGGCGTTCGAGGCCATGATGCAGATGGGCAAGATCGATGTGGCCAAGATAGCGGCGGCATTGAAGGGATAACCCCTCAGGTGTGTCATACGGTGTGGCTATCGATTTGCCCTGGAAAATATCGCTTATCGAGGGCCCGCCGTTCCTAAACTCAGGTGGAGGGCCCCGAACCAAACGCTGTAACAGCCCGCTCCTGCAAGGGACCGCACAGACCTGGCGGGTCAGGTTTCGGACACTTCGCCCGCTGCTGCCGCCACCTTCACCGCAGCCTTCTTCTCCTGCACCACGATGTAGAACTCCTCGCCATGCTTCACCGCCCCATACAACACGGCCTTCTCGATCAGCTCGTTGCCGCGCAGGTGACGCAGCATCATCGGGTCTTTGCGCAGGTCGCGGTACAGCGCCAGGCACAGCAGCACCATCACCACCACAAAGGGCAGGGCCACGACGATGGTCAGGTTCTGCAAGCCGGTCAGCGCCTCGCCCGGGTCACGCGGGTCGCCGATCGCCAGCATGATCGCCGCCACCGTCCCGGTCAGCGCGCCCCAGAAAATCACCGT
This sequence comes from Pseudomonas sp. SAS7, assembly GCF_052112345.1. Lineage (NCBI taxonomy): Bacteria > Pseudomonadati > Pseudomonadota > Gammaproteobacteria > Pseudomonadales > Pseudomonadaceae > Pseudomonas > Pseudomonas sp. SAS7. The sequence goes on along the minus strand of NZ_JBEGGO010000003.1, from coordinate 332,270 downwards.
GCGCCGCGATGGCGCGGTGGTGCCGTGCTCCGACAGCGTGCCCATCACCAGTGACGCCGCATCGGCACCGGAAACGAAGAAGATGCCCACCAGGATCATCACCAGCACCGAGGAAGCCGACGCCAGCGGGTAGCTGTCCAGCAACTGGTACAGCGCGTGATTGCTGTTGACCGCACCGTTGGCCAACTGGAAGGCGCCCTCGCGCAGGGCATCGATGGATGCACCGCCGAAAATGGTGAACCACACCAGGCTGACCAGGCTCGGCACCAGCAGCACACCGGTGACAAACTGGCGGATGGTGCGGCCGCGGCTGATGCGGGCGATGAACATGCCCACGAACGGTGTCCAGGAAATCCACCAGGCCCAGTAGAACACGGTCCAGCCGGCCAGCCAGCTGTTCATCTGATCGCCGCCACTGGCGTTGGTGCGGGCCATCATTTCCGGCAGCATCTTGATGTAGATACCGATCGAGGTCGGCAGCAGGTTGAGCATGAGCAGGGTAGGGCCGACCATGAACACGAACGCCGCCAGCATCAGTGCCAGCACCATGTTGGTGTTAGACAGCCACTGGATGCCCTTGCCGATGCCTGACACCGCCGAGGTGACGAAGGCAATGGTCAGCAGGGTGATGATGGCGATGTAGAACAGCTTGCCGGGGCTTTCGACCCAGCCATTGTATTCCAGCCCGCCGGCAATCTGCAGTGCACCCAGGCCAAGCGAGGCCGCCGAGCCGAACAGCGTGGCAAAGATTGCCATCATGTCGATCAGGCGGCCGAGCGGGCCGTTGGCGTGCTTGCCGATAAGCGGCCGGAATGCGGCGGATATCAGCTGCGAGCGGCCTCGGCGGTAGGTGCCGTAGGCAATCACCAGGCCGACGATGGCGTACATGGCCCAGGGGTGCAGGGTCCAGTGGAACAGGGTGGTGGCCATAGCCACCTGCATCGCTTCGCTCGTCTGCGCGGTGGCCGAGCCGGGTGGCGGCGTCACATAGTGCGACAGCGGCTCGGCAACGCCGAAGAACATCAGGCCGATGCCCATGCCGGCGCTGAACATCATTGCCACCCAGGACACCGTGCGGAATTCTGGCTGTTCGCCATCACGGCCCAGTGGCACCCGGCCATAACGGCTGGCGGCCAGCCACAGCACGAACACCACGAAAAGCGTGGAGGTGAGCACGAAGAACCAGCCAAAGTTGAGAATGACCCAGGATTGCGCGCTGGAGGCGCTGCTGGCGAGGCTGGCCTGGTTGAGGAAGCCCCAGAGGACGAACGCGATGGCCAGGAGGCTGGTGAAACCAAATACGATCCAGTCAAGCTTACCCTCGAAGTGCCGGTCCTGGCGGGCTTCTGCGGTTTTCGAGGGGTCCGTCACGCCAAGGTCGAGTGTTTCGGTGATGTGTTCCTTTGCCATGAATTAGAGGCCCTTGCAGGATTACCTGCACGCGCAGGCTTGTTGTTGTGTGGGCTACCGAGTTCGATGACGGCCTCGGCGGGGAGAATGCCGGGCGATTATCCTGTGCCCGAAACCGCTGAGCCTGTCCCGTAAACGCCCTGGGGCGTCCATTGCGCGACTTGCCAAATACTTTTAGTTCTGGGGGCGATGGCCCTTTCTGCCTCGCGTTCTGGTACCCTGTGGGCATTACCCTGGCCTGCACATCCGGGCACCGTAGAAGCGTTGCTGCTTGTGGGCCAGGCCGCACCAGGAAACGGAGATTCGTCAATGGCCACTGACCGTGTGAGCCTGATTCATTTCGATAAATTGAGCATGAGCCCTGCCGCCGCCGATCGGTTCCAGAAAGCCCTCGATGCGCTGGCAGCGCTCAAGCTGCAGGACCGTTACGTGTACCTCATCGCTCCTTATCTGGGTGATATCGCTGACGCCTCTGACGCTGAGCAACTGGACACCGCCCTGGGCCAGTGCATTCGTGTGGTCGATGAACTGCTGGCCGCCAGGTCGGTCACCAAAGCCAAGTCTGAAGAAGTACGCCAGGTGTTCCAGAGCGCTGCCGAACGTGCACGGGCAGAAATGCCCGGCTGAGTGGTGGCATGGCCAAAGATATCGACAACCCCTGCGTCTCGTTATGCCAGCTCAACAGCGAGCTGTGCGTGAGCTGTGGCCGTACCCGTGACGAAATTCGCAAATGGCGGGGCATGAAACGCCCGGAAAAGATGGCCACCGTGCAGCGCGCGGCAACGCGCATGAAAGCTATCGCCAAGAAGGCAGCCAAGCGGCAGAATGCTGGCTGATCCTGCGTGCCCTGCACGCGGCCTAGCCTGATTTGCCTGACGAGCCTGAAATGGATTCTCACTCGCTGTTTGCGTTTACCCTGGTCGCCGCCATCGCGATCGCCAGCCCTGGCCCCGCCACGCTGATGGCCATCAACAACAGCCTGGCCCACGGCCAACGCAGCGCGGTCTGGTCGTCGCTGGGCAATGGCTCTGGCCTGTTCTGCCTGTCGGCTGCGGCCATGCTTGGGCTGGGCGCGTTGCTGGCCAGTTCCGAAGTACTGTTCAACGCCGTGAAGATCCTGGGGGCAGGCTATCTGTTCTACCTCGGTGCGCGGCAGTTGCTGAAAAAGAGCCCGATGCTGGAGCAGGGCGCTGCTGAGGGTGCTGTCAAGGTACGGCCCACACCGCTGAAGTTGTACAAATCGGCTTTCCTCACAGCGGTGACCAACCCCAAGGCAACCATGTTCTTCACTGCGCTGTTCCCGCAGTTCATCGACCAGGGGGCGGCACTGTTGCCGCAGTTCCTGACCCTGACCGGCATTTTCGTGGGCTTGTCGCTTGCTTCGCTGAGCTTGTATGCCGCACTGGCGGCACGGGCCAAGGGTGTGTTGACCCGGCCGTCGATGTCACGCTGGGTGAGCCGCGTGGTGGGCACCACCTTTATCGGCTTTGGCGCGGCGATTCTGGCAATGCGTCGGCAGGGCGCCTAGGCCCTGGGGCCACAACGCGGCCCCGTTCTCAAGCCTTGGTACGCATCTGCAGCAAACACCCCGAATCTGGTGCACTACCCAGCACCTCCAGCTTCAATGCCTGCCGCGCACTGGTAATGAAAAGTGTGGTGCCATCTTCCCCGCCAAAACACAGGTCGGTCGGGCAGGGCACCGGCAGGCCGATCATGCGCTCCAGGTTGCCGTCGGCATCGAAGCGGGCCACGCTCCAGCCGTCCAGCTGGGTAGTCCACACGCCGCCTGTGGCATCCAGCGCCAAGCCGCCCAGCCGGCCACCACCACGCGGCAGCGAGGCCAGCCTGCGTACGCTGCTGCTGCCAGGCTGCAGCAACAGGATGTCGCCAGACTCCGGTGCCAAGGCATACACCGCGCTGCCCTTGGCGTCCCAGCGAAAGGCACTGACCTGCTCTGGTAACATCCAGCCATGGCGTAGTTCGCCTTCGGCGCTCAGCTCGCCGATCAGGCAGCCACTGGCCGTTTTCCCACACGCCCACAGCGCGCCCGAAGGGTGTGTGGCCAAGGCCAGCAGGCGACTGCCGAGCAAATCCTGCCGGGGGTGTTCGTGGCCGTCCCAGCCGATCAGCGACCAACCGCCAGCCTGGGCCACCAGCAAACCGTCGGGGTGCAGTTCCATACCGCGTACGGGCAGGTCCAGGCGGGTCAACAGCCGGCTGCTGTGGCCATCCCAGCAATGGATGGCCGGTGCTAGGGTGTCTGCCCAGTACAACAGCCGCTGACCGGCATGCCAGCGCGGGAACGCCCCGTGGAATGCCCAGGGCCCAGGTAGCACGCTGATTTCGCCCCCAGCTTGTGGTGCGTTGTCCGGGCGTAGCTGTTCACCCACCCGGCGTGCGGCCTCGGCCAGCTCCGGGCCGAGCAAGGTCAGGCGCTCCAGAGTCAGGCGGTACGCCGGCCCGGCGACGCTCAGGGCGCCACGTACCTGGCCTTGCTTGTCGATGATCGGCGCGGCGACGCAGCGAATGCCCAGGCGGATTTCTTCATCGTCCAGCGCGTAGCCGCGGGCCTGGGTGATCTGCAATTCGGCCAGCAGCCTGCGGCGGTCGGTGATGGTCAGTGGCGTCAGCGGGGCCAGCACCAGGCCTTTGAGGATTTCGTCGCGTGCCGAGGGCGCCAATGCCGAGAGAATTGCCTTGCCTTGCCCCGTGCAGTACACCGGCTTGCCTTGGCCCAGGCTGGCTGCCGAGCGTTGTGTGTGGGCGCCTTCACAGCGCTCCAGTGACAACACCTGGTTACCGTCGAGCACTGCCAGGTATGAGGTTTCGCCGGTCAGGTCGCGCAAGGCGCGCAGTTCTTCGCTGGCTGCCGCCACCAGGTCGGGCTCCAGGTAGGCATTGCGCACCATTTCCAGATAGTTGAAGCCCAGCCGATAGACCTTGCGGGTCGGGTCGCGGCGGATCATGCCTCGCTCCACCAGCGTGGCGATGATGCGGTACAGCGTGGTGCGTGGTAGCCGCACCTGTTCGGCCAGTCCGGTCTGGCTGACGCCGCTCGCGCTTGCACCAATGGCCTGGAGCACGTCCAGGGCTTTTTCAAGTGCTGCGGTGCCTTCACCCGTTTTCATTGTTTTCCCACCCCTTGGAACATGGCCGCGTACGCGTACAGAATGCCCCTTTCTCGTGGGAAATTCCGCCATAGAATCGCCCTCAGCAGGGCTTGCAATGAACATGAGTCCCACATCGTGGGAATTCACGCTTGCAGCCCATCGGATGAACCCGCGAGGAGAACCTACAACAATGTCCGTCATCCACAACTACGCCGATGCCCACGAGAGCGTCTCCGGCAAGCAGGTCGAAGTCAGCGACGAAGTGCTGGCCAAGCTCGCCACCTGCAGCAGCGGCTCGCTGACCACCCAGTTGTTCAAGCGCGGTTTCCGCCAACCGGCGCTGGTCGGCCTGCGTGCCATGACCCATGACGTCAAACCGTTCGCCGGCCGTGCCTTCACCATGCGTTTCATCCCGGCCCGGGAAGACATCGACACCTATTCGACCATGACCACCAAGCCCAACGACGACAACCTGCAATGGGTGGGCGTGGAGCAGATCAAACCCGGCGATGTATTGGTCATCGACAGCCGCAATGACCCGGCAGCCGCCTCGGCTGGCAACATCCTGGTAACCCGCCTGCTGGCCCGTGGTGCCAAGGCCATCGTTACGGATGGCGCCCTGCGCGACGGCAGTGAGATCGCCAGCATGAGCCTACCGGCCTATGCCCGCGAAATCACTGCCACCACACGTATTTCCTACCACCACGTGGCCGACTTGCAGGTGCCGATTGGTTGCGCCGGTGTGGCTGTGTACCCGGGTGACATCATCGTCGGCGACGCAGATGGCCTCACCGTGGTACCGGCGAACCTGGCTGAAGAACTGGCCGAGGTGTGCAGCGTGCAGGACGACATCGAAAACTACCTGGCCATGCGCATCGCCTCCGGGGAAGCGCTGTGGGGCGTGTACCCGCCGAGCCCGGCGTCGGTGTCCGACTATCACGCCTGGGTCGCGGCCGGGCGCCCGACGATACCTTCGATCATCGACAAACAGGAGGGCTGAGGCATGGCCGAGCACAAGCATGCGCAACTGATTCGTCGCTATTTCGAAGCGTGCAACGAAGGCGACTACGACAAGCTGGTGTCCTGCTTCACCCCGGACGCGGTGCATTACTTCCCGTCCGGGCTGCCGGAAATTCCGTGGCGCACGGCCGACACCATCGCCCGCAAGTGGGTGTGGTGCGTGGAGAACCTGGGGTCGCAGTGGACCATCGAGAAGATTCTGGTCAGCCACGACAGCAACGAAGCGGTGATCGAGTGGACCCACTGGAAAAGCAAGCTGGGCACCGCGCTGCGCGGGGATGAGTGGTACGTGTTCGATGAGCAGAGCGGGTTGATCAAGGAGATCCGTGCCTACTACGCGTCACCTGCTGATAAAGACGTGGCGATCAACGAACTGGTCGATTTCGACTATGTCGGCCGCGGGTATCACCTCGAGCCGAAGGCGCGTTAACGCCACTGGCCTCTTCGCGGGTAAACCCGCTCCTACAAGGCCCGCGCTGTAACTGTGGGAGCGGGTTCACCCGCGAATGGCCGCACCGCAATGTTGAAGGAGATACCCATGACCACCTCGCAAAACCCAGACTTCATAGCTATCGACGCAGTCGTCGCCCAAGCGTCCGCCGCCGCCGACTTTTGGGCCGACTCCAGTGCCACCCAGCGCGCAACTCTGCTGCGCGGCCTGGCCGATGCCCTGGAACAGCAGCAAGCCGAACTGGTCGCAATCGCCGACCGCGAAAGCGGCCTCGGTGAAACTCGCCTGAACGGTGAAGTGGCGCGCACCGCCTTCCAGCTACGCGGCTTCGCCAGCGAAGTGGAAGCCGGAGTGCCGTATCGCCAGATCGATGACCAGGCCATTGCCGGCGCTCCGCCCGCCGGCCGCCCCCGCCTGACCCGGGTGCAGCGCGCACTGGGCCCGGTGGCGATGTTCTCGGCCAGCAACTTCCCCTTCGCCTTCTCGGTGCTGGGCGGTGATACTGCCTCGGCCTTGGCTGCCGGTTGCCCGGTGGTGGTCAAGCCGCATTCGGGTCACCCCGAGCTGTCCCGCGCCGTATTCGCCCTGGCCGCTGGCGTGGTCCGCGCCCAGGGCCTGCCGGAAGGCCTGCTGACCCTGGCCGAAGCGCCTGACCGCGCCACCGGCACCTACCTGGTGCAGCACCCGATGATTGCAGCGGTGGCTTTCACCGGATCCTACCAGGGCGGTAAAGCCCTGTGGCAGGCGGCCAATGCGCGCGCTCGCCCTGTGCCGTTCTTTGGCGAGCTGGGTTCGATCAACCCGCTGGTGGCCTTGCCTGCCGCGCTGGAAAAAGACAGCGAAAACCTGGCCAGGACCCTGGCGGCGTCGATCACCCTCGGTTGCGGGCAGTTTTGCACCAGCCCAGGCGTGATCGTGCTGCTCGATTCGCCGCACAGCCAGCGCTTCGTCGCCCAACTGGGCGAAGCCATTGCGCCGATCGCCACGCACCGTATGCTCACCCCGGGCATCCAGCAGGGGTTCGAAGCCGCTGCCGCCACGGTGGCCGCCAACGCCACGCCGGTGTTCACCGCGCATGCCGATGCCGCCGGTCCGGCACCGCGCCTGTTCGCCACCGGCGCCGCTGCGTTCATCGCCAATGCGCACCTGCGTGAAGAGATGTTCGGCCCGGCCGCGCTCATTGTCACTGCGCAGTCAGTAGCCCAGATCGCCGAAGTACTCGACGCCGTGGGAGGCACGCTGACTACCACGCTGTGGGGCCTGGACGCCGAAAGCGAAGACAACCGCCAACTGCTGCGTGCTGCCCAGCGTGTGTCCGGACGCGTGCTGTTCACGGGTGTGCCGACTGGTGTTGCCGTGTGCCACGCCCAGCAGCACGGTGGCCCGTGGCCGTCGTCCACCGCCCCGCAGACCACCTCGGTTGGCTATGCCGCCATCGAGCGATTCCTGCGCCCGGTGGCCCTGCAGGACGCGCCGGCCTGGGTGCTGGGCTGAGGAGGGCAGGGCGATGATGCGACATATCGTGCTGTTCCGCCGCCTGCCTGGCGTCGACGCGCAGCCTGAACGGGAAGCGGCACTGGTGGCGCAGATGCGCGACCTTGCGCAGCAAATTGACTTCATCCGCGACTGGAGGGTCGCCGCTAACGAGCTGGACCGGCCGATATGCTGGGACTACATCCTCGAGTCCGCCTTTGACGATGCCGATGCGGTACAGCGCTACCTGCCACACCCGGCGCACCAGGCCTTGGTCGCCGACCTCAAGCAGTACTTCGAGTGGGTGGCGGTGGATTACAGCGTCTAGCCCCCTGATCAGCGCCTGGCCCGCTGGCTGGGGCCAGGCGCTATAACAAAAAAGATCCGGCATCACAGGTGCCGGGCGGAGTCGTACATGAACAAGAAAAAGAATTACCGCTGGACGATCCTGACCATGTTGTTTCTGGCCATGATCATCAACTATGTGGATCGCGCTGCCTTGTCGATCGCCATGCCCTTCATTACCCAGGAATACCACCTCACGCCCGCCGAAAAGGGCATGATCTTCAGCAGCTTCTTCTTCGGTTATGCCTTGTTCTGCTTCGTCGGTGGTTACCTGGCGGACCGCTTCGGCCCCAAGCGCGTGCTGACCTGGTCGATGGGATTCTGGTCGGTGCTGTGCGGTTCTACCGCACTGGCGTTCAACTTCTGGTCGTTGTTGATCGTGCGTGCACTGTTTGGCGTGGGCGAAGGGCCGGTGTCCACTACCGCCAACAAGACCGTAAACAGTTGGTTCCCGATCAAGGAGCGTGCGCGCGCCATCGGCATCAACCAGGCCGGTGGCCCGCTGGGTGGCGCCCTGGCCGGCCCGATCGTAGGCTTTCTCGCCCTCTGGCTGGGCTGGCGCGTGGCCTTCGTGGTGATCGCCGTGATCGGCGTGCTGTGGGCCATCGCCTGGTGGCGCATGGCAGCGTCAACGCCCAAGGAGCACCCGCTGGTGTCGGCCGAAGAGCTGGCGCTGATCAACGAGGGCCGCGAGGTACCGGTCACTGCGGTGGCGGACGCGCCACGCACCCCAGTGCTGCAGATCGTCCTGCAGCGTTCGGTGCTGGTCACCGGTGTGTCGCTGTTCTGCTACAACTACATCCTCTATTTCTTCATGACCTGGTTCCCCAGCTACCTGATTGACGCCAAGGGCATCGACCTGAAGGCCATGAGCATCGTCACCGCGCTGCCCTGGCTGGTGGGTACCGTGGGCTTCATCTGTGGTGGCCTGCTGATCGACTGGGTGTTCAAGCGCACCGGCAAGCAGTTGTTCTCGCGCAAGGTGGTGCTGGTGACCTGCCTGCTGATCGCCGCCGTGTGCATCGGGTTGACCGGCCAGGTGCAGAGCGTGACCAGCACCGTGACAGTGATGACCGTGGCCATCGGCTTCCTGATGCTGACCGCACCGGCCTACTGGTCGCTGATCCAGGATGCCGTACCGGATCACCAGGTGGGCACCGCAGGTGGCTTCATGCATGGGCTGGCCAACCTCAGCGGCATCGTCGCGCCCACCGTAACCGGCTTCATCATCCAGTCCACCGGCACTTACGCCAGCGGCTTCGGCCTGGCGGCGGCCCTGGGTATCCTGGGGGCGCTAATCGTTGCCTTGTTCGTCGGCCAGAAACCGGCCAAGCAGGCCGCCGTGGTCGCCACCGCCTAAGCTGCGCGCATGCCTGGTGGCGGAATGCTGCCAGGCCTTTGCACTACCTTTGTTTTTCGGGAATTCGCCATGCCTACGCTACTTGTCACCGGCGCCGCCGGTATTGTTGGGACCGCTCTGCGCCCTTACTTGCGCGAACGCTTCAACCTGCGCCTGCTGGACCGTCGCCCCGTCACCGACCTGGCTGCCGGGGAAACCGTGCTGGTCGGCGATTTGACCGACCCGGCCTTTGTCCGCCAGGCAGCCGAAGGAGTCGATGCGGTGCTGCACCTGGCCTGTGCCCACGGCACTGATATCCAGTTCCAGAGCACCGTGGAGCCCAACTACCACGCCACCCTGTACCTGCTGGAAGCTGCCCAGCGCGCCGGTGCCAAGCGTTTTGTGTTCGCCAGCAGCCACCATGTGCTTGGCCAGTACCACAGCGAGGCGGCGACCCACTTCGATGACAGCCCGGTAGCACCGGACAGCTACTACGCCCTGAGCAAAGTGTTTGGCGAGGCGGCTTGCGCGACCTTCTCGCAGCGCAGCGAGCTGGCCACCTTCATCGTGCGTATTGGCAATGCCGATGCCAAGGTGGCCGATGCCCGCCGCCTGCGCTTGTGGACCAGCGCCCGCGACCTGGCCCAGCTGGTGCTGATCGGCCTGGAGCACCCGCAGGTGCGTCACGAGATCGTCTACGGTGTGTCGGAATGCCCAGACGCCTTCTTCCACAACCGCCGCGCGCGCGAATTGGGTTACCGGCCGCAGGACAATGCGGCCGATAACCTGGCAGATAATTTCCTGGCCTATGAGGCCATGGCACCGGTCGGGTCCGGCCGTGATCACGTAGGTGGCGCTTACGCCGGGGTTCCTTTGGCCAGTGTGCTGGAGCAAGCATGAAGATCGTCCGTATCGATACGCAGATCGTCGAAATTCCCTTTCACGATGGCGGCAAAGGGCAAGGCATCACCCCGACCACCTGGCACACCCTGGAAAACGTGCTCATTCGGCTGGAGGACGAACACGGCAATGTCGGGTGGGGTGAAGCTTTCGGCTATTTTGTCGCTGATGCCACCAAGGCCCTGATCGACCGCCTGATCGCACCTTTGCTGGTGGGGCGGCAGGTGGATGATATCGCCGGGTTCAACCGCGAGCTGCAGCTGCGCCTGCACCTGTTTGGGCGCTATGGGGTGACGATGTTCGCCATCTCCGGGGTCGATATTGCCCTGTGGGACCTGGCGGCGCGCCGCGGAGGCGTGCCGTTGCACAAACTGCTGGGCCAGGCCCGGCGCGAGCAGGTGGCAGCCTATGCCAGTCTGGTGCGCTACGCCGACGATGAGGTTGCCCCGGTAATCTGTGAAAAGGCTCTGGCGATGGGCTTTCGCGATATCAAACTGCATGAGGTCACGGTGCCGGAAGTTGCCGCCTGCCGCCGGGCTATTGGCTTCGATGTGCCGTTGGCCACCGATGTGAACTGCAGCTGGAGCGTGGCCGATACGCGCGAATGGTTGCCGGCGTTGGCAGAGCTGCAGCTGGCCTGGCTGGAAGAGCCGATCTTCCCGCCCGAGGACTTCGCCACCCTGGCCAGCCTGCGCGGGCATGGCGTGCCGTTATCGGCGGGCGAGAACTGGTGCACCGCAGTGCAGTTCGAGCAAGCCCTGCTGGCCGGCGCGGTGGATTCGATCCAGCCCAGCGTGACCAAGGTCGGCGGTATTTCCGAATGCCTGCGCATTGCTGCACTGGCCGAGCGGCATGACGCGGTAGTGCTGCCGCATTGTCCGTATTTCGGCCCCGGGCTGGTCGCCACCTTGCACCTGGCTGCGGTACAGCCACGGGTCCCGCAAGTGGAATACCTGTTCGTCGAACCGGCCGGCTGGCTGTACCCGGTGGAGCAGCTGCGTCAGGGCAATCAGCTGCAAATCCCGCAGGGGCCGGGCCTGGGCCTGGACATTGACCTTGCAGTGGCCGAGCGCTTCCGCCGCTAAGCCCTACACCATCACTCGTTGAGCTTCCCTCTGCCGCGCCCCGGCGCGGCGGCAGGGCAATGCCGTGCCCGAAAAAAGGGCACAGGAGGTTCCATGCAACCTTTGCTGCTGAGCAATGCCACCTGGTCACTTGGCCTGCTTCCCGCCTGGGGCGGGCGTATCGCCCACCTGCGTGCCGACGGGCTCGACCTGCTGCTGCCGATTGCTGCCGAGTCGTTCGACCCGCTGGACTGGCCCCGGGCCGGTGCTTATCCGCTGATGCCGTACTCCAACCGTATCCGCAATGCCCACCTGCATTTCGAGGGCTGCGATTACGCTCTGCCAGTGCACCCCGCCGCGCAGCCGCACACCTTGCACGGCGTGGCTCATGCCGTGCCGTGGCAGGTCGTGGAGCAGGGGGATCAATGGCTGACCCTCGCCTGCGACTACCAGGGCGAACACTGGCCCTGGGCATTCCGGGCTGAGCAACGCTTCGTGCTTGACGGCAAGCGCCTGCGTATCGAGCTGGCGCTGGTCAACCGGGGGGAGACACCGATGCCCGCGGGGCTGGGGCTGCACCCTTACTTCCAGCGTCACCCCGGCATGAAAGTCCGCTACCAGGCAGGCCGCGAATGGCAAATCGACGACCAGTACCTAGCCACCGGCGATTTCCGGGAGGTGACCCAAGCGCTGTTGATCGATGCCGACGCCGCCCATGGCCTGGCGCACTACCAGTCGTGCTGGGATGGTCAGCTGCAGCTCGACTACACAAGCGCCACCCTGTGCCTGCAGGCTAGCGAGCCGCTGAGCCATTTTGTTGCCTTCGCCCCAGCTGGCAGCCCCTACCTGTGCCTGGAGCCGGTTTCGCACCTGGCCGATGCCTTCAATCAGCCGCGGGACAGTTGGGAGCAGACCGGTACCCATGAGCTGGCCCCCGGTCAACGCCTGCAGGCATCCCTCGATCTCACCTGGCAACGACGCTGACTTACTGCCCGACCGCTGTACCCGACACAAACCATGAAGAGAACAACAAAAATGAAACACTCCTCGACTGGAGCGGGCTTCGCTCGCGCTGCAAAACCGTTGTCGCTGCTGCTGGGCCTGGGGCCGCTATGTGCCCAGGCGGCCTTTCTGGACGACAGCAAGGCTAACCTGACCTTTCGCAACTTCTACTACAACCACGATCTGCGCGACTCGACCAAGCCGGCCCAGTCCAAGCTGGAGGAGTGGGCCCAGGGCTTCATTCTCAAGGGTGAATCCGGCTACACCGACACCACGGTCGGGGTGGGCGTGGATGTGTACGCGGGGCTTGGGTTGAAGCTTGATTCATCGCCTTCCCGCAGCGGCACTGCCTTGCTGCCCGGTGCCTATGACCGCGCGGGCGGGCCGCGCAATGCCGATCCGCGCTCGGTCGATGAGTACTCCGAAGCCACAGCAGCGCTCAAGCTCAAGTACTCGAAGAGCGAGCTGAAAGTGGGCGGGCTGTTCCCCAAAATTCCGTTGGTCAGCTCAGGTGATGCCCGTTTGCTGCCGCAGTTCTTTGAAGGCGCGATGCTAGATATCCGCGAGCTGGACAACATCGACATCGGCCTGGGCCAGATGCGCAAGGTCAACCAGCGCGAGTTCGCCGGTGCCCGTGATATCCAGGTGGGCAACTACTACAGCGTGTTCAGCGACCGCTTCGACTACCTGGGTGGCACCTGGCGCGCCACTCCGCAGACCTCGCTGGGGTTGTGGAGCGGCCGTTTGCAGGACGTCTACCAGCAGACGCTATACACCGCTACTCAAGGCTTCAAGGCAGGAGACTGGAACCTGTCTGGCACCCTCAACTACCTTGACACTGGCGAGTCTGGCAGCGAGAAGGCCGGCACCCTGGACAGCCGCATGACCTCGGCCATGCTCAGTGCCAATCTGCGGGCGCAGACATTGCGCCTCGGTTATCAGTACAACGCTGGCGACAGTGCCCTGCCGTTCATCCATGACACCGACCTGCCGGGGGTTGCCAATGCCGTGCAGGTGCTGCGGTTCGACCGTGCGCAGGAGCGCTCCTGGCAGCTGCGTTACGATGTGGATTTTGCAGCGTTGGGCGTGCCGGGGCTGACCGCGTTCGCCCGTTATGTGCGTGGGGACAATTTCAAGGTGGCGGGGGAGGATGGCAGTGAGTGGGAGCGTAATCTTGATGTCACGTACGTGATCCAGAGCGGGCCGCTGAAGAACCTGGCGTTACGCTGGCGCAACGTTGAACTGCGCGGGGATGCGACCGGGCGGCGCGACGAGAACCGCGTGATCATTGCCTATACCTTGCCGCTGTTTTGAGTCTTTGGCCTGGGGCTGCGTTGCAGCCCTGTGGGAGCGGTCGTTCACCGCCCAGGTCCGCGGAGAATCATCATCCCCCTACAAAAAACCCAGGAAGACACCAATGCTCCAGCCCTTGGACCCTGCCATGCAGGCCTATATCGACAACAGTAAACGCTTCACCCCGGCCGACAGCAGCCTGGCCGCCCGGCGCTCAGCATTCCTCCAAGCCTGCCGCCATTGCACCCCGCCACCGCCTGAAGGCTGGCGGATCGAGGACATCGACTTGCAGGGCCTGCGCCTTCGCTGCTATCAACCTGCTGGCCCGGCACCCGAAGGTGGCTGGGCAACGCTGCTGTACATCCACGGCGGCGGCTGGGACCTGGGCAATCTCGACACCCACGACTGGTTTGCCTACACCTTGGCGCAACGGGTTCGGTTGGCCATCGTCGCAGTCGAATACCGCCTCGCCCCCGAACATGCCTACCCCGCACCCCTGGAGGATTGCCTGAAGGCGTGGGCGGCACTGCGCACCGGAAAAGTCGACGCCAACCTTAGTCAAACCACGCTTATGGTCGCTGGCGACAGCGCTGGCGGCACCTTGGCAGCGGGGCTGTGCAGGGCACTGCTCAATGCTGGCCAGGCGCAGCCCTTGGGCCAGTTGCTGGCCTACCCGGTGCTCACGGCCAGCCAGCACCTGCCGTCGATGCAGGAGCATGCGCAAGCACCCATGTTGACGGTGGCGGGGCTGATGCAGTCGCTGCAAGGATTTTTGCCCAACCAGGCCGAGCGTACCGACCCCTGTGCCATGCCACTGGAGGCTGATGACTTTGCCGGGTTAGCGCCGGCGCTGGTGGTGGTCGCACGGGTCGATCCACTGTGTGACCACGGCATCGGCTATTGCCAGGCGCTTTCGGCACATGGGGTGCCTGCCGAGCTGTGGGTGGGCGAGGGGATGGTGCATTCCAGCCTGCGTGCGTTCGGCGTGGCCGAGGTCGAGCAGGCCTGGGTGCGCATGGCCGCGCAACTGCAGCGCTGGGCGCAAGGCTGATACATTCAGGTACTTTCGCGCACCACCAGGCGGAATCCGACATCCTCCACGCATTGGCCACGCCCTAGGCTGCCATCCATGCGCTGCAACAGCAACTCAGCAGTACGCAGGCCGATGCGCTCGCCGTCAATGCTCACCGTGCTCAGGCGCGGGTGGGTGTGGGCGGCGAACTCCAGGTCGCCGAAGCCCATCACGGCGATATTCGTCGGGATTTGCAACCCCTGGGCCTGGGCTTCGGCCATGGCGCCCTGCGCCAACAGGTCAATGCTGCAGATCACCGCGTCCATTTTCACATTGGCGGCCAGCAGGCGGGCCATGGCCTGGCGACCGTGGCCCATGTTCACCGGAGCCGACTGCAACTCGCAGGCAACAATCTCTACACCCGCTTGTTGCAAGCAGGCCACACACGCCTGGCGGCGTCGGTTGGCACGGTCGTCGTCGCTCCACACCAGGCCGACCCGACGATGGCCGCGCTCGATGATGTGCTCTGCCATGGCACGGCCAACGGCCTCATGGGAAAACCCCACCACCGTGTCGATCGGCTGCTCGGTCAGTTCCCAGGTCTCAACCACGGGGATGCCCCGGATCAGCAGTTTTTCCCGCGCGGCATCGCTTTGCAGGCGGCGGGTGAGGACGATGCCATCTGGGCGGCGGGCGAGGATCGTGTCGATCAGTTCGTATTCATGGCTTTCGTTGAGATCCGACTGGCTCAGCAGCAGTTGGTAACGCGCCGCTGCCAGGCGCTTGCCCAGTTCGGTGATGGTGTCGACGAACGCGCGATTGGCCAGGTTAGGCACCACCACGATGACCAGCCGGCTGCGCTGCGAGACCAGCGCACCCGCGAGCATGTTGGGCACGTAGCCGGTCTTGCGGATGGCGTTGCGCACTTTTTTCTGGGTTTTTTCCGACACCAGTTCCGGCCGGTTGATCACCCGGGAAACAGTGATCGGCGACACCTTGGCCATTTTCGCCACGTCATCAAGAGTGGCAGGGGTGGCTACAAGGGGCTTGGGATCAGCGACGGTAGCGGGCGTTTCCAGCATCGAGGGCCTCTGCGCAGGAGCTTTGAGCGGGTTGCCAATTCTACCGCAATGGTCGCGCTTTTTTGCATTTCCTGCGTATTCCCAAAGCATGGGAATTCACCTTCATTTGCGATTTGCAAAGCCCGCTAGCTCAGGCCTAGGATAAATGACAGCGCTGTCATTTGATAGCGCTGTCATTGATCGGAGGCAGCCCGGCAAAGGGCTGCCAGCTGACAGAATTCAAGCAGGCGCCGGTGCAAGGCCCTGTACGACGCCAATAAAAACAATGAGGCAACCGCGATGCACAACCACGACACATACGCCGCTGGGCCTGCTCCTGGCGCCGTGGCCGCGTCCAGCACGGCCACCCGTTATCGCTATCTGATCCTGGCTTTGATCACCATGGTCCTCGCGCTTAGCAGCGGGGATCGCGCTGCGCTGTCGGTGGCCGGTTCAGATATGAGCAAGGAGCTTGGCATCAGCTCGGTGGAAATGGGCTACCTGTTTTCCATCTTCAGTTGGGCCTACGTGATCTGCCTGATCCCGTCGGGTTGGCTGGCTGACCGTTTCGGTTCCAAGAAAACCATGGCGCTGGCCATTTGCGTCTGGTCGGTATTCACGGTGTGCATGGGCCTGGTGCATTTCATCGGCATGATCGTGCCGCTGTTGCTGGCCCTGCGTTTTCTCTTGGGCATGGCCGAGGCCCCCGTAGGACCGGCGTCTACACGAGTAATCGCGTCCTGGTTCCCGTCGACGGAGCGGGGTATGGCCGGGGCGATCTTCAACAGCGCGCAGTACATCTCGCTGGCGTTCTTCACGCCCTTCATGGGTTGGCTTTGCTACGCCTTCGGCTGGGAGTACGTGTTCATCGTCATGGGCACCGTCGGTTTCGGCGTTGCCGCGATCTGGTGGAAAAATTATTACCTGCCAGTCAGCCACCCAAAAATGAACGGCGAAGAGCTGGATTACCTGCGCAAAGGCGAAGCACTGGTCGACCTCGAAGCCCAGGCCGCGCTGCCCAAGGAAAAGCGCCGCAGTTCGCTGGCCGAAGTGGGCCTGCTGTTCAAGAGCCGCATGCTGTTGGGCATGTTCATCAGCCAGTACTGCGTCAGCGCGGTCACCTGGTTCTATGTCACCTGGTTCCCCATCTATCTGGTCAAGGAGCGTGGATTCGACATCCTTCAGGCCGGCCTGGTGGCTTCGATCCCGGCCATGTGCGGGCTGATCGGTGCGGTGTCGTCGGGCTTCTTCTCCGACTACCTGTTGCGCCGCACCAAGTCCCTGAGCATCGCCCGTAAGACCCCGATCATCACAGGCGTGCTGCTGAGCTCGACCATGATGCTGTGCAACTACGTCGACGCCCAGTGGTTAGTGATTGCGGTGATGAGCCTAGCGTTCTTCGGCAAGGGCTTCGGCAACCTCGGCTTCAGCGTGGTAGCCGACACCGCCCCGCGGGAAATGATCGGCATGACCGGCGGGGTGTTCAACGCCCTGGGTAACACTGCCGGCATCGTAACCCCCGTGGTCATTGGCTACTTGCTGCACTCAAGCGGCTCGTTCAGCAGCGCACTGATTTACGTCGGCGCACACGGCCTGCTTGCTGCGTTTTCATACCTGGTCATCGTCGGTCGCATACAGCGCCTGCATCTGTCCGACCTGACCGGCAAATCTTCCACTGCCCAGCGATAACAAGGACTACAACATGATCGAAAGTAACGTCTACATCGACCCGAAAATCGCCGCCCTGCAACCCGGGCCAGCGACCACCGACAGCATTGCCTGGATCAAGCTGTCCTACACCGTGCTGCCACTGGGGGCGCCGATCAGCGATGCCAAGGTGCTGACCGGACGGCAGAAGCCGCTGACCGAGATTGCCTTCATCTTCGCCGAGATCCGCACCCGCGAGGGCCATGAAGGCATCGGTTTCGGCTACTCCAAGCGCGCCGGTGGCCCTGGTATGTACTCTCATGCCCAGGAAATCGCCCCGACGCTGCTCGGGGAGGATCCCAACGATATCGCCAAACTCTACAACAAGCTGCTCTGGGCCGGCGCGTCGATGGGCCGCAGCGGTCTCACCACCCAGGCCATCGCGCCGTTCGACATCGCCCTGTGGGACTTGAAAGCCAAACGTGCTGGCCTGCCATTGGCCAAACTGCTCGGTGCTCACCGCGATTCGGTGCAGTGCTACAACACCTCCGGCGGCTACCTGTCGACGCCGCTCGAGAAGGTCCTGGATAACGTCCAGACCTCCCGCGGCAACGGCATCGGCGGCATCAAGATCAAGGTTGGCCAGCCAGACACCAGCATCGATTTCAAACGTGTACAGGCGGTACGCGAGCGGCTGGGCGAAGGCTTCCCGCTGATGGTCGACGCCAACCAACAATGGGACCGGGTGACCGCCCAGCGCTTCTGCCGCAAGCTTGAGCAGTTCGACCTGACCTGGATCGAAGAGCCGCTGGACAGCGCCGATGTGGAAGGCCACGCCGCCCTGGCCGCGTCGCTGGACACCGCGATTGCCACCGGCGAGATGCTCACCAGCTTCAACGAGCACGCCCAGCTGATCAACGCCAACGCCTGCGATTTCGTCCAGCCCGATGCGCCGCGGGTCGGCGGTATTACGCCGTTCCTGCAAATCATGAACCTGGCCAGTTTCAAGGGCCTGAAGCTGGCGCCGCACTTCGCCATGGAGATCCACCTGCACCTGGCCGCGGCCTATCCGGAAGAGCCATGGCTGGAGCACTTCGAATGGCTTGAGCCGATGTTCAATGAGCGCCTGGAGCTCCGTGAAGGGCGCATGTGGGTACCCAATCGTCCAGGGCTGGGTTTCTCGCTCAGTGAACAGGCCCTGGCCTGGACCCAGAACAGCGTCGAATTCGGCAAACGCCCCTGAGCAAGCCTCGGCGGTGGCGCTTCTGTCGCCATCGCCGTGTATGACATACCCATAGGAAAACACCATGAGTCACCGTGAAGTGAGCCCCGTCATTCGCCTCGATGCCGCTGACAACGTGGTTGTCGCGCGCGTCGAAATCCCCGCCGACACCGCCATCCCCGGTGAAGGCGTGACTACTCTGCAGCCGGTGCCGCTGGGGCACAAGGTCGCTGCCCGGCTGATCGCCAAGGGCGAGCCGGTACTCAAGTACAACACAGTGATCGGCTATGCCAGCGAAGACCTGCCGCCAGGCACCTGGATGCACAGCCACAACATCGCCTTTGGTGAAACCGACCGCGACTATCGCTACGGCCTGGACTATGTGCCTACCGAGATGCTCCCGCTAGAGCAGCGTGCCATGTTCCAGGGCATCGTCCGCGACGACGGTCGAGTGGCCACCCGTAACTACCTGGGTGTCTTCGTGGTCGGCAACTGCGGTGCGACCGTGGCGCGCAAGATCGCCAACCACTTCGACGAGCGCCGCCTGGCCGGCTTCCCGCACATCGACGGGGTGGTGCCCTACGTGCACGAAATCGGCTGCGGCATGGAAATGACCGGCGAGCCGATGGACCTGCTGCGCCGCACTATCGGTGGCTACATCAAGCACCCTAACACCGTGGGTGCGGTAGTTATCGCCCTAGGCTGCGAGCGCAACAACATCCACGGCTTCTTCGAGCAGGAAGGGCTGGTGGAAGGCGACATGCTGAAGAAGCTGGTGATCCAGGACGTCGGCGGGGTGAAGAGCGCCACCGACCAGGGTATTGCGCTGATCGAAGGCATGCTGCCCCAGGCCGATCGGGCTCGGCGCCAACCGGTGTCCGCCGAGCACTTGATGATCGGCATGCAGTGCGGCGGTTCTGATGGTTTCTCCGGCCTCTCGGCCAACCCGGCGCTGGGCGCGGCGGTGGATATTCTGGTGCGCCATGGTGGCACCGCGATCCTTTCGGAAACTTCGGAAATCTTCGGCGTCGAGCACACGCTGACCGCCCGCGCCGCCACCCCGGCGGTGGGACGCAAGCTGATCGAGCGCATCGAATGGTGGCTGGAGTACAACCGCGGCCGCGATACCCAGATCAATGGCCGCGTCAGCCCCGGCAACAACGCCGGCGGCCTGGTCAACGTGCTGGAAAAATCCCTGGGTGGCGCGAAGAAGGGCGGTAATGCGCCGCTGATGGATGTGTACGAGTACGCCCACCCGGTGAGAACCCACGGCCTGGTGTTCATGGACACCCCCGGCTACGACCCGGTCTCGGCCACCGGCCAGATCGCCGGCGGCGCCAACCTGATCGCCTTCACCACGGGCCGTGGCTCCTGCTTCGGCTCAGTGCCGGCGCCGACCTTCAAGCTGGCCAGCAACTCGCCCATGTACCAGCGCATGAGCGACGACATGGACATCAACTGCGGGCAGATCATCGACGGCGACAAGACCATTGCCGAAATGGGCCAGGAGATCTTCGAGCGTTTGCTGGCGCATGCTTCGGGAGAGGCGACCAAGAGCGAGCTAAATGGCCTGGGTGAGGATGAGTTCTGCCCATGGCAGATAGGCGTGCTTGCCTGATCGGTTTACCTGTACTGGCCTGTTCGCGGGCTTTTCAGCGAACAGGCCCTCCCAAACGACCACAACAATAACGGCCAGCGCCCAGCTGGTCGAGCGGACCAGCCATGTACAAAAACAACAAAATCCTGCCTGCCGTCTCACTGCTTTGTTTTACCCTTCCGGCCCATGCCGAAAGCTTTCTGGAAGACAGCCAAGCCTCGCTGAAGGCCCAGAATTTCTATCTCAACCGCGACTTTCGTGAAGGCCTGGGCATTTCCAAACGCGAAGAATGGGCTCAGGGCTTTGTCCTTGATTTCCGCTCCGGCTATACACCCGGCATCGTCGGCTTTGGCGTCGATGCCTTGGGTATGCTTGGCCTGAAGCTCGACTCCTCTGCGGGCCGCAGCGGCACCGGCCTCTTGCCGGTTGGCAATGATGGCCGGGCTCCGGACGAATACAGTAAATTCGGCTTCACCGCGAAGGCGCGCCTGTCGAAGACCGAGCTGAAGATTGGTACCCAGCTGCTCAAGTATCCGACCATCGCCTCCAGCTCCGGTCGTATCTTGCCGCAGACCTTCCAAGGCGGCGTTATCTCCTCCAAAGAGCTGGACAGCCTGACCTTCACCTACGCGCAGATCGACCGTACCACCAAGCGTGACTATTCACACAGTGAGGCCATGAGCCTGGTCAACAAGAATGGACGCTTTCGTGGCACGCCCGCAGCCGATGACTTCCGCATGAGCGGGGTGGACTATGTGCTCGACCCACACGTGAGCCTCAGTTACCAGTACGGCGAGCTTGACGAAATCTACGGTCAGCATTACTTCAGCCTGCTTGGCAGTACACCTCTGGGCGCAGGTAAGCTGGCGCTGGATGCGCGCTACTTCATCAGCGACGACAAGGGCCAGGCCGTGGCCGGGCAGGTCGACAATCGCACGCTCAACGTGCTGCTCAGCTACAGCCAGGCCGGGCACACTGTCGGCATCGCCTACCAGGGCCTGTCAGGCAGCACGGCAATGCCGTACCTGATCGGCACCGATGCCTACCTGACCAATTACATGATGGCCGCCGATTTCATGGAAACCGGCGAACGCAGCTGGCAATTGCGCTATGCCTACGACCTCGCGGCCCTGGGTATCCCCGGGCTGACGTTCTCGACCCGCTACAACAATGGCGCGCATGCCAACCCAGCCAACTTCGCAGGGGAAGGGCGTGAGTGGGAGCGGGACACCGACCTGGGCTACACCGTACAGTCCGGCCCGCTGAAGAACGTCAATGTCCTGTGGCGCAATGCGGCGCTGCGCTCCAACTACCAGCGAGATATCGATGAGAACCGGCTGATCGTGACTTATACCCTGCCGTTGTTGTGATAGCTGCCGCTGTTTTAGGGGTCATGTACGAGGAATGATCGCCCATCATTGGCGATAAGGCCGGCAAAGGTTTTTGCCGGCCTGTTTTTTCTGGCCGATGAAAGGACAGCCTGCCATCCGCTTATAGTCCAGACTGTCTACAGCACGCGCAGATGAATGCTGCGGTCGAGCACAGGATGTGGCAGCCTTTGGCCACCACGCCGGGTCGCCGGATGTTATATGTGCCGAGGGTTGTAGATGATCGAGCGTTGCTTGCGCCAAGCCTTGCTGCTGTTGCCTTGCCTGCTGCTGCCTCTGGCGGGCGTAGCCGACGAGCCATGCCGACGGCTGACCGCTACCGGCAACCCCGAATACCCCCCTTACCTGTGGCGCGACCCGCAAAACCCTCAGCAACTGATCGGTGCCAACGCCGACCTGCTCAAGTACCTGGGCAAGCAACTGGGGCTGGACATCGAGTTTGTTTACGTTGGGCCGTGGTCGCGTGCGCAGGAAGAAGTGCGCACTGGGCGGATCGACTTGATGGCCGGGTATTTTCTGACCGAGGCCCGCCGACAGCAGATGGACTTTATCGCCCCGCCATTCCTGCATACCCCCAGCGTGGTATGGGTGCGCCGGGACAATGCCTTTGCCTACCGGCAATGGGCCGACCTCAAAGGCCGCAAGGGCGGCACCCTGGTCAGCAACAGCCATGGCCAGCAGTTCGATGAATACGCCCAGGCCAACCTCACCCTCGAAGCAGTGCCCGGTGCCCGGCAGGCGTTCGAGAAGCTGATGCACAAGCGCAGTGACTACGTGGTCTACGAGCAGTACCCCGGGATGGCGCTGGCGCGTACGTTGGGTATCACCGATACCCTGCAGGTGTTGCAGCCGCCAGTGTCCAGTGAAGGGTTGTACCTGGCGATGTCACATGAATCGCCCTGCAACAAGCCGCAGCTGCGTGAGGCGCTGGCGCGGGAGATGGCGAAAATCGTTGGCGGGGCGTTGCCTGAGCAACTGCTGCAGCAGACCCTGGAGCGGTGGCAGTAACAGCCCTCGTACGCGGTCCCTTGTAGGAGCGGCCTTGTGTCGCGATGGGGCGCGCAGCGGCCCCTGGATCTTTGCCTGACTTCGAGATTGCCGGGGCCGCTGCGCAGCCCATCGCGACACAAGGCCGCTCCTACAGGGACCGTGCCAGTTGTTCGGCTTCCTTGGCCTGGGACACATTGACCGCACGGGGCAGGGTGACGTCGTTTTTTGCCGCGAGGATCTCGGCCATGACACTGACGGCGATCTCGGCCGGCGTCTTGCTACCAATGTAGATGCCAATCGGGCCATGCAGGCGCTGCAGCGAGGTCTCGCTTTCGCCGAAGTGCTCGATGAGGCGCTCGCGGCGCAGCTGGCTGTTACGCCGTGAGCCGATGGCGCCGATGTAGAACGCAGGGCTGTGCAAGGCTTCGAGCAGGGCCAGGTCGTCCAGTTTGGGATCGTGACTGACCGCGACGATGGCAGTGCGAACGTCTGCGGCGAAGGCGCGGACGACGTCGTCCGGCATGCCGGGCAGCAGGTTGACCCCGGCAACATTCCAGCCGGCCGTGTACTCCGGGCGCGGGTCGCACAGCGAAACGTTGAAACCGTTGAACAGTGCCATGGTAGCGAGGTACTCGGCCAAGGCGCCGGCACCGATCAGCAGCAGGCGGTAGCCGGGGCCGAGGGTGCTGAGCATGCGCTGGCCGTCGAAGCTGAACAGTTCGGGTGTCCCGGTGGCACAGAGGCTGGCTTCGCCGCTGCGCAGGTTCAGGTCACGGCGCACCAGGTTTCCGCGGTCGAGGCAGGCCAGCAGTTGGTCCAGGTGCGCCAGTGAGGGGGCGAATTCCAGCATAAGTTCCAGGGTGCCGCCGCAGGGCAGGCCAAAGCGGTGGGCCTCGTCGGCGCTGACGCCATAGCGCACCACCTGGGGCTGGCCATCGGGCATGCCGGGGCCGCCGTACGCGCTGGTGTAGCGGTGGATGAGGTCGTCTTCGATGCAGCCGCCGGAGACACTGCCGGCCACGCGGCCGTCGCTGCGCAAGGCCATCATCGAGCCGACCGGGCGAGGGGAGGAGCCCCAGGTGCGGGCGACCGTGGCCAGCAGGACGCGGTGACCGGTGGCGAGCCAGTCTCGGGTGGTGCGCAGGACCAGCAGGTCGATGCTTTCCATTGGGGTTCCATTAAACCTGATGTTCAAGGGTGGTTATGATGGCCTCTTCGCGGGTAAACCCGCTCCCACAGGTACTGCACAAATTTCCTGAGCGGCGTGTTTCCTGTGGGAGCGGGCGTGCCCGCGAAGAGGCCGGTGCATGAGCCACGTCAACTCAGCGCATATGCAAGATGATCGGGCTGCTGCTGGCCGGGTCGGTATGACCACGCAGTTTGCCTACCGCCTGCGCATCCACCGCACCACCCTGGTTACCCCAGGCCGTACGCACAAAGCTCAGCACCTCGGCAATGTCCTGGTCACTCAACTGCGCGCGGAAAGCCGGCATGCGATAGGCATCCGGCACACCGGCAGCCACCACCCGCTGCGAACCATTGAGGGTGATATTGATCGCCGAGGCGTCCTCCCTGGCCAGTGCCGAGGTGGCGCCTGCCAAGGGCGGCATCCATTCGGCCTGGCCTTTGCCGTCCAGACCGTGGCAAGACGCGCAATGGGTCACATAGGTGTGCGCCCCTGGGCTGTCGAGCCGTGCCGCTGCCGATTCGGCCTGGTACTGCCATGGCGCGCCGTCACGCTGTGGGTCGCCGGGCAGTGATTTCAGGTAGTGGGCAATGGCGGCCAGGTCATCGTCATGCATGAACTGCGTGGAGTTGTTGAACGCCTCGGTCATCGAGCCGAATACCACGGCATGC
The DNA here is from genome assembly GCF_052112345.1 of Pseudomonas sp. SAS7. NCBI lineage: Bacteria > Pseudomonadati > Pseudomonadota > Gammaproteobacteria > Pseudomonadales > Pseudomonadaceae > Pseudomonas > Pseudomonas sp. SAS7. The sequence goes on along the minus strand of NZ_JBEGGO010000003.1, from coordinate 308,089 downwards.
CGGTTGCGCCCGGTTTTCAGGAACTGCGCGATTTCTGCCTCGCTCCAGCGCCCCAGCCCGGTGTTGTGGTCGGCGCGCAGGCTCGGTGCGTACCAGCCGTCGAGCAGGGCACCGGCCAGGAACGGCTTGCCGCTTTCATCCAGGGCCTTTTCGTTGAAGGCCAGGCCGCGCGGGGTGTGGCAACTGCCGCAGTGGCCGGGGCCCTGGACGAGGTAGGCACCCCGGTTCCACTGCGCATCCTGCCCGGGCTTGTCGGCGTATGGCGTAGTGGCGGCGAACAGGCCATTCCACACGGCAATGGGCCAGCGCAGGTTCAGCGGCCAGGGGATGTCGCTGGCCAGGTTAGCCTGCCGGGCGGGTTGCACGCCGTGCATGAAGAACGCATACAACGCCCTTACATCATCATCGCTGAGCTTGGCGTAGGACGGGTAGGGCATGGCCGGGTACAGCCGCCTGCCACCGGGCGCGACACCCTGGCGTACGGCGCGGTCGAAATCGGCCAGGCTGTAGCTGCCGATACCGCTGTCGCGGTCCGGGGTGATGTTGGTGGCGTGGATGGCCCCAAGCGGGGTGGCCATTTCCAGCCCACCCGCGAACGGTTTGCCTTCTGGCAGGCTGTGGCAGGCCACGCAGTCGCTGAGGCGGGCCACGTACTCGCCGCGGCTGATCAGTGCCGGGTCAGCGGCAGTGGCCTGCGCGTCGGCAAACGGCGAGGCCGGCTCGCGGGTGACATACCAGGCCAGCAGGCCTGCCGCGACCAGGCACGGCAGCGCCAGCCAGCCAGCGGTCCTTGCGAAACGATGGGTCATGGGGCGTCCCTTGTGCAGTCAGCTGAAGGTATGGCGGCTCAGTGGCAAGCTGCGTACGCGCTGGCCGGTAAGCTGCGCGACCGCGTTGGCCACTGCCGGGGCTACGGCGGGTAGCGGTGGTTCCCCGATACCGCCCATCTTCGCCCCGCTTTCGACAATGCGCACATGCACCCGCGCCATGCGCGAGGGCGGCAGGATCGGGTACAGGTCGTAGTTGCGTGCGCGCGGCTTGCCATCCACGTATACGGCTTCTTCCACCAGCGTCTGCGACAGGCCAAGGGCAACCGCGCCGTTAACCTGGTGTTCGATGATCGCCGGGTTGACGATGCTGCCCGGGTCGATGGCCTCCCAGATGTCGTGCACCTTGACCTGGCCGTTCTCTATCGATACCTCGGCGATGACTGCCGCCTCCGAGCCGAACGGTGAGGCCATGGCCACGCCGCGTGCCCGTTTGCTGCCATCCTCGGCGGTGAACGGCCCGCGTTTCCAGCCACCGGACAATTCGGCGACCGCGTTCAGCAGGTTGGTCAGGCGCGGGTTGTCGCGCAGCAGATGCAGGCGCAGCTCGAACGGGTCCTTGCCGCCCTTGTCGGCCAGTTCATCCAGGAATGATTCATAGAAGAAGTCGTTCAACGAGTTGCCCACCGAGCGCCAGTAGCCGAGCATGGCCGGGCCTTTGACGTAGATCTGGGCGATGCGCCTGTTGGCGATGGCGTACGACTTGCCTGATAGCCCCTCAAGCGCGGTCGGGTCGATCTTTTCCCCTTGCTTGCCAGCAAGAGCCTCGGTCGGGCCTTCGGTGGCGCTGACCGCTTCGAGGGCCACTGGCATGCCATCGGCATCCAGCCCGGCGCGGAATTTCACCACTGCGACCGGGCGCAGCACATCACGCAGGAATTCTTCTTCGCGGCTCCAGATGAGTTTTACCGGCCGACCCACCGCTTTGGCCAAGGCAATGGCCTGCGGGTAAGGGTTGGCCGAGTCGTACAGGAAGTGGCGGCCAAAGAAGCCGCCCAGCAGTGGCGAGTGCAGGTTGATGTGCGCAGGCTCCAGGCCGGTACGCTTGGCAATGTCGTCACGGAACATGTCCGGGGCCTGGTTGGGCAGCCAGACGTCCAGGGTGCCATCCGGGTTGAAGCGGGCGAGGGCGGAAGGTGGCTCGAGCTGGGCATGGTTCAGGTACTGGTTGTGGTAGCTGGCTTCGACCTTGGTTTTGGCATTGCTCAAGGCGCCGGCGATATCGCCTTCGTTCTCTTCATCACGGGCCGGGCCCTCGACCGTTGCCAAGTGCTCGCGCCAGGCGTCGCTGGAGAAATCGGCCGGCATCGGCCGCACCTTGCTGTCGGCGGTCGGCTCTTGCCAGTCAACCTGAATCGCCTCCACCGCGCGCTTTGCGTGCCACCAGCGCTCGGCAACCACGGCCACGGCGCCAGGCAGTTGGTGCACTGAATGCACACCTTTCATGGCCTTGACCTGCTCTTCGTTGCGCAGGCTGCCCACGGTCATGCCCAGGCGTGGCGCGTGCTGCACGGCGGCGTGGAGCATGCCGTCGACCTTTATGTCGATGCAGTACTGGGCCTTGCCGGTGGACTTGTCGTAGGCATCCAGGCGCCGCACGGGCTTGCCGATCCAGCGGAACTGGCTGGGATCACGCAGCTTGACGCTGGCCGGGTCGGGTACCGGCAGGTCCATGGCGCGCCCGGCGAGCTCACCGTAGGGTATCGAACGCCCCGTCGTGGTATGTACCACGTTTCCTGGCGTGGTCGAGAGTTCGTCGACCGACACGCCCAGTTGTTGGGCCCCTGCTTGCAGCAACATGGCCCGGGCAAGGGCGCCCAGGCGGCGCATGGTCGGGTAACTCATGCGCACCGACATGCTGCCACCGGTGATGCGCATGCCGTTTTCCATCACTACATAAGCGTCGCCCGGTGGCGCGCTATCGACCACGAAGTTTACGGGGTCGACATCCAGCTCTTCACCCACGATCTGTGCCATGGCGGTGAAGGGGCCTTGCCCGCCTTCCATGAAGGGGCTGAGCAGGCGCACCGTGCCGTCTGGGCGAATCTCCAGAAACGCCGGCACCTGGGTGCCGCGTTCTGCGGTTGCCGCGCCTGCGGCCTGCACGCGGGCCGAGCCCATGGGCAGGCCGAAACCCAGTACCAGGGCGCCGACTGCGGTGCCGGCAAGAAAACGCCGCCGCGACAGGTTGACGGTTTCGCCCAGTTGCAACTTGAGCAGCTCTGCGGGGCTATCGACTGGCGTGTTCATCAGGCCTGCTCCCCTTGGGCCAGGTCATGCACGGCAGCATGGATGGCGTTGTAGGTGCCGCAACGGCACAGGTTGACCATGGCCGCGTCGATCTGCGCATCACTGGGCTTGGGGGTGTGCTTGAGCAGCGCCGTGGCGGCCATGACCTGGCCAGACTGGCAGTAGCCGCACTGGGCCACCTGGTGCTCGACCCAGGCCGCAACCACCCGTTTGCCAACGGCATCGGCTTCGATTGCCTCGATGGTGGTGACCTCGCGCCCCACCACACCGGCCACTGGGGTGACACAAGCGCGGACCACGTTGCCGTCCACCAGCACCGAACAGGCGCCGCACTGGGCTAGGCCGCAGCCGTACTTGGTGCCGGTCAGCCCCAGGTCATCGCGGATCACCCATAGCAAGGGCGTGTCGGCGTCCGCCTCGACCTGGTAGGTCTGCTGGTTAATGCGTAGTTCCATGGTTCACCTGCCAGTCATCGGTTGCTGTCGCTGTGTTTTTCTGTGCGGGAATACGTTGTTCCCCAGAGAAGAAACGCTAGCACAGGGGGATGACCGCTGGTCTGCAGGCCGGGCCAGGTTCAGAGGATCAGGCAAGCAATCCGGTGTAATGCGCAAGCGATGAGGTAAACAGGACTTCCGGGGTGAAAACCCGGATAATGCCGGCCAATTTCGTTTTGCACGCTTAAATCACGGTAATCCCGCATGGAAATCAAGGTCAATTTTCTCGACAATCTCCGTCTCGAAGCCAAGTTCGACGACTTCACGGTGATCGCCGACCAACCGATCCGCTACAAAGGCGATGGTTCGGCCCCAGGCCCGTTCGACTATTTCCTGGCGTCTTCGGCCTTGTGCGCGGCTTACTTCGTTAAGCTGTACTGCCAGGCGCGCGACATCCCCACCGAAAACATTCGCCTGTCGCAGAACAACATCGTTGACCCGGAAAACCGCTACAACCAGATCTTCAAGATCCAGGTCGAGCTGCCCGAGGACATTTCAGACAAGGACCGCCAGGGCATCCTGCGCTCCATCGACCGCTGCACGGTCAAGAAGGTTGTGCAGACCGGCCCCGAATTCGTGATCGAAGTGGTCGACAACCTCGATGCCGATGCCCAAGGCCTGCTGATGCCGGTGGCGGACAGCAGCACCTACATCCCAGGCAAGGACCTGCCGCTGGAGCAGACCATCGCCAACATGTCGGGCATCCTCGCCGGGCTGGGGATGAAGATCGAGATCGCTTCATGGCGCAATATCGTGCCCAACGTATGGTCGCTGCACGTGCGCGATGCGCAGTCGCCGATGTGCTTCACCAACGGCAAGGGCGCAACCAAGGAAGCGGCGCTGGCCTCGGCGCTGGGCGAATTCATCGAGCGCCTGAATTGCAACTTCTTCTACAACGACCAGTTCTGGGGTGAGGAGCTGGCCAACGCGCCGTTCGTGCACTACCCGAACGAGCAGTGGTTCAAGCCTGGCCCGCGTGACGCGCTGCCGGCCGAGATCCTCGACGAGCATTGCCTGGAAATCTACAACCCGGACGGTGAGCTGCGTGGTTCGCACCTTTACGACACCAACTCGGGCAATACCGCCCGGGGCATCTGCTCGCTGCCGTTCGTGCGCCAGTCCGACGGGCAGGTGGTGTACTTCCCGTCCAACCTGATCGAAAACCTGTTCCTCAGCAACGGCATGAGCGCCGGCAACACCCTGGCCGAGGCGCAGGTGCAATGCCTGTCGGAAATCTTCGAGCGCGCCGTGAAGCGCGAAATCCTCGAAGGCGAGCTGTGCCTGCCGGACGTGCCGCAGGAGGTGCTGGCCAAGTACCCGGCGATTGTCGCCGGCATCCAGGGCCTTGAAGAGCAGGGCTTCCCGGTGCTGGTCAAGGATGCCTCGCTGGGTGGCGAGTTCCCGGTTATGTGCGTGACCCTGATGAACCCGCGCACCGGTGGTGTGTTCGCCTCGTTCGGCGCTCACCCGAGCCTTGAAGTGGCGCTGGAGCGCAGCCTCACCGAACTGCTGCAGGGCCGCAGCTTCGAAGGCCTGAACGACCTGCCGCAGCCAACCTTCGAAAGCCACGCGCTGACCGAGCCGAACAACTTCGTCGAGCACTTCATCGACTCCAGCGGCGTGGTGTCGTGGCGCTTCTTCGGCGCCAAGGCCGACTTCGAGTTCGTCGAGTGGGACTTCTCCGGCCATGGCGAGGACTCCAATGTTCAGGAGGCCGCAACCCTGTTCGGTATTCTCGAAGACCTGGGCAAGGAAGTGTACATGGCGGTGTACGACAACCTTGGCGCCACTGCCTGCCGCATCCTGGTGCCGGGCTACTCGGAAATCTACCCGGTCGAGGACCTGATCTGGGACAACACCAACCGCGCCCTGTCGTTCCGCGCCGACATCCTCAACCTGCACAGCCTTGAAAGCCGCCCCCTCAAGCTGCTGCTCAAGCGCCTGGACAACTGCGATGTGGATGACTACACCACCATCACCACGCTGATTGGTGTGGAGTTCGACGAGAACACCGTGTGGGGCCAGTTGACCATTCTCGAGCTGAAACTGCTGATTTGCCTGGCGGTGCAGCGTTTCGAGGATGCCAAGGAGCTGGTCGAGGCATTCCTGCAATTCAACGACAACACCGTCGAGCGTGGGCTGTTCTACCAGGCGCTGAACGTGGTGCTGGAAGTGCAGCTGGATGACGAACTGGAGATGGACGATTACGAAGCCAACTTCCGCCGCATGTTCGGCAATGCGCGCATGGACGCAGTACTGGGTTCGCTGGACGGCAGCGTGCGCTTCCATGGCCTGACCCCGACCAGCATGAAGCTCGAAGGCCTCGACCGCCACCTGCGCCTGATCGAGAGCTACAAGAAACTGCACGCAGCCCGGGCCAAATTCGCCTGATAGCTGCTGTCCCACTCGTTATTGTGTGCTGGCTGTACCGGCCTCATCGCCGGCAAGCCAGCTCCCGCAGGTACTGCACCGTTCTTGAGCGTTTTGCTGAACTTGAGGGAGCTGGCTTGCCGGCGATTGCGCCAGCAGCCCTCATATAGCACTCTGATCTTGGCGCTATCCCCAATGCGTCTTTCCGCTTCACCTGACAGGCGAGTAAATTTTTCTCCCCCAATATATGGCGCGTTAACCGCCAGAAGGACCTCGGCCGCGCACGACAAGAAGGCGCAGACCATGAGCATCCCTTTGGACACCAATGCCCTTAAAGCCCGTCAGCAGGCCGCCTGGGCCAGCGGTGACTACGCGGTAATCGGCACCACCCTTCAACTGGTTGGCGAACGCCTGGCCGAGGCCTGCGACTTGCGCTGGGACGAGCAGGTGCTGGACGTTGCTGCCGGCAACGGCAACGCCACCCTGGCCGCTGCCCGGCGCGGCTGTCGCGTCACCTCCACCGACTATGTGCCCGAATTGCTCAAGCGCGGCGAAGAGCGGGCGCGGGCCGAGCACTTGAATGTGCTGTTCCAGGTGGCCGATGCCGAAGCGTTGCCGTTTGCCGACGGTACCTTCGATGCCGTGCTTTCCACCTTCGGCGTGATGTTCGCCCCTGATCAGGCGCAGGCCGCACGCGAGCTGGCCCGGGTGTGCCGGCCTGGTGGCCGCATCGGCCTGGCCAACTGGACCCCACAAGGCTTTGTCGGGCAGATGTTCAAAATTCTAGGCCGGCATGTGCCGCCACCCCCCGGTGCCTTGCCGCCTTCGCGATGGGGCGATGAGGAGCAGTTGCGCGTGATGTTCGAAGGGGCGCTCGGCGAACTGAAAGTCAACCGGCAGCAGTTCAACTTCCGCTATCGCTCGGCGGCGCATTTCATTGAGGTGTTCCGCACCTGGTATGGGCCGGTACACAAGGCGTTTGCCTCATTGGAGCCGGAGGCGGCCAGTGCGCTGGAGCGGGATCTGACCCAGTTGCTGGATGAAAGCAACGTGGGTGGGTCTTCCTCGTTGGTGGTGCCCAGTGAATACCTTGAGGTGGTGATTAGCCGAGGCTGAGTTCACGGGTGGGTGTCAGTTCTTGCACTTGGCCATCACTACTTGGCAAGTTCGGGGTGCGCCCCCCGAGCGGCCGGCATAGCGTATGCAATTGTTCATGGATTTTTGCCGCGCAATGCTCAGGGTATTGCCCCAGGCCAGGCCGCCTTCGCCAGTTGTGGGTACGGCTTTGGCGAAGCAGTTGGAGCCTACCGCAGGCGTGGCGTAGCGCGCCTTGCTGGCTTTGCTGGAGCAACCTGCGGTAAGCGCCAGGCTGAGGGCGAGCAGGGTGGTCAGGGCCCAGGATGCGTTTGGTCTGCTCACGTGTTCCCCTTCTGCGCTTGGCAGCAAATGCCTTGCAGGATATTTCATTGTAGCGAAGCGGTGAACTATCGCGTCGTGAAGGGGCTCCTTTGCTAAGCGCACCCTGCGCTCACCTGATGGCGCAAGCCCATCAGCCCCCTGGGTCACTGAATGAAAAGGAGGCACTGTGACCGCTACTGACCAAACCCTCTACCGCTGCACGCCCAGCCCGCTGCACGCCCTGTTGCTGGCAGGGAGTGTCCCGTTGTTCCTTGGCGCGCTGCTGAGCGACATCGCCTACTTCAACAGCTACCAGATCCAGTGGAGCAACTTTGCCGCCTGGCTGATCGCCGGCGCCTTGGTGTTCTGCGGGCTGGCACTGCTGTTTGCGCTGGCCAACCTGATCCGCGCCAAACGCAAGGGCGGGCGCGCCACGCTGTACTTCGTGCTGCTGCTGGTGACTTGGGTACTCGGCTTGATCAATGCGTTCGAGCACGCCAAGGACGCCTGGGCGGTGATGCCGTCGGGGCTGGTGTTGTCGGTGATCGTGACCGTGCTCTCGGTAGTGGCTGCGTGGACCGGCTTGAGCAACCTGCGTTCGGGAGGTGCAGCATGAAGCCTTTGCATGCATTGAGCTTGTTGAGCATGGCGGTGTTGCTGAGCGCCTGTGGGGGTGACGGCGAGCCTACCCAGGCCCATGGGCCGGACCCGAAGCTGCCCGATCCGCAGCGCGGGCTGCTGCCGAGCATGAAGATTGCGCAGCCGGTTGCCTGGGGCGAGCAGAAACCGGCCGTGCCTGAGGGCTTCAGCGTCACGGCCATTGCCACTGACCTGAAAATCCCGCGGCAAAGCCTGGTGCTGCCCAATGGCGATATTCTGGTGGCCGAGGGCAGGGGTGGCAGCGCGGCCAAGCTCAAGCCCAAGGATGTGATCGCCAGCCAGATCAAGGCCAAGGGCAATACTCAGGTCAAGGGTGGCAACCGCCTGACCCTGTTGCGCGATGCCGACGGCGATGGCACCTACGAGGTGCAGACCGTTTTCGCGGAAAACCTCAACGCGCCGTATGGCCTGGCCTTTGCCAACGGCAAGCTGTATGTGGCCAACCAGGATGCGCTGGTGCGCTTCGACTACAAGGAAGGCCAGACCCAGGCCGACGGCCCGCCATCCAAGGTCACCGACCTGCCGGCCGAAATCAACCACCACTGGACCAAGGCGCTGACAATCAGCCCCGATGGCCGCTATCTGTATGTGGGCATCGGCTCGAACAGCAACATCACCGAGCGCGGGCTGGAGGTGGAGATCGATCGGGCGATGGTCTGGCAGGTCGATGCCGAAACCGGCGCCCACCGGCCCTACGCCACTGGTTTGCGCAACCCGACAGCATTGACCATTCAGCCGCAGACCGGGCAGTTGTGGACGGTGGTCAACGAGCGCGATGAGCTGGGCCCCGACCTGGTGCCGGACTACCTTACTTCGGTGCGTGAGGGTGGCTTCTATGGTTGGCCTTACAGCTACTGGGGGCAGAACGTGGATGATCGGGTGCGGCCGCAAAACCCGGACAAGGTGGCTACGGCGATCAAGCCGGACTACAGCCTGGGTTCGCATGTGGCTGCATTGGGTGTCGACTTCTCGATCCCGGCCATGGGTGAGCGCTTTGCCGACGGTGTGTTCGTGGGCGAGCACGGTAGCTGGAACCGGCCCGACCCGGTGGGCTACAAGGTGATATTCGTGCCGTTCAGCAATGGCCGGCCTGCTGGGGAACCCATCGACTTCGCCACGGGCTTTCGCGGTGAGGATGGCAAGACGCGTGGGCGGCCGGTGGGGGTGACCGTGGACCCGCGTGGGGCGTTGATCATTGCCGATGACCTGGCCAATACGGTATGGCGGGTGACACGTAACCGTTGAGTATTGCTCTGGCCCAAATCCACTCCCCCATGGGAGTGGGTTCATCCGCAAAAAGCCGGCGAGGTGATGGCGCCGGCAGGGTGGTGGGCAGCGTCTATGCTTGTTGGCGCGTGAACCATTCGCGCCCTTTTTTGGTTGATCACATGGAAGCAGGTCTATGAACCCGATTCGCTCTCTCGCTCGTGCTGTTGCCCTGGCCACGCTGGCATCCGCTGCCAGTTTCACGGTGCACGCTGCCGATATCCCGATTGCCAGCGAGGCACTGGAAAGCCATGTCACCACGCAGGTCACAGCCATCGACCTGGCTAACCGGCAGGTCACGGTGAAAGGCCCTGATAACAAGAAAGATGTGACGTTCCAGCTTACGGAAAACGCGAAGGCACTGCCTAACCTCAAGGTTGGGGACCAGGTCGATATCTTCGTTACCCGCGCTGTGGCTTATGTGCTCAACACCGATGTGGGTGGGGCGCCGAAGGCCAGTGAGGAGTCCGGTACCATTCGCGCCACTGCGCAAAACCCCAACCCGGGCGGCGAGGCATTCCGCCAGGTGCGGGTCACCTCGCAGATCAAGAAGATCGACCTCAAGACGCATGAAGTGAGCCTGCTGCCACCCGAGGGCAAGTTGCAGCTGGTCAAGGTCGAAAACCCGGACTTGCAGGCACGCATGAAGAATCTCAAGGTCGGCCAGACGGTCGATGCGATCTTTACCGAAGTGCTGCGCGTCGAAACGTCGCGCTGAGCATTTACTGAGACAGGCTACGGGTTGCCCATGAATCCGTCGTGATGCCTTGCATGACGGCGGATGCTATAGGCCACCCGAGCACGCAAAAATCCTCATCACGGGCAAATCGCAACCGCTTCAAACATGCGCCTGACGAATAATCTACGTGCATGCTTTCGATTTCCATCAATGGTGGGAATTTTCGATCATTGCCTGAACGTTTTTCAGCAATGAGGGCTGCCATGTCCAGTAAAACCCTGTGCCTGCTGGTACTTCCTTTTGCCTTGGCGTTGCTTGCCGGGGCGGTATTGCCGTTCCAGGCCGCAGGTAATGCCGCCGTTGGCCGTGCCCTGGGGCATTGGTTGTGGGGGGCATTCACGTCGTTGACGGTAAGTTCGCTGGTGGTAATCGCTGCACTGTTGATACTCAGGGTGCCCGTACCAGACCTGGGCAAGGCCCTGCAGGGGCCATGGTGGCTGTGGATTGGCGGGGTGCTGGGGGCGATGTATGTGGCGGGTGCTGCAGCGCTTACGCCCAAACTGGGCGCGGCGGGATTCCTGGTGCTGGTAGTGGCAGGGCAGATCATCACGGCAGTGCTCGCCGACCACTTCGGGGTGATGGGACTGGGCGGCAAGCCGCTTAGCCTGGCGAGGGTGGCAGGCGTAGTGCTGATCCTGTGTGGCGTGCTGTTGGTGCAAGGCACCTGGACGACGGCGCCGGCGACCCCAATGACCACCGTGAAGCAGCCAGAAGGCTGATCACCGCCCCGGTTGGCTGCAGGCCCACACGGTTTCGCGCAGCCAGCGGTGTCCGGGGTCGCTGTCCTTGCGGCTGTGCCAGGCCTGCTGGTAGTCGAACGAGGGAATCGCCAGTGGCGGTGTGAACTGGCGCAGTGTCTTGTGCTGGCGCAAGGAGCCCACTGCGCGGCTGGCTACTGTCAGGATCAGGTCGGTGCCGGCCAGTACCTCTACTGCCGCGCTCCAGTGTGGCAAGGCCAAGGCAATACGGCGGCGCAGGCCCAATGCTGCCAGTGCGCGCTCTATTTCATCGAAGGCATCCGGGCGCATCGCCATCAGCACATGCGGGCGTGCCAGCCAGTCTTCCAAGGCCAGGCTGCCGCTGGCTGGCAACACTTGGCGATCGGCGACACTGATGAAGTGGTCGGCAAACAGCGGCTGGGCAGTGATGTCCTGAGGCAGCTCGGGGAACAGGCCCAGTGCCAGGTCCAGTTCCCCATCGAGCAGTTGCGCCAGCATGGTTTCGCGACTGGCCTGGCTGATGGCCAGGTCCACCCCGGGTGCTACCTGGCGCAGGTGGCGCAGCAGGGGCGGCAGGATGATGCGCGAGGAGTAGTCGGACAGCGACAGCCGGAAACGGCGCTGGGCTTTGGCTGGCTCGAACTGCGGAGTGGCCAGCAGGCCGTTGAGATTGCTAAGGGCATCCTGCAGCGGTTTTACCAGCGACTGGGCACGGGCGGTGAGGGCCATGCCGCCGCCTTGGCGTACCAACAAGGGGTCGTCGAAGTGTTTACGCAGCTGCGCCAACGCGTGGCTGACCGCCGGTTGGCTGCGGTGCAGGCGCAGGGCGGCACGGGTCACGTGCTTTTCGCTGAGCAGGGCATGCAGGGCGAGTAGCAGGTTGAGGTCGATCTTGCGCAGTTCATCCATGGGGTGAATGGCCTTGGTAAATGCTGGCGACTCACATCAGCTTAACAAATGTGTGGGCCTTGCACGGTCGTTGTAGGAGCGGCCTTGTGTCGCGAAGGGCCGCAAAGCGGCCCCAGATTTTCGGCTCCGCAGCAAATATTGTCGGGGGCCGCTTTGCGGCCCTTCGCGACACAAGGCCGCTCCTACAGGGACCGCGTCAGTTGCCGGGGGTATACTCTTCGTCCGTTTTACTGTTATCCGAGTACTCCGATGGGTCTTTCCGTAACTGCCACACCCGAACCGCGTCGCCTGGGCGCCCCTTTGATCGCCATGGCCTTACTGCTGGCTGGCGCATGGTTTCTCAATCTGAATGCCGGCTTCAAGCAGGTGTTGCTGCTGCTGATCGGTGCAGCGCTCGGCCTGACCTTGTATCACGCCGCCTTTGGCTTCACCTCGGCGTGGCGGGTGTTCATCAACGAGCGACGAGGCGCGGGCTTGCGTGCCCAGATGGTCATGCTGGCCCTGGCGGTGCTGCTGTTCTTCCCGGCATTGTCAGCTGGCAGCCTGTTCGGTAACCCGGTCACTGGCCTGGTGGCCCCGGCGGGTGTTTCGGTCGTGTTCGGTGCGTTCATCTTCGGCATCGGCATGCAATTGGGCGGCGGTTGCGCTTCGGGCACGCTGTTCACCGTGGGCGGTGGCAATGCGCGCATGCTGGTGACCCTGCTGTTCTTCATCATCGGTTCTGTAACCGCCACCCATCACGCTGACTGGTGGTTTGCCTTGCCGTCGCTCCCGGCAACCTCGATCGTGCAAGCCTGGGGTGTGGGGCCGGCCCTGCTGGTGAGCCTGGCAGTGTTCGGGCTGATCGCCTGGGCTACCGTGCTGCTGGAAAAGCGCCGACACGGCACGCTGGAAGCGCCAGTTGCCAGCGAACACCAGGGCCTGCGGCGTTTCCTGCGTGGCCCATGGCCGCTGTTGTGGGGCGCCATTGCCCTGGCACTGCTCAACTACGCGACCCTGGCGCTGGCGGGGCGGCCATGGGGTATTACTTCGGCCTTCGCCTTGTGGGGTGCCAAAACCCTCAACGGCCTGGGCGTGGATGTCGGCAGCTGGGTGTTCTGGCAGGCGCCGGCCAATGCCAAGGCGTTGGCCTCGCCGCTGTGGCAGGACATCACCACGGTGATGGACCTGGGCATCGTGCTGGGGGCGCTGCTGGCTGCTGGCCTGGCCGGGCGCTTTGCGCCAAGCTTGAAAATCCCGCTGCCGTCGCTGGTTGCCGCAGTCATCGGTGGCCTCCTGTTGGGCTACGGTTCGCGCCTGGCCTATGGCTGCAATATTGGCGCGTACTTCAGTGGCATTGCCTCGGGCAGCGTGCATGGCTGGCTGTGGCTGGTGGCGGCTTATGCGGGCAACCTGATCGGCGTTCGCCTTCGCCCGTTGTTTTTCGCCGGTGAGCGGCGCCAAGCGGTGCTGACGGGCTGCTGAGGCAGTGCGTAGATTGCTGCAAGAGGTGCAGAAATCATCTGCACCTCGCCTGATTGTTCAACTTTTCCTGCCCCATTAGCCTGACCCGAACACCATCCAACAGGATTCGATCATGGCTACCCGTATCACGCTCAATGGCACCGGCAGCGCCGATGTGATGCAACCTGAACACGTACAGGCACAATCCCCAGGGCCCGGCCAGGTCTGGCTGGAGCAGACAGCCATGGGTGTGAACCCGCTCGACCTGTTGCAGCGCAAAGGCGCTGCGCCCCTGGCTTTGCCCTCCGGGCTGGGGCTGGAAGGGGCAGGCCGGGTCACTGCCGTCGGTGATGGGGTACACAACGTGCAGGTGGGGGACCGGGTCGCCTATGCCATGGGGCCGGTCGGGGCCTATGCCAGCGGCCGATTGTTTCCGGCCGAGCGGCTGGTCAAGCTGCCGTCGCAGCTGGCTGACGAGGCCGCCGCAGCGGTGCTGTTCAAAGGCATCACGGCGCAGTACTTGCTGAAAACCACCTACGCGGTGGGACCAGGTACCCAGGTGCTGCTGTACGGTGCCGCCGGTGCCTTGGGCCAGCTGATGGTGCCTTGGGCGCGACATCTCGGGGCGACGGTGATTGGCGTGGTATCACGCCCGCAAAGTGTGGCCAGGGCCCAGGCGGCCGGTTGCCACCATGTGCTGGTGTTCGACGCGGCAACGCTGGCCAGCGAAGTGCGCAAGCTGACCCAGGGGCAGGGCGTGGATGTGGCCTATGACTGTGTCGGCAAGGTGTCGCTGGAAGCTTCGCTGGACAGCCTGCGGGTGCGCGGCCTGCTGGTGTCGTTCGGGGGCACTTCCGGTGCGCCGGCGGCGATCGAGGTGGCCACGCTCAATGCCAAGGGCTCGCTGTACCTGACCCGGCCGTCACTGGCGGCACATACACGCACGGTCGAGGAGTACCAGCAACGCGCAACCGATGTGCTGGCAGCCGTCGCCGAGGGTATCATCCAGCCTCGGGTCTGGCGTCGCTACCCGCTGGCCGAAGTGGCCAGGGCCCACCGGGACCTGGAGCAAGGGCTGTCGGAGGGCGCGCTGGTCCTTACTCCCTGAAGCCCGAACCCTGCCACCGAGCCTAGCCATGGATGCCTTCGCCAGTCGCCGCGCCGATGAACTTGCCACCTTGCTGGCCCTGCACGAGCAGGGCTCGTTTGCCGCTGCCGGGCGGCAGCTGGAGCGCCACCCCACGGTGCTGTCGAAGCGCCTGAGTGCGCTGGAGGCGCGGTTGGGCATTCGCCTCGTGGAGCGCAGCACGCGTCAGCTGCGTTTTACCGATGAAGGCGAGCGGCTGGTGGCCAAGGTACGCGAGGCCAACCGGCTTATTGCCGAGGCAGAGCAGGAAGCGGCCGAGGGGGCGGCAACGGTACGCGGGCGCTTGCGCCTGGCATTGCCGGCGGCCATGGGGCGGCGCTGGTTGAGTGGGATGCTAGCGGACTTCGTGCTGGCCTATCCGCAGGTGACGGTGGAGGCCGAGTATGCCGACCGTTTCGTCGACCTAATCGGCGAGGGCTTCGATGCCGCCATCCGCATTGGCGAACTGGCGGACAATCGCCTGGTGGCAAGGAGATTGTGCGATCACGTGCGCATCCTCTGCGCATCGCCCGATTACCTTGGTCGGCATGGCACGCCTGCACAACCGGAACAATTGTCTGAGCATAATTGTTTATGTTTCAGTGGCTTACGTTCATTTCCTGAATGGCGCCTGATGAGCGGTGAGCGGCAGGTGAATGTGAAGGTCGCCGGCAGCCTGCGCAGCAACGACAATGAGGCATTGCTGGAGGCGGCGCGGCGTGGCGTGGGCATTCTTGCCGGCGGGGACTGGCTGATGGGTGAGGACCTGGTCAGCGGCCGCCTGGTACGGGTGCTGCCGCAATGGCAGCTGGACGTGGCGGCGGGCATTTACCTGGTACGCCCGACCGCTCGGCTGAACACTGCGGCCCTCGGCGCCTTCAAGGCCTGGCTGGAAGATCGCTTCCAGGCCGGGGCACCGTGGCGGTGTTGATGCTTTTCCGCAGGTTTAACGCATAATCGTCTGATAAATAATAGATTATCGTTTGGCTACCGCATGCTGAACACACTGCTCATAGTAAGTTTGCTTGATCGCTGCAGGCTTCAACCGCGAGCGGCTGTTGTAAGTCTGCTCGGTAATGCCGAAGGCGGTCATGCGCATCCAGGGTTTGGGGAATTTGCGTACCTGCAGCTTCTTGCGCGTGGCATACAGGGTCACCCCGGAAAGCTTGGCCTGCTGGGCCTCGGCGGCTATCTGCGCACCCCAGCCGCAGGTGTGGCGATCGTTCTGGCTCAGCGCCCGGGCTTGGGCGCCGAACGCCAGCGTGGCCAGCAGGCAACCGGCCATCGTTGCTAGAATTACTCGCATGTTGCTGTCCTAAGCATCTGAAGAAAAACGGAGTTTGCCTTCGCTTTCCGATGCTGGGGGCCAGCAATTTGCCGTCAGATCATCGCCATGCGCAGCGGGCTGTCCGCTGGTGTGCGCAGGCTTGCCCAGGCCAGGCTGGCAACCCAGATCACCGACACACCATAGTTCAGGCGTTGATACAGGCCGAATAGCTGGCCGTTTTGCGCTGCCTGGCCCATCAGCGCGACGGTGATGATCGCCAGTACCACACAGGCCAGGGAGAACAACGCCAGGGCCCGCGAGCCGGCAATGCGATTGCCTAGCCACGCCCACAGGGCACTGGCCAGGGTCAGCGAGAGGAACATCAGCAGGCCGGACAGGTTATGCAGTTGCT
This sequence comes from Pseudomonas sp. SAS7, assembly GCF_052112345.1. Taxonomy (NCBI): domain Bacteria; kingdom Pseudomonadati; phylum Pseudomonadota; class Gammaproteobacteria; order Pseudomonadales; family Pseudomonadaceae; genus Pseudomonas; species Pseudomonas sp. SAS7. The sequence continues at coordinate 292,209 of NZ_JBEGGO010000003.1, read as the reverse complement.
GTGACGTGGACGGCTGCGCCGGTGCGCAACCCTGGTCACAGGGGAACCAGCCGGTGCCCAGGCTGCCGACACCATGCAGAAGCACCAGGGCAGCACTCAGCATTGCCAGTTTCGAGCCACGCCAGCGCCGCACCAACCCCCAGGCAAACAGCGCGAACAGCGCGGCCAGTGGGAAGTTGTTTACCAGTGGCGACCAGCTGTGGGTTGGCGCGCCCACGGCGCCGAGCTGGCTCATGGCCTGTTGCAGGTGGTCATAGCCGGGGTAAGCCTGGGCGGTGAGCCAAACACCTGCCAGCAACCAGAGGGGTATCAGCAGGCCGCTGGCGAGCAATAGGCGGTCGAGGGGTTTCATGCGGCATTTTCCTTCCATGGATGAGTGAGCGCAAAGGCGCACAGTACAGGCTTGCGCGGCCTTTGGGCCAGCACTTGCGCCGGCTTTCTCATAGGCGTGGCTTGCGAGGGAGCGCAAGAAATACCGCATCGGGTGTATGTGATCGTACAACTGCTTGCGCTATGATGAGCGCTGTCTTTCTAGGTGAAATACAGGGCAATGACAGAGCAACAGGTACAGGCAAGGACCCGGCGCAAGCCGCGTAGTCTGGCCCAGGAACTGGTCACAGTGCTGACCGAACGCATTCGCAGTGGCCAGCTCAAGCGTGGCGACAAGCTGCCGACCGAGTCGCAGATCATGGTCGAAGAGGGCGTCAGCCGCACCGTGGTGCGTGAGGCAATCTCGCGGCTGCAGGCCGCCGGGCAGGTCGAGACCCGCCATGGCATCGGCACGTTCGTGCTGGACGCGCCAGCGTCGGGGGGCTTTCGCATCGACCCGGCGACTGTGGTCACCCTGCGTGAAGTGCTGGCGGTGCTGGAGTTGCGTATTGCCCTGGAGATCGAGTCGGCGGGCCTGGCGGCGCAGCGGCGCAGTGACGAAGAGCTGGCGGACATGCGTGCGGCGCTGGACGAACTCAACGAAGGGGCGGCCCATGCCAATGATGCGGTGTCGGCGGACTTCCAGTTCCACCTGCGCATTGCCCAGGCCAGCGGCAACCACTACTTCGCCGACATCATCAACCACTTGGGCACCAGCATCATCCCGCGTACCCGGGTGAATTCGGCGCGGCTGGCCCGTGATGACCAAGCGCATTACATGAGCCGGTTGATGCATGAGCACGAGGCGATCTATGAGGCAATCGCCCGGCGTGACAGCGAAGGGGCAAAGATGGCCATGCGCATGCACCTGAGCAATAGCCGGGAGCGCTTGCGCCAGGTACACGAAGAGGCTGAGGCGCAAGGGGTCTGAGGCATTTGTGACCTGTACCGGCCTCTTCGCGGGCACGCCCGCTCCCACAGAATCACCACAATGCCTGAAAATTGTGCAAACCCTGTGGGAGCGGGTTTACCCGCGAAGAGGCCGCCAACAGAAAGCCCCGCCATGTGCGGGGCTTTCTTGTTTCAGGCCATCAGTCAGATCGCCTCATCACTCCATTGCCCGTTCACAAGTCGGCGCAGCCCCAGCGGGTTGCCATCGCGCAGCGCCTCAGGCAGCAGGGCCTGCGGGTAGTTCTGGTAGCACACCGGGCGCAGGAAGCGGTCGATGGCCAAGGTACCCACCGAGGTACCGCGGGCGTCCGAGGTCGCAGGGTAAGGCCCGCCGTGGACCATGGCATCACAGACTTCGACACCGGTCGGGTAGCCATTGATCAGGATGCGCCCGACCTTCTCCTCCAGCAGCGGCACCAGCCAGGCGTACGCCTCGAAATCTTCCGCTTCGCCGATCAGGGTAGCGGTCAGTTGGCCACGCAGGCCCAGCAGGGCAGCGCGCAATTGTTGGTCGTCCTGCACTTCCACGGCCACAGTGGTGGGGCCGAACACTTCTTCCTGCAGCAGTGGGTCAGACTCGACCAGCAGGCGGGCATCGGCCTTGAACAGCTGGGCGCGGGCCTGGCTGCCTTCCTGCGCCTGGCCGGCCAGGTGCTCGATACCGGTATGTGCCTGCAGGTGCTCAAGGCCGCCAACGTAGCTGCGCAGGCCACCCGCGTTGAGCATGGTTTGCCCGGCCTGCTGATCCAGGTGCTGGCCAAGGTCGGCCAGTAGCTGGCTGTACTGTGGCGATTGCAGGCCGATCACCAACCCCGGGTTGGTGCAGAACTGCCCGGCGCCCATGCATACCGAACCGGCCAGTTCGCGGGCAATGGCCTCGCCACGTTTGGCCAGGGCGGCTGGCAGGATGATGACCGGGTTGATGCTGGACATCTCGGCGAACACTGGAATCGGCTGCGGGCGTTCGGCGGCCATGCGGCACAGGGCGTCGCCGCCTTTGAGCGAGCCGGTGAAACCGACGGCCTGGATGGCCGGGTGCTTGACCAGCCATTCGCCCACACCACCACCGAACACCATGTTGAATACGCCCTTGGGCATGCCGGTGCGCTCGGCGGCGCGCACGATGGCGCATCCCACCAGGTCGGCGGTGGCCATGTGGCCGCTGTGCGCCTTGAACACTACCGGGCAGCCAGCGGCCAGTGCAGCAGCGGTGTCGCCACCGGCGGTGGAGAAGGCCAGCGGGAAGTTGCTGGCGCCGAACACGGCGACCGGGCCGACGCCAATGCGCATCTGGCGCAGGTCCACGCGCGGGAGCGGCTGGCGCTCGGGCAAGGCCAGATCGATACGCGCACCGAGGAAGTCACCACGGCGCAGCACCTGGGCGAACAGGCGCATCTGGCCGCTGGTACGGCCACGCTCGCCTTGAATGCGGGCAGCGGGCAAGGCGGTCTCGCGGCAGACGATGGCGACGAAGGCGTCGTCCAGCTCATCCAGTTCAGCGGCGATGGCGTCGAGGAATTCGGCGCGGCGAGCCGGGGCCAGTTGGCGGAATTCAGCGAAGGCGGCAGCGGCGGCCTTGGCGGCCTGGTCTACTTCGGCTTCGCTGGCTTGAGCAAAGCTGTAGGGCAGGGCTTCGCCAGTGCTGGCGTCCAGGCTCTGCAGGCGCTGTGGGCCAGCGGCGCTGCGCTGGCCGGCGATGAAGTTGTGGCCGAGGATTTCAGGCATTGGGGTGCTCCTGTTGGCTGAAAAAAATCTGGGGGGTAGTCGCATGGGCTGTGGGAGCGGGTTTACCCGCGAAGAATCCAACGCGGTGTATGGCACCGGCCTTGCCGGTGTTCGCGGGTAAACCCGCTCCTACAGGGGACGCGAAATACCGGGAAAAAGAGTGAATCCTTGGCATCAGGTAATCGGTGCCGGGTTGAACAGGGTGATGTCGTTGTGCAGCCGGTGCTGTTCGGCCCAGGTCTGCTTGCGGCCGCTGGCCACGTCCAGGTAGTAATGGAACAGTTCCCAACCCAGTTCTTCGATGCTCGAACGGCCTGTGGCGATGCGCCCGGCGTCGATGTCGATCAGGTCGGGCCAACGCTGGGCCAGTTCGCTGCGCGTGCACACCTTGACCACCGGCGCCATGGCCAGCCCGTAGGGAGTGCCTCGGCCCGTGGTGAACACATGCAGGTTCATGCCGGCGGCCAGCTGCAGGGTGCCGCAGACAAAGTCGCTGGCCGGGGTGGCGCAGAAGATCAGGCCCTTGCGCATTACCCGCTCGCCCGGGCCAAGCACGCCCTGGATGGCGCCGCTGCCGGACTTGACGATCGAGCCCAGCGACTTCTCGACGATATTGGACAGGCCGCCTTTCTTGTTGCCCGGCGTCGTGTTGGCGCTGCGGTCGGCGGCGCCTTGCTGCAGGTAGCGGTCGTACCAGTCCATTTCGCGTATCAAGGCACCGGCCACCTCCTGGTTTTCGGCGCGCGAGGTCAGCATGTAGATGGCATCGCGCACCTCGGTCACTTCCGAGAACAGCACGGTGGCGCCGGCGCGTACCAGCAAGTCGGCGGCGTAGCCCAGCGCCGGGTTGGCAGTGATGCCCGAGAACGCATCGCTGCCACCGCATTGCATGCCAAGGATCAATTCGCTGGCCGGTACGGTTTCGCGGCGGCGCTGGTCGAGCTTTTTCAGGCGGGTTTCGGCCAGTTCCATGATCTGCTCGATCATTTCCACGAAGCCCAGGCTGGCGTCCTGCAGGCGGTACAGCCACGGCTCGCTCAGGTCTACCGAGGGGTCGTTGTCGTGCATCACCTGGCCGGCTTGCAGCTTTTCACAGCCGAGGCTGATGACCAGCGCCTCGCCACCCAGGTTGGGGTTGCGCGCCAGGTTGCGCACGGTGCGGATCGGAATGTAGGCATCGCGGGCGTTGATGGCCACGCCACAGCCATAACTGTGGGTGATGGCCACCACGTCATCGACGTTGGGGTACTTGGGCAGCAGTTCGCTGCGAATGCGCTTTACCGCATGCTCCAGCACGCCGGTCACGCACTGCACGGTGGTGGTGATACCGAGAATGTTGCGGGTGCCGACGGTGCCGTCGGCATTGCGGTAGCCTTCGAACGTGAAGCCTTCGAGCGGCGGCAGCGGTTGTGGGACGGCGTCGCAGCGCGGCAGGCTGTCCAGCTCTGGGGCGGCCGGCATGGCCAGCTGGCTTTCCTGCACCCAGCTGCCTTGGCGCAGGTTTTCCAGCGCGTAGCCAATGATTTGCCCATAGCGGCGCACGGGCTCGCCTTTGGCGATGGCCACGGTGGCCACCTTGTGGCTTTGTGGCACGCCTTCGACCAGGGTCAGGCCGTCGGCAAAGCGGGCGCCTTCGCCCAGGCCGCCGTCGTTGACCACTACCACGACGTTATCGTCGTCGTGCAGGCGGACGTAGCGGGGCGAGTCGGAATGTTCGATCAACTGCATGTTTGGGCCCTACTTGTCAGGTTCTCAGGCTTTTTTGTACATCCGCCCGCACCGGTTGCCCCGGCGCGGGCGTGTTCATTCAGTGACGCGAGCTGGCCAGTTCGCCGTTGGCGGCAGGCTCAGCCTGTGGCTTTGGGTCATCATCGCGCAGCTCGATACGCTTGATCGGGCCGACGATCACCAGGTAGCTGAACACCGCTACCAGGGCGTTGGCACCCACGTACACCAGCGCCCACTTGAACGAGCCGGTGGCGCTGATGATGTAGCCGATCACGATTGGGGTGGTGATCGAGGCGATGTTGCCGAAGGTGTTGAACAGGCCACCGGACAGCCCGGCGATCTGCTTCGGCGAGGTGTCGGCCACCACCGCCCAGCCCAGCGCGCCAATGCCTTTGCCGAAGAACGCCAGGGTCATGAAACCAACCACCATCCACTCGGCATCGACATAGTTGCAGAACACCATGGTGGTCGACAGCAGCAGGCCGCACACAATCGGCAGTTTGCGCGAGAACGTCAGCGAGTTGCCACGGCGCAGCAGCCAGTCGGAGATCACGCCACCCAGCACGCCACCAATGAAACCGCAGACCGCCGGCAGCGAAGCGATGAAGCCGGCCTTGAGGATGGTCATGCCCCGTTCCTGCACAAGGTAAACGGGGAACCAGGTGAGGAAGAAGTAGGTGATGGCGTTGATGCAGTACTGGCCCAGGTACACGCCCAGGAGCATGCGGCTAGTCAGCAGTTGCTTGATGTAGCCCCATTTCGGGCCAGCGTTGCCGCGCTTCTGGTCCATGTCCACCAGGCCGCCGTTCTGCTCGATGTGTTCAAGCTCGCTTTGGCTGATGCGTGGGTGCTGGCGCGGGTTGTGGATGGTTTTCAGCCACACCATGGAGAACACGATGCCCAGTGCACCCATGACCACGAATACGTGCTCCCAACCGAAGCTGAACACGATCCAGCCCATGATCGGGGCGAACAGCGCCGTGGCGAAGTACTGCGCCGAGTTGAATATGGCTGAGGCGGTGCCGCGCTCCTGAGTCGGGAACCAGGCGGCGACGATGCGCGCGTTGCCCGGGAACGATGGGGCTTCAGCGAAGCCGACCAGAAAGCGCAGGGTGAAGAGAGTGACGACGGCCCAGGCAACCGGCAGGCCACCGACAAAACCCTGCAACAGGGTGAACAGCGACCAGGTGAAGATGCTGAAGGCGTAGACGTTTTTTGAACCGAAGCGATCGAGCAGCCAGCCACCAGGAATCTGGCCAGCCACGTAAGCCCATCCAAAGGCGGAGAAGATATAACCGAGGGTAACGGCGTCAATGCCGAGGTCTTTCTGCAGGCTGGAACCTGCGATGGCAATGGTGGCGCGGTCGGCATAGTTGATCGTGGTCACCAGGAACAGCATGAACAGGATCAGGTAGCGCACATGCGTCTTTTTAGTCGCTTGCATGCTGGCAGTACTCCCACTAGTTATTTTTGTGCGGGCTCACGAATTGTAACCGGAGCGGGGCTGGCCCACTCCGGGCGCGGCATGTGGCAGGCCGCGGGCGACGCTTACTGCGGGCCCATCTTGTCCATCAGCGCGGCGAGCATCTCGTACTCTTCTGCGGTGAGGTCGGTCAGCGGGGTGCGCACCGGGCCGGCGTCGTAACCGGCAATCTTGGCACCGGCCTTGACGATGCTCACGGCGTAGCCGGCCTTGCGGTTGCGGATGTCCAGGTACGGCAGGAAGAAATCATCGATCAACTTGGCCACGGCTGCGTGGTCGTCGCGGGCGATGGCGTTGTAGAAGTCCATGGCGGTCTTCGGCACGAAGTTGAACACGGCGGAGGAGTACACCGGCACGCCCAGGGCTTTGTAGGCAGCAGCATACACTTCGGCGGTCGGCAGGCCACCCAGGTAGCTGAAACGGTCGCCCAGGCGGCGCCGGATCGACACCATCAGCTCGATATCACCCAGGCCATCCTTGTAGCCGATCAGGTTCGGGCAGCGCTCGGCCAGTTTTTCCAGCAGGTCGGCATTCAGGCGGCAGACGTTGCGGTTGTAGACCACTACGCCGATCTTCACCGATTTGCAGACTGCTTCAACGTGGGCGGCAACGCCGTCCTGGCTGGCTTCGGTCAGGTAATGCGGCAGCAGCAGCAGGCCCTTGGCACCCAGGCGCTCGGCTTCCTGTGCGTATTCGATGGCCTGGCGGGTGGAACCGCCCACGCCAGCGAGGATAGGTACCGAAGTAGCGCAGGTGTCGACGGCAGTCTTGATCACCTGGCTGTATTCGCTGGCGGCCAGGGAGAAGAACTCACCGGTGCCACCGGCGGCGAACAGGGCGCTGGCGCCATACGGGGCCAGCCATTCCAGGCGCTTGATGTAGCCAGCCTGGTGGAAATCGCCCTGGGCGTTGAAGTCGGTGACCGGGAAAGACAGCAGGCCGTGAGAGAGGATGGATTTAAGTTCTTGTGGATTCATTGTTGTAGGCATCCTGTGGCGCTTGGGTGAAGGGTGTTGTTTTGCGTTGGAGGTAAGTTATCGTACAACTTGTACGATGACTAGTCCTTTTTGCGAGATTTTTTGCAGTGGCCAAGGAGGAGGATCTGTTTCCTGTGCTGGCCTCTTCGCGGGTGAACCCGCTCCCACAGGCACGGCGCAGCGGTCCAGAGAGCTATGCAGATCAGTGTGGGAGCGGGTTTACCCGCGAAGAGGCCGGTGCAGGCGAAACATAACGGAAGGAAAAGACACCGATGGCAGACTATTCGCAATCAGTCATCGTATCTCTTGTCGGGGAAGGAAAAAAACGATCGCGGAGACAGGCACAAGGCCGCCGCCCGATTCCACGGGAAGGGTTCTGGGACCAGCAGAGGGTGACCGGGGAAACGGGGGCGGCCTTGCGCCGCCCCGCGATCAAAGCAGAGGAAACTGAAGGTCAGGCAGCGTGCTGGCGCTTGATCTGCGCCTTGCGTACCTGGGCACGGCAAGCATCGCCGAAGGCCTGGAACATCTTGATCGAATCTGGGTTTTTCGCAGCTTGCCACTCCGGGTGCCATTGCACCGCGAACAGGAAGGGCGAAATGCTCGGGGCGTGAATGGCCTCGACCAGGCCGTCTTCGGCCAGGGCGATGGCTTCGATGCCGGCGCCGAGCGTGCGCAGGCCTTGGCCATGCAGCGAGTTGACGCGAATTTCGTCGGTACCCAGAGTGTCACGCAGCCAGCTGCCTGGCTTGATCTTCACCCCATGTACTTGGGCGTACTGCACTTCAACCGGGTCTTCCGGGTTTTCCCGGTGGTCGTTGAAGCCAGGCTCGGCGTATACCTTCTGGTAGATGTCGCCACCCAGGGCCACGTTGATTTCCTGCATGCCACGGCAGATGCCGAAAATCGGCAGGCCACGCTTGATCGCCGCTTTCACCAGCGGGATGTCGAACAGGTCGCGGTTCTGGTCCTGGCCTTTGCCTGGGGTTTCGTTCTCCTGGCCGTACAGGGCCGGGTCGATGTTGCTGCCGGCGCCGGTCAGGTACACGCCGTCGGCCATGTCCAGATAGGTGTCGAGGTCTTCAGTGCCGCAGCAAGTGGGCACCAGTACCGGGACGCAATCAGAGAACTCGACCAACGGGGTGATGTATTTGTGTGTCATGACCTGATAGTCATGGCCTTTGCGCTCTTGGCTGCCCATGGTCATCAGGACGACGGGTTTGCGCAGGGAAGGTTGCTTGTTGCCAATGTTGCTGTTGGACATATGTCACCTTGGGACAGGTTCAGCCTGTCGTTGTTGTGCAGGTGCACGGCGCGGGGCCCTGAGTGCAGCCTGAAGCTCCGAGCACTGCCGGCTCGTCAGAGGCGACGATTCCGGTCGGGGCTTGTAGATAGCTTGCCAGAGCCGTTCGATATGTCAAACGACGGAAGAGGGCTTTAACGCGGGGAATGCACCGGTTTTAGGGGGCTGAAACCGATGCGGGCCTGTGGCGGCGTGGGTTTGGCGGGGGGGTTGGTCAATAATATTTAACGACGCAGTTGGGTCTTTGCAGCGGTGCAATGAAGCGTTGCTTGTGCCGGCCCCTTCGCGGGTGAACCCGCTCCCACAGGATTACCTTTGCCTTCAGAGGCAGTGATTGACCTGTGGGAGCGGGTTCACCCGCGAAGGGGCCGGTACAGGTATCAGTGCAGTATCTGCGCAAGGAACGCCTTGGCGCGCTCGGTACGCGGCTGGTTGAAGAACACCTGCGGCGGGCTGTCTTCGATGATCTGCCCACCCTCAAGGAACAGCACCCGCTCGGCTACCTGCCTGGCAAAGCCCATTTCATGGGTGACGCAGAGCATGGTCATGCCAGTGCCGGCCAGTTGCACCAGCACATCCAGCACTTCGGCGACCATTTCCGGGTCCAGTGCTGACGTAGGCTCGTCAAACAGCATGATCCGCGGCTTCATGCACAGGGCCCGGGCAATCGCCACGCGCTGCTGCTGGCCGCCCGACAGCTGGCTGGGGTATTTGTGCGCCTGGCTTTCGATACCCACCTTGCTCAGGTACATGCGCGCCCGTTCTTCGGCGTCCTTGCGCGACAGCCCGCGCACGCTGGTGGGTGCCAGCAGGCAGTTGTCGAGCACGCTCATGTGCGGGAACAGGTTGAAATGCTGGAACACCATGCCGATGTCGCTGCGCACCTGCGCCGCTTCGCGGGTGGTGGCCGCCAGGTCGATGCCGTCCACCTGGATGTTGCCCTGCTGGGCCACCTCCAGGCGGTTGATGCAGCGGATCAAGGTCGACTTGCCCGAGCCAGACGGCCCGCACAGCACGATGCGTTCGCCTTCGCGCACCTGCAGGTCGATGTTGTGTAGTACGTGGAAAGCGCCGTAGTGCTTGTTCAGGCCTTCGATGCGGATCAGCACCGGGCGTGGGTCGGGCTCGGGGGCAAGGCTTGCAAGGCTCAGTGGTGCGGTCATGTTGTTGTTCTCCCGCGTGGGTTCAGTCGAAACGAGTCGCGCTGTAGGGCGCGGGGTCGGTGAAAGGGCGCTCGCCGGTGATCAGCTCGGCCACCAGCCGGCCGCTGACCGGGCCCAGGGTAAGGCCGTGGTGGGCGTGGCCAAAGTTGAACCACAGCCCCGGGTGGCGGGCTGCCGGGCCGATGACCGGGCGCATGTCGGGCAGGCATGGGCGGCGGCCCAGCCAAGGGGTGTCGTCCAGGCGTTCACCCAAGGCCGGGAACAGCTTGCGCGCCAGGGCCTCGCAGCGGCCCAGCTGGATCTGGTTGCCCGGCGCGCTGCTGGCGTCGAACTCGATCCCGGTGGTCAAGCGCACACCGCGCGCCATTGGCGCCAGCACGTAGCCGCCCTGGGTGTCGCAGATTGAATGCTCAAGCGTTGCGCCGTCACGGGTGCTGTAGTGCATGTGGTAGCCGCGCTTGATCGCCAGCGGAATCTGGTAGCCCAGGCCGCTGAACAGGTCGGCCGACTGCGGGCCGAGGCAGGCCACCACCTCGTCGGCGGTAATCGGGCCACGGCGGCTCTCTACCCGCCATTTGCCGTTGGCCTGGCGCAGGCTGCGCGCATCACCATGCAGGAACTGCCCACCGCGCTGCTGGAACAGCGCCGCATAGCCGCGGGTGAGGGCGCCGGGGTTGTTCACGGTCTTCGGGTCGAGCCAGTGGATGCCGCCTACAACGGTGGCGTCCAGCTGATGCTCGCGGGCCTGCAACTGCCCGCATTCGAGGATTTCAAATTGCAGGCCATAGCGGCTCAGGCCTTTGGCGTCGGCCTTGGCCTGCTCGAACAGGGCCGGGTCGCGGAACACTTCGATCCAGCCTTTGGCCTGCACCAACCCTTCAAGGCCGGCGGCTTTGATCAGCGCGTCGTGTTCTTCGACGCACCGCTGCACCAGCGGCAGCATGTCGGCGGCGGCCCCGGCCAGGCGCCCGGGGGCCGACTGGCGCCAGTAGCGCCATAGCCACGGCGCAGCCTTGGGCAGGTGCGCCAGGCTGTAGCGCACGTCGGGCTGGCGGTTCAGGCCGTAGCGCAGCAAGGCGCCCAGCTGCCGGGGGAAGGCGTAGGGGATGACGCTGGAGCGCTCGATCAGCCCGGCGTTGCCGTGGCTGGTACCGCTGCCGGGTTCGTCGCGGTCTATCAGGACGACCTGGCGCCCGCGGGCCTGCAAGTGCAGGGCGGTACTGACGCCGACGATGCCGGCGCCGAGAACAAGGGTCTGGCAATGCATGGAACGTATCCTTCGGTCAGTTCAGGTGGCGGCCCAGGCGGCCTTCCAGGTGTTTCAGCAGGCGCCGCACCAGTTCGACGATCACCAGGTAGAGCACGGCGGCCCACAGGTAGATCTGGAAGTCGAAACTGCGCGAGAACGCCAGTTTGGTTACGCCCATCAGGTCGTAGATGGTCACCAGCGAGGCAATTGCGCTGGCCTTGATCATCAGGATCAGTTCGTTGCCCAGCGGGCCGATCGCCACCAGCAACGACTGCGGCAGAATCACCTTGAAAAAGGTGGTCGAGCGCTTCAGGTTCAGTGCCCGCGCCGCCTCATGCTGCCCCGGCGCGACGGCCATCAGGCTGCCGCGGAAGATCTCCGCCTGGTAGGCAGCGGTGTTCAGGGTGAAGGCCAGCAAAGTGCAAAACCACGCTTCACGGAAAAACCACCACAGGCCGACGTCCTGCCAGAAGCCCTTGAGCGAACCCAGGCCGTAGTACAGCAGGAACAGCTGGGCCAGCAGCGGCGAGCCGCGGAAGAAGTACACGTAGCCGGCGGCCATGCGTTGCAGCAGCAGGCTGCGCGACATGCGCGCCAGGGCTAGCAACAGGCCGAGTACGGCGCCCAGGGTGAAGGAAATGACCACCAGTTTGGCGGTTACCAGCAGGCCGTCGAGGAAGCGCGGGCCGTAGCGTTCCAGCAGGTCGGGGTCCACCACCAGTGCCAGCAGTTGTTCAAAGCTCATGCCCGTGCTCCTAGCAGGTGGCGGTTACTGCGCCGTTCGATGAAGGCGAACACGCGCCCGGAAAGCGCTGCGAACAGCAGGTAACCCAGGCAGGCGACGCCATAGAAGAACATCGGCTCCTTGGTCACGCTGACGGCCAGGTTGGTCTGGCGCATCAGGTCGACCAGCGAAATGGTCGACACCAGCGAAGTGTCCTTGAGCAGCGACAGCCAGTTGTTCGACAGGCCGGGCAGGGCGATGCGGGTCAGTTGTGGCAGCAGCACCTTGAAGAAGGCGGTGCGCTTGCTCAGGCCCAATGCGGAGCAGGCCTCCAGCTGGCCCTTGGGCAGGGTCTTGAAGGCGGCCAGCCAGATCTCGCTTGAGAACGCGGCGAACACCAGGCTGAAGGCGATCATCGCGGCGAGGAAGGTGTTGATCAGGAATTCACCCTGATAGCCCATGGCCGCGAGGATTTTCTGCGCGGCGATCTGGCAGCCGTAATAGATGATCAGCAGTGTCAGCAGTTCGGGCAGGCCGCGGAAAACAGTGGAGAAGGTGGTGGCCCAGGCCCGTGGCAGGCGTTTGCGCGAGCGCGCCGCCAGGGCGACTACCAGGCCCAGCGGCAGGCCGATGGGCAGGCAGGCCAGTGCCAGTGAAACAGTCACCAGGGCGCCGGCCAGCAGCGCCTGGCCCCAGCCTCCGCTGGCGAAGGACAGCAAGGACAATTGATCGAGCATGACGAACCCCTAAGGTGGGCAACGCGGTCTCTGTGTAGGAGCGGCCTTGTGTCGCGAAAGGGCTGCGGAGCAGACCCGGGATGTGTGCCACGGCCGAGATTGCTGGGGCCGCTTTGCGGCCCATCGCGACACAAGGCCGCTCCTACAGCGATTGCGCGGTTTCCAGAAGATCAGTTGTAGATATCGAAAGCAAAGTACTTGCTGGCGATCTTCTGGTACGTGCCGTTGGCCACGATCTGTTGCAGCGCGGTGTTCAGGCGCTGGCGCAGGGCTTCGTCGTCCTTGCGCACGGCAATGGCGGCATCGGCCTTGGTGTCGGCCACGTCGCCGAGGATCTTGCAGCAATCCCCGCCGTTCTTGGTCATCCACTCGTGCAGCGGGAATTTATCGGCAATTACCCCGTCCAGCCGCCCGGCGGCCAGGTCGGCGTTGGCTTCATCCATGGTCGGGTACAGCTTCACATCGGCCCCGGCCTTGCCATACACGTCTTCGGCGTAAATAGCCTGGGTGGACGACGACTGGGCACCGACGGTGTAGCCGACGAAGTCGGTCTGGGCGCTGTCGATCTTGCTGTCCTTGGCGACTGCGACGGTCAGCGGGGTGCGGTAGTAGTGGTCGGTGAAGGCAATTTTCTTGCGCCGCTCTTCGGTGTTGATCATCGACGCGACGACGGCGTCGTACTTGCGCGCCATCAGGGCGGGGATGATGCCTTCCCAGTCCTGGGCCACCAGCGTGCACTCGACTTTCATCTGTTCGCACAGGGCATGGGTGATGTCGATATCGAAGCCGTGCAGCTTGTTATCGGCGTCTACATAGTTGAAGGGCGGGTAGGCACCCTCGGTGGCGAAGCGCAGGGTTTCGGCACTGGCGGCACCCGTCAGCAGCAGGGCACACGCACCCACCAAGGCCATGGTCTTGTTCATCTCGCACCTCATTGCACTCTTGCTATTGTTGTTTGCCCGTCGGCCACGAGGTGTAGCCGACGAATTCGTTATGTAGAGCGGCAGTCGCTTCCAAGCGTTTTTCCACATCAGGCCCGAGTTTCTTGCAGACCTCGTTGACCATCAGGTGTACCCACGACAGCATCGTCGAGGTGGATTCCCAGAACAGATTGAACTCGGTGGGGATGCGGAACACCTCGTCGGCGTTGGCATCGGCCCAGTCACAGAAGGTGTCGGTCACCAGGGTGACCGCAATGCCCGCCTCGCGTGCCTTCTGGCACAGCAGCAGGGCGTGGCGGGAATAACGGCGCGCCTCGAACACCACCAGGGCGCTGTCTTCGGCGCGGCCCAGCAGCACATCACCGAAGTGCCCGGCGCTGATGTCCACCAGTTGCACGCCATCGCGCAGGTACTGCAGCAGGTGGCTCATGCACATGGCGATGCCGCGCTCGGTCTGGAAACCGGCGATGAATACCCGCGGCTTGCTCGCCAGGCGTTGCGCTACGCTGTGCCAGGTGGGGCTTTGGCGGTACTCGTGCACGCGCATCAAGGCGGCGATTTCCAGCTCCAGGCTGCCGGCGTTGTCACTGGCATCCTGATTCTGGCGGTAATCTTGCAGGCGGTCGCCCACCAGCCACGGGCCATCGCCCAGGTCGTTCTGCAGGTCTTGCTTAAGCGCCTTGAGGTGGGCATAACCGAGTGAGCGGCAGAAGCGCCCGACGCTGGATTCGCTGACGTCCAGCTTGGCGGCGATGCTGGCCGAGGTCTGGAACGGCAGTTCGTGCAGGTTGGCGAGCATGTAGGTGGCGATCTTGCGGCCCGAGGCAGCGGCCCCTTCGAGGCTGTTTTCCAGGCGTTGCTTGATCGGTTGGCTCATGCTGCGGCTCCAGGGGTAAGGCTTGGGAAGAAAATGAATGTTTTCTGTCATCAAGTCAACATTTGACAGATTGCTGTCACATGCCGGAAAGTTTTTGTCGTTGCAACGCTGTAGCCATTCCAATACCAACAAGGAGCTTCAGATGTCCGCACCTTCTACCAGCACCGTCGTGCGTGTGCCTTTTACCGAGCTGCAGGGTCTGTTGCAGGCCATTTTTCAGCGCCATGACTGCAGCGAGAGCGTGGCCCGGGTGCTGGCTTACAACTGCGCCAGCGCCCAGCGCGATGGTGCTCACAGCCACGGCGTATTCCGTATGCCTGGCTACGTCTCGACGTTGGCCAGCGGTTGGGTCGATGGCCAGGCCACGCCGAAGGTCAGCGACGTAGCGGCCGGTTATGTACGTGTCGATGCAGCGGGCGGCTTTGCCCAGCCGGCGTTGGCAGCGGCCCGTGAGCTGTTGGTAGCCAAAGCGCGCAACGCGGGTATTGCCGTGCTGGCGATCCACAACTCGCACCACTTCGCCGCGCTGTGGCCGGATGTCGAACCGTTCGCCGAAGAGGGCCTGGTGGCCCTGAGCGTGGTCAACAGCATGACCTGCGTGGTGCCGCATGGCGCACGTAAGCCCCTGTTCGGTACCAACCCCATCGCTTTTGCGGCGCCATGTGCCGAACACGATCCGATCGTCTTCGACATGGCAACCAGCGCCATGGCCCACGGTGACGTGCAGATTGCCGCGCGTGCCGGCCAGCAACTGCCGGAAGGCATGGGCGTGGACGCCAATGGCGCACCGACCACCGACCCCTTGGCCATTCTCGAAGGCGGTGCCTTGCTGCCGTTTGGCGGGCACAAGGGTTCGGCGTTGTCGATGATGGTCGAATTGCTGGCGGCGGCGCTGACCGGGGGTAATTTCTCCTGGGAATTCGACTGGTCGGGCCACCCGGGGGCGAAGACACCCTGGACCGGGCAGCTGATTATCGTCATCGACCCCGGCAAGGCAGAAGGCGAGCAATTTGCCCAGCGCAGCCGCGAACTGGTGGAGCAGATGCAGGCGGTGGGCCTGACGCGCATGCCGGGTGAGCGGCGCTATCGTGAGCGCGAGGTGGCCGAGGAGGAGGGGGTGGCGCTAACCGAGCAGGAGTTGCAGGGCCTGAAAGCGCTGCTTGCCTGACCCGCCCTCTTCGCGGGTAAACCCGCTCCCACAGGTACTGCACAGGTTTCAAAGGCAGTGGTATCCGTGTGGGAGCGGGTTTACCCGCGAAGAATCCAGCACAAATCCCAAGCCATGCAATGTTGCATAGACAACCTTGCACAATAGTGGATGTTCCTGAGCCCACACACCGGGTATGCTCAGGTCTGCCTTTTCGAACTGTCCTGATCCAAGGAGCTGCACGCTGTGTTCAAACATGTCGATGCCTATGCCGGCGACCCGATCCTCTCGCTGATGGAAACCTTCAAGGCCGACCCGCGCGCCGACAAGGTCAACCTGAGTATCGGCCTGTATTACGATGAGGCCGGCGTGGTGCCGCAACTGGCGGCTGTGGATGCGGTGGAAAAACGCATGGCCGGCCAGGACCACGAAGCATCCCTTTACCTGCCAATGGAGGGCCTGGCCAGCTACCGCCAGGCGATCCAGGCGCTGCTGTTCGGTGCCGATCACCCGGCCGTGACCGGCGGTCGCGTGGCCACTGTGCAGACCGTGGGTGGCTCCGGCGCCCTGAAAGTCGGTGCCGACTTCCTCAAGCGCTACTTCCCGCAGGCCGAAGTCTGGGTGAGCAACCCGACCTGGGACAACCACCGCGCCATCTTCGAAGGTGCCGGCTTCAAGGTGCACACCTACCCGTACTTCGACCAGGCCACCCGTGGCGTGGACTTCGACGGCATGCTGGCCACCTTGCAGACCCTGCCGGCCAACAGCGTGGTACTGCTGCACCCTTGCTGCCACAACCCCACCGGTGCCGACCTTACGCAAAACCAGTGGCAACAAGTGGTCGAAGTGGTCAAGGCACGCCAGCTGATCCCGTTCCTCGACATCGCCTACCAGGGCTTTGCCGAAGGCCTGGTGGAAGACGCCTACGCCATCCGCGAAATGGCCCGCGCCGGTGTGCCGTGCCTGGTCAGCAACTCGTTCTCGAAAATCTTCTCGCTGTACGGCGAGCGGGTAGGCGGCCTGTCGGTGGTCTGCGACGACGACGCCACTGCCCAGAGCGTGCTCGGCCAGCTCAAGGCGACCGTGCGCCGCAACTACTCCAGCCCGCCCAATTTTGGCGCCCAGCTGGTTGCAGGCGTGCTCAGCGATGCAGCCCTCAATGCCCAGTGGGCCGAAGAAGTTGAAGTGATGCGCAAGCGTATCCTCGACATGCGTCAGGCGCTGGTCGATGCCCTGGCCGTGTTGCTGCCAGGCCAGGACTTCCAGTTCTTCCTGCGCCAGCGTGGCATGTTCAGCTACACCGGCTTCAGCGTCGAGCAAGTGCGCCGCCTGCGTGACGAGTTCGGCGTGTACCTGATCGACAGCGGTCGTGTGTGCATGTCCGGCTTGCGCCCGGCCAACCTGCAACGGGTTGCCGAAGCGTTCGCTGCTGTTCAGAAATAATGCCGTACGGGGCGCCCCGCGCCCCTTTCGCTACGCAAAAGCGCTCCCAGAAAACGCCCCTCTTGCATCTTCCTGCATAGATAAAAATCGCTGTCCTCGGATAGGTTCGCATGGTCAAGTGTACCTGTTAGTTCTGACAGTTGTGGCCTGAGTCTGATCTGCCAATACTAGTGCAGCAGTAAATGAACTCAGGTGCGAGGGCTAAGAGTGAAGCTATTCTATTGCGCAGGAAAAGTGCATAGCCTGAAGTCGGAGGATGGCGTTCGGCAGGTCATTCGACATGATAGAGAAGTGCTGGTAGAGCGGGGCGCTAGTAGCTACATAGCCTGGGGGGATAAGCAGGCTTCAGTTTTTGGGGGCATGGGGCCAGTCGCGGTTCATGGAAAAAGCTATAACGTCTACGGCGTTCATGAATTTGCTGCTGAAACAGTCGGCCTCATCGGCTTTTCAGGATATTACTTCGACGCATTGTCCACTTGTTATCTGCTGGGCAACGGTTATCGTAGCTACAGCCCGAGGATGATGCGTTTCTTGTCACCCGATAGCCTGAGCCCGTTTGATTTGGGAGGTCTGAACGCTTATGGCTATTGTTCCGGAGACCCGATTAATCGTGTAGATGACAATGGCCGATTCTGGGACAAGGCATTGAGCGTGAAAGTTGTAAGATTCAAGGTTCGTAGAAGTAACAGGTTTGAGGTCAAGAACCAAATTACGTCTGCTGGGGGGGAGTGGGGGGAGGTCAAGGTTGCCAAGCTTGACCAAGGCTTCAAAGTAGAATTTGATAGGGCGCGCATAAATAAACTAAGCATTGATGATATGGCTCCTATTAAGTCGTTCGTTCTATACCGATCTGTGCAGAATGCTAAGCGTGCCTATGTGGCCGGGGCCGTATATGGGTTAGATGTCCCGCGAAAGGGCATGTTTAAAATGCAGTATGATAAAGTAAATGAAATGATCAGAAAGGTACGCGAAACCGGAAGCATTGAAGAGTACCAGCGTGCCCACACAGCGAACATGGCGAAAATAGATTATTGGATGGCGGAAATGAAAAAAAATCGCGATGCGGAGGCTATTCGGCTAGGCGGCCTTCTGAAGCAACCTGAGTAGATTTGCTGGACAAGATGTGTGACCCCCCCATGTGTGGTGCCGCTGCAACACTGCTGCTACTTGAGCGCGACCGTGCCAAGTTGGGCCGCTGGTGCCACCCTTGTCATGACAAGTGCAACCGCCCCTCGGAAAAGGGCTTCGCAAGTGCAACCTTTCCGTGCACAATCGCGCCCCTCTCTTCCGGTTGAGTTGGGCGATAGCACTATTTCGCCATTCTCAGCCTGTTACAGTCTTGCGAGTGGAGCTTCACCCGGAATGAATGAGCAGGCCCCAAGCGTTGAACAACGCTTTGCAGAATCGACCCCCGCCACCCTCGGCAGCTGGGCGCGTCACGACACCACCTGGATGCTGGGCCTATTCGGCACAGCCATTGGCGCCGGAACCCTGTTCCTGCCGATCAACGCCGGCCTTGGCGGTTTCTGGCCGCTGCTGATCCTGGCTGTACTGGCCTTCCCAATGACCTACTTCGCCCACCGCGGGTTGACCCGCTTCGTGCTCTCCGGGCGCAATGGTGGCGACATCACCGAAGTGGTCAAAGAGCACTTCGGCAGCAACGCCGGTGCCGCGATCACCGTGCTGTACTTCTTCGCGATCTTCCCCATCCTGCTTATCTATAGCGTGGCACTGACCAACACCGTGTCCAGCTTCATGGAGCACCAGCTGCACATGGCGCCGCCACCACGGGCCATCCTGTCGTTTGTGCTGATCCTCGGCCTGCTGGCCATCGTGCGCTGCGGCGAGCAGGCCACGGTCAAGGTCATGAGCCTGCTGGTGTACCCGTTCATCGTCGCCCTGGCGCTGCTGGGCCTGTACCTGGTGCCGCATTGGACCGGTGGCATCCTCGACAGCGCCACCCAGGTGCCGCCGGCCTCGGCCTTCCTGCACACCTTGTGGCTGGCTATTCCGGTGATGGTGTTCTCGTTCAACCACTCGCCGATCATTTCGGCCTTCGCCGTCGACCAGAAGCGCCGCTACGGCGAGCATGCCGACGAGCGCAGCGGCCAGATCCTGCGCCGCGCCCACCTGCTGATGGTGGTGATGGTGCTGTTCTTCGTGTTCAGCTGCGTGCTCACCCTGAGCAGCGCCCAACTGGCCGAAGCCAAGGCACAGAACCTGTCGATCCTGTCGTACCTGGCCAACCACTTCAGCAACCCGACCATCGCGTTCGCTGCGCCGCTGATCGCCTTCGTGGCCATCGCCAAGTCGTTCCTGGGCCATTACATCGGTGCTAGCGAAGGCCTGAAAGGTATTATCGCCAAGACCGGTGCACGCCCAGGTGCCAAGACCCTGGACCGCGTGGTAGCCGCGTTGATGCTGGTGGTGTGCTGGATCGTTGCCACCCTTAACCCGAGCATCCTCGGCATGATCGAATCGCTCGGCGGCCCGATCCTTGCGGTGCTGTTGTTCCTGATGCCGATGTACGCCATCCACCGTGTACCGTCGATGCGCAAGTACAGCGGTGCAGCCTCCAACGTGTTCGTTGTAGTGGTCGGCCTGGTTGCGTTGACCTCGGTGGTGTACGGCCTGCTGGGCTGATTCGCTGCCTGAAATAAAGAATGCCCGGGTCGCTTGTCGCAACCTGGGCATTTTTTTGTCCACAAAAATTGTCCGGCAATAGAACAATTTCACCTGCCCCCATAGGCACCCGGCCGCCTTCATGCTTAACTCAGTGTCCTTTTCAAACCCAGCATAAGGATTTCGTCATGGCTCAAGTGACTCTCAAAGGCGGCCCGGTTCAGGTTAACGGCGAACTGCCGAAAATCGGCGCCCAGGCTCCGGCATTCTCCCTGGTCGGTGAAGGCCTGGCTGACAAGTCGCTGAAGGACTACGCCGGCAAGCGCAAGGTGCTGAACATCTTCCCAAGCGTTGACACCCCAACCTGCGCCACCTCCGTGCGCAAGTTCAACGCCCAGGCCAACGATGTGGCCAACACCGTGGTGCTGTGCATCTCCGCCGACCTGCCGTTTGCCCAAGCACGCTTCTGCGGTGCCGAAGGCCTGGAAAACGTGAAGAACCTGTCGACCCTGCGTGGCCGCGAGTTCCTCGAAAACTACGGCGTCGCCATCGCCGACGGCCCGCTGGCCGGCCTGGCGGCCCGCGCCGTGGTGGTGCTGGATGAAAACGACAAAGTGCTGCACAGCGAACTGGTTGGCGAAATTGCTGACGAGCCGAACTACGATGCAGCGCTGGCAGTACTGAAGTAAGGGTTGTGGGGCAGGGCGGCTGAGTCCTGTGTTGGCCTCTTCGCGGGTGAACCCGCTCCCACAGGTAAAGCACAGCTTTTGAAATCTGTGCGGTACCTGTGGGAGCGGGTTCACCCGCGAAAGGGCCAGCTCAGGCAACCGAAACCTTTCAGCCCGCCACCGCTCCAAGCAACACCCTGTAACGGCCCGGAACGCTTTCCGGGCCGTTTTCATTTAAAGTTCAGCGTCTTGGCAACGTCAGCCAAAGGTAAACCTCTGGTAAAGGCCCTTTGCTAAAACGGTGCCATTGCTTATCGTTCACCCTCCCCAAGCCGCCATTCCGAACAAGGTTCGTTCAACCCATGCAAGTGTCCAATTCCCGTTCCCCCCGTCGCTGGCTCGTCGGCCTGCTGATCCTGCTGCTGGTGGCTGCCCTGGCCTGGTGGCTGTGGCCTGCAGCAACGCCTGCGCATAAAGAAGCCGGCGGCGGCGGGCGCGGTGGCAAGGGCATGGGCATGATGGGCGGCCGCCCGGGCTTCGGCGGCTCCAGCGAAGCGGTGCCGGTGCGCGTCGAACCGGTACGCGTGGGCGACTTCCCCCTGTATTACAAAGCCCTGGGCACAGTCACTGCCACCAACACGGTCAATGTGCGCAGCCGCGTGGCTGGCGAACTGGTGAAGATCCATTTCAAGGAAGGCCAGCAGGTCAAGGCCGGCGACCTGCTCGCCGAAATCGACCCACGCTCGTACCGCATCGCCCTGCAGCAGGCCGAAGGTACGCTGGCGCAAAACCAGGCGCAGCTGAAGAACGCCCAGGTGGATGTAGCCCGCTATAAAGGCCTCTACGCCGAAGACAGTATCGCCAAGCAAACCCTCGACACCGCCGAAGCGCAGGTGGCGCAGTTCCAGGGGCTGGTCAAGACCAACCAGGCACAGGTCAACGATGCCCGCCTGAACCTCGACTTCACCCAGATCCGTGCGCCGATCAACGGCCGCGTGGGCCTGCGCCAGCTCGACCTGGGCAACCTCGTTGCGGCCAACGACACCACGGCACTGGTGGTGATTACCCAGACCGAGCCGATCAACGTCGCTTTCACCCTGCCGGAAACCGAGCTGAGCACCGTGCTGGAACGCTACCGCAGCGGCGCCATCCTGCCGGTCGAGGCCTGGGACCGCAGTGACAGCAAGCTGCAGTCCACTGGCGTGCTGGGCAGCATTGACAACCAGATCGACATTACGACCGGTACGCTCAAGTTCAAGGGCCGCTTCGAGAACAAGGACCTCGCCCTGTTCCCCAACCAGTTCGTCAACGTGCGCCTGCTGGCCGATACCCTCAAGCAGGTGGTCATGGCCCCGGCAGCGGCCATCCAGTTTGGTAACGACGGTACCTTTGCCTATGTGGTAAACGCTGAAAACACGGTGAACGTGCGCAAGCTCAAGGTTGGCGCCAGCGATGGCGAGAACAGCGTCATCCTCGAAGGCCTGAAGGCGGGGGACCGCCTGGTGCTGGAAGGCACCGACCGCCTGCGCGAAGGCACCAAGGTGGAAGTGGTCGAAGACAGCTCGCAAGTACCGACCACCCCAGGCCAGCACCTGCAAGGCCAGGAAGCCAAAGGGTCGGCGCACACAGGTGAAGCACAGCCTGGCAACGCAGCAGGCAAGGCGGGCGCATGAACCTCTCGCGCCTGTTCATCCTGCGGCCGGTCGCTACCACGCTGAGCATGCTGGCCATCGTCCTGGCCGGCCTGATCGCCTACAAGCTGCTGCCGGTTTCCGCTTTGCCGCAGGTGGATTACCCGACCATCCGCGTCATGACCCTGTACCCCGGCGCCAGCCCGGAGGTCATGACTAGCGCCGTCACCGCACCCCTGGAGCGCCAGTTCGGCCAGATGCCCGGCCTGGAACAAATGGCTTCGACCAGTTCCGGCGGTGCCTCGGTGCTGACCCTGCGCTTCAACCTCGACATGAACATGGACGTTGCCGAGCAGCAGGTGCAGGCTGCGATCAACGCTGCCAGCAACCTGCTGCCCAGCGACCTGCCTGCGCCGCCGGTGTACAACAAGGTCAACCCGGCCGACACCCCGGTGCTGACCCTGGCCATTTCCAGCAAGACCATGCCGCTGCCCAAGCTCAACGACCTGGTCGATACGCGCGTGGCGCAAAAGCTTGCACAGATCAGCGGCGTGGGCATGGTCAGCATTGCCGGCGGCCAGCGCCAGGCGGTACGCATCAAGGTCAACGTCGACGCCCTGGCTGCCAACGGCCTGAACCTGGATGACGTGCGCACGCTGATCGGCGCGTCGAACGTGAACCAGCCCAAGGGCAACTTCGATGGCCCCACCCGGGTTTCGATGCTCGATGCCAATGACCAGCTGCGTTCCCCCGAGGAATACGCCAACCTGATCCTGGCCTACACCAACGGTGCACCGCTGCGTCTGAAAGATGTGGCCGAAATCGTCGATGGCGCAGAAAACGAGCGCCTGGCCGCCTGGGCCAACGAAAACCACGCGGTGCTGCTGAACATCCAGCGCCAGCCAGGCGCCAACGTCATCGAAGTGGTCGACCGCATCAAGGAACTGTTGCCGTCGATCACCGACAACCTGCCGGCGGGCCTCGATGTCTCGGTACTGACCGACCGCACCCAGACCATTCGTGCTGCGGTCAAGGACGTACAGCACGAACTGCTGATCGCCATCGTCCTGGTGGTAATGGTCACCTTCGTCTTCCTGCGCCGGTTCAGCGCCACCCTCATCCCGTCGATTGCCGTACCGCTGTCGCTGATCGGCACGTTCGGCGTGATGTACCTGGCCGGTTTCTCGGTGAACAACCTGACGCTGATGGCCCTGACCATTGCCACCGGCTTTGTGGTCGACGACGCCATCGTCATGCTGGAGAACATCTCCCGGCACATCGAAGAGGGCGAGACGCCCATGCAGGCGGCGCTCAAGGGCGCCCGGCAGATCGGCTTCACCCTGATTTCGCTGACCTTCTCGCTGATCGCTGTACTGATCCCGCTGCTGTTCATGGCTGACGTGGTCGGCCGCCTGTTCCGCGAGTTCGCCATCACCCTGGCGGTGGCCATCCTGATTTCCCTGGTGGTGTCGCTGACCCTGACGCCGATGATGTGCGCGCGCCTGCTCAAGCGCGAGCCCAAGGAAGAAGAACAAGGCCGCTTCTACCGCGCCAGCGGCGCCTGGATCGACTGGCTGATCAAACACTACGGCAACGCCCTGCAGTGGGTGCTCAAGCACCAGCCGCTGACCCTGCTGGTAGCCGTGGCCAGCCTGGTGCTGACCGTGTTCCTGTACATGGTGGTACCCAAGGGCTTCTTCCCGGTGCAGGACACCGGAGTGATCCAGGGCATTTCCGAAGCACCGCAGTCCACTTCGTTCGCCGCCATGAGCGAGCGCCAGCAGGCCCTGAGCAAGGTGATCCTGCAGGACCCAGCCGTGCAGAGCCTGTCGTCCTACATTGGCGTCGATGGCGACAACGCCACGCTCAACAGCGGCCGCCTGCTGATCAACCTCAAGCCACACGGCGAACGCGATGTCACCGCCACTGAAGTGATCAGCCGTTTGCAGCCGCAACTTGACCGGCTGGTGGGCATCCGCCTGTTCATGCAACCGGTGCAGGACCTGAGCATCGAAGACCGGGTCAGCCGTACCCAGTACCAGTTCAGCCTGTCATCGCCGGACGCCGACCTGCTGTCGCAGTGGAGCGGCAAGCTGGTGCAGGCGCTGCAGCAGCGCCCGGAACTGGCCGACGTGGCCAGTGACCTGCAGGACAAGGGCCTGCAGGTGTACCTGGTGATCGACCGTGACATGGCCAGCCGCCTGGGCATCAACGTGGCGCAGATCACCAACGCCCTGTACGACGCCTTCGGCCAGCGGCAGATATCGACCATCTACACCCAGGCCAGCCAGTACCGCGTGGTGTTGCAGTCGAAGGACGCGGCAGTCATCGGCCCACAGGCGCTGGAGTCGATCCACGTCAAGGCTGCCGATGGCGGCCAGGTCAGGCTGTCGGCACTGGCGCGCATCGAGCAGCGCCAGGCCCAGTTGGCCATTTCCCACATCGGCCAGTTCCCGGCGGTGACCCTGTCGTTCAACCTGGCCCATGGCGCGTCGTTGGGCGAAGCCGTGCAGGTGATCGAGCAGGTGCAGAAGGACATCGGCATGCCGCTGGGGGTACAAACCCGCTTCCAGGGCGCCGCAGAGGCTTTCCAGGCGTCGCTGTCGAGCACCCTGCTGCTGATTCTGGCAGCGGTGGTGACCATGTACATCGTGCTGGGCGTGCTGTACGAAAGCTACATCCACCCGGTGACCATCCTCTCGACCCTGCCGTCGGCGGCGGTGGGGGCCTTGCTGGCCTTGCTCCTCAGCGGCAACGACCTGGGCATGATCGCCATCATCGGCATCATCCTGCTGATCGGCATCGTCAAGAAGAACGCGATCATGATGATCGACTTTGCCCTTGAGGCCGAGCGCCACCAGGGCATGAGCCCGCGCGATGCGATTTACCAGGCGGCGCTGCTGCGCTTCCGGCCGATCCTTATGACCACCCTGGCCGCGCTGTTTGGTGCCGTGCCGCTGATGCTCGCCACCGGTTCCGGCGCCGAGCTGCGCCAGCCGCTGGGCCTGGTGATGGTCGGCGGGTTGCTGGTCAGCCAGGTGCTGACGCTGTTCACCACTCCGGTCATCTACCTGTACTTCGACCGCCTGGCCCGCCGCTGGCGCTCAGCCACTGACGTGAAGCAGGCAGAGGCATGAACCTGTCCGGTCCTTTCATCCGTCGCCCGGTAGCGACCATGCTGCTGAGCCTGGCGATCATGCTGCTGGGCGGGGTCAGCTTCGGCCTGTTGCCCGTGTCACCGCTGCCGCAGATGGACTTCCCCGTAATCGTGGTGTCGGCCAACTTGTCCGGCGCCAGCCCGGAGGTCATGGCCTCCACCGTGGCCACGCCACTGGAGCGCAAGCTGGGCAGCATCGCCGGCGTGACCACGTTGACCAGCAGCTCCAACCAGGGCTCCACGCGGGTCATCATCGGCTTCGAGATGGGCCGCGATATCGACGGCGCTGCGCGGGAGGTGCAGGCAGCGATCAACGCCACCCGTAACCTGCTGCCCAGCGGCATGCGCAGCATGCCCACCTACAAGAAGATCAACCCGTCGCAAGCACCGATCATGGTGCTGTCGCTGACGTCGGACGTGCTGCAGAAAGGCCAGCTGTACGACTTGGCCGACACCATCCTGTCGCAGAGCCTGGCCCAGGTATCGGGGGTAGGGGAGGTGCAGATCGGCGGCAGTTCGCTGCCGGCGGTGCGCATTGCCGTCGAGCCGCAATTGCTCAACCAGTACGGCGTGTCGCTGGACGATGTGCGTACGGCCGTGTCCAACGCCAACCAGCGCCGGCCCATGGGCTTTGTCGAGGATGCCGAGCGCAACTGGCAGGTGAGGGCCAACGACCAGCTGGAAAGCGCCAAGGATTACGAGCCGGTGGTGATCCGCCAGCAGAACGGTACCATCTTGCGCCTGTCCGACGTGGCCACCATTACCGATGGCGTGGAAAACCGCTACAACAGTGGTTTTTTCAATGACCAGAGCGCGGTGCTGCTGGTGGTCAACCGCCAGACCGGTGCCAACATCATCGAAACGGTCGACCAGATCAAGGCGCAGTTGCCAGCCCTGCAGTCGTTGCTGCCGGCCAGTGTGCAACTGAACGTGGCGATGGACCGATCGCCGGTGATCAAGGCCACCCTGAAGGAGGCCGAACACACCCTGCTGATCGCTGTGGTGCTGGTGATCCTGGTGGTGTACCTGTTCCTCGGCAGCCTGCGTGCCTCACTCATCCCCAGCCTGGCAGTGCCAGTGTCGCTGGTGGGTACTTTTGCGGTGATGTACCTGTGCGGCTTCTCGCTCAACAACCTGTCGCTGATGGCCTTGATCCTCGCCACTGGCCTGGTGGTGGACGACGCCATCGTGGTCCTGGAGAACATCTCGCGGCACATCGAGGACGGCCAGCCGCCGATGAAGGCGGCCTTCCTGGGGGCCAAGGAAGTGGGCTTCACCTTGCTGTCGATGAACGTGTCGCTGGTGGCGGTATTCGTCTCCATCCTGTTCATGGGCGGCATCGTGCGCAATCTGTTCCAGGAGTTCTCGATCACACTGGCGGCGGCGATCATCGTGTCGCTGGTGGTATCGCTGACCCTCACGCCGATGCTGTGCGCCCGCTGGCTCAAACCACACCAGGCCGAGCAGACCCGCGTGCAGCGCTGGAGCGACAAGGTGCACCAGCGCATGGTCAACGCCTATGACCGTAGCCTGGGCTGGGTCTTGCGGCACAAGGGCCTGACCCTGCTCAGCCTGCTGGCGACCATTGCTATCAACATCGCCCTGTACGTGGTGGTGCCCAAGACGCTGATGCCGCAGCAGGACACTGGCCAGCTGATGGGCTTCATCCGCGGTGATGACGGCCTGTCGTTCAGCGTGATGCAGCCGAAAATGGAGATCTACCGCCGCGCCTTGCTGGCCGACCCGGCAGTGCAGAGCGTTGCCGGTTTCATCGGTGGCAACAGCGGCACCAACAATGCCATGGTGCTGGTGCGCCTGAAGCCGATTAGCGAGCGCAAGATCGATGCGCAGAAGGTGATCGAGCGCCTGCGCAAGGAAATGCCCAAAGTGCCAGGCGGGCGGCTCTTCCTGATGGCCGACCAGGACTTGCAACTGGGTGGCGGCGGGCGTGACCAGAGCTCGTCGCAGTACCTGTATACCCTGCAGAGTGGCGACCTGGCGGCATTGCGCCAGTGGTTCCCCAAGGTGGTCGCGGCGTTGCGTGCACTGCCGGAGCTGACCGCCATCGACGCCCGCGACGGTTCCGGTACCCAGCAGGTGACGCTGGTGGTCGACCGTGACCAGGCCAAGCGCCTGGGCATCGACATGGACATGGTCACCTCGGTGTTGAACAACGCCTACAGCCAGCGTCAGATCTCCACCATCTACGACAGCCTCAACCAGTACCAGGTGGTGCTGGAGATCAACCCCAAATACGCCTGGGACCCGAGCACGCTTGAGCAGGTGCAAGTGATTACCGCCGACGGCGCTCGCGTACCGCTGTCGACCATCGCCCGCTACGAGAACAGCCTGGCCAACGACCGGGTCAGCCACGAAGGCCAGTTCGCCTCGGAAGACATCGCCTTCGACGTCGCCGAAGGCTACAGCCCCGACCAGGCCATGGCGGCGCTGGAACGCGCGGTGGCCAAGGTGGGCTTGCCCGAAGAGGTAATTGCCAAGCTGGGTGGTACGGCCGATGCCTTCGCCAAGACCCAGCAGGGCCAGCCGTTCATGATCCTTGGCGCACTGCTGCTGGTGTATCTGGTGCTGGGCATTCTTTATGAAAGCTACATCCACCCGCTGACCATTCTCTCGACGCTGCCTTCGGCAGGCGTTGGTGCCTTGCTGACGTTGTACGTCACCGGTGGCGAATTCAGCTTGATATCGCTGTTGGGGTTGTTTCTGCTGATCGGTGTGGTGAAGAAGAACGCCATTTTGATGATCGACCTGGCCTTGCAGCTGGAGCGCCATCAGGGCATGTCGCCGGAAGAGTCGATCCGCCGGGCTTGCCTGCTGCGCCTGCGACCGATCCTGATGACCACCCTGGCTGCCATCCTTGGCGCCTTGCCGCTGCTGCTGAGCCATGCCGAAGGCGCGGAAATGCGCCAGCCGCTGGGCCTGACCATCATCGGTGGCCTGGTGTTCAGCCAGGTCCTCACCCTTTACACGACGCCGGTTGTCTACCTGTACCTGGACCGCCTGCGCCACCGTTTCAACCGTTGGCGCGGCGTGCGCACCGACGCCGCCCTGGAAACCCCGCTATGACTTTTGCCCAGACCCCACTTCACCGTGCGCTGCAAGCGCTGACCCGTGGGCGTGGCTCGCGCCTGCTCGGCGCCGGGTTGTGCGTGGCCTTGCTCAGTGCCTGTACCCTGAGCCCGGACTACCACCGCCCCGAGCTGAACAGCCCGGCGGCGCAGTTCAAACACGCCGAAGGCTGGAGCCAGGCCACGCCATCCGATGCCATCGCCCGCGGCGCCTGGTGGGAAATCTACGGCGATGCCGGGCTGAATGCGTTGGCCGAGGAGCTTAACCGCAGCAACCAGACCGTGGCGCAGTCAGAAGCGCAGTACCGCCAGGCCCAGGCGCTGGTGCGCAGCAGCCGTGCGGCGCTGTTCCCCAGCCTGGACCTGAGCGCCGGCAAGAACCGCTCGGCGCAAGGTACCGGCAGCTCCAGTTCCAGCCTGTCCAACAACAGTAGCGGCATTCGCAATACCTACAACGCCCAGCTCGGTGTCAGCTGGGAGATCGACCTGTGGGGCAAGCTGCGCGAAACCATGAATGCCAACGAGGCCAGCGCCGAAGCCAGCCTCGCCGACCTCGCCTCAATCCGTCTGAGCCAGCAGTCGGAGTTGGTGCAGAACTACCTGCAATTGCGGGTCATCGATGAGCAGAAACGCTTGCTGGAAGCCACCGTGGCGGCCTATGAGCGCTCGCTGCGAATGACCGAAAACCAGTACCGGGCGGGTGTCTCCGGGCCGGATGCCGTGGCCCAGGCCCGCACCCAGCTCAAAAGCACCCAGGCTGACCTGATCGACCTGATCTGGCAGCGTGCGCAGTTCGAAAACGCCATCGCTGTGCTGCTGGGCAAGACCCCGGCCGACTTCGCCCTGGCTGACAGCAAGGCTATCCCGGCATTGCCGCAAATTCCGGTTTCGCTGCCTTCGCAACTGCTGGAACGTCGCCCGGACATCGCTGCTGCCGAACGCAACGTGATGGCGGCCAACGCTAATATTGGCGTGTCGCGAGCTGCGTACTTCCCCGATCTCAGCCTGAGCATGAGTGGTGGTTATTCCAGCAGCAGCTTCAGCAACTGGATCGAACTGCCCAACCGCTACTGGTCGGTAGGCCCGCAGCTGGCGCTGACCCTGTTCGACGCCGGCAAGCGCAGCGCCGAGGTGGACCGCACGGTGGCGGTGTATGACCAGACCGTGGCGCAGTACCGCCAGACCGTGCTGGATGGCTTCAAGGAAGTGGAAAACCTGCTGGTGCAGTTGAAGGTGTACGGCGATGAAGCGGTGGTGCGCCAGGAGGCGCTGGACGCTGCACGCGAGTCGCTGCGCCTGACCGAGAACCAGTACCGCGCCGGGTTGATCGGCTACCTGGATGTAGTCAACGTGCAGACCACGGCACTGAGCAACGAGCGCAGCGTGTTGAACCTGCTGCAAGGGCGCCTGGTGGCCAGTGTGCAGTTGGTGGCCGCATTGGGTGGCGGCTGGGATGCAGAACAAGCCTTTGCCGAGCAGGATTGACCTTACCCATAAACGTGTACCCCTGTAGGAGCGGCCTTGTGTCGCGATCGGGGCGCAAAGCGGCCCCAATTTTGTGTGAAAACATAGATTGCTGGGGCCGCTCTGCGGCCCGATCGCGACACAAGGTCGCTCCTACAGAGATCGCGTGCAGGTTGGGGCGTGGCGTGTATTGGATCCATTCCCATTCGCAAAAACCCCGTGCGTTTCGCATAAGCTTGAGTACAATCGTCAGCTTTTGCCGGGCCCCCCTGTCCCGTCGCTGGAATTCCCAATGCTGACCGGTAGCTACTCCTCTTCGCTGGTGTTGATTTCGCTGTGCGTGGCGATTCTGGCGTCCTATACCGCCCTTGACCTGACCGGCCGCATTGCCACGGCCAAGGGGCGGGCGTCGTACTTGTGGATGGGAGGCGGCGCGCTGGCCATGGGCATCGGCGTGTGGTCGATGCACTTCATCGGCATGCTCGCGTTCAGCCTGCCCATCGACCTGGGCTATGACCTGGCCCTTACCGCGTTCTCGCTGCTGATCGCCGTCCTGTCCTCGGGTTTTGCCCTGTGGCTGGTGAGCCAGCCGAGCTTGCCGTGCCTGCAACTGGGTTTTGGCGCGCTGATCATGGGCGCCGGCATTGCCTGCATGCACTACACCGGCATGGCCGCAATGCGCATGCTGCCGGGCATCGATTACGACCCGACATTGTTCGGGGCCTCGCTGCTGATTGCCGTGGGTGCCTCGGCGGCGGCGTTGTGGATCGCCTTCCGTCTGCGCCGGCACACCCCCTATGTGCGGCAGATCCGTGGCCTGGCGGCGGTGGTGATGGGCATCGCTATCGTTGGCATGCACTACACCGGCATGGCGGCGGCGAATTTCCCCGAGGGCAGCTTCTGCGGTGCTCTGGGCGGCGGGCTGCAGGGCGACGGCCTGGTCTATCTGGTGCTGATCACCACCCTGGCGGTGCTGGCGGTGGCCTTGCTGACCTCGGTGCTGGATGCCCGCCTGGAGGCGCGCACTGCCGAGCTGGCCCGTTCGCTGACACTGGCCAACCAGGAACTGACCCAGCTGGCCCTGCACGACACCCTTACAGATCTGCCCAACCGTACCCTGCTGGCCGACCGCATCGAGCAGGCCATCGCCAAGGTGGCGGAGCAGGGCGGCTGTTTTGCCCTGATGTTCATCGACCTGGACGGCTTCAAGCCGGTCAATGATGCCTTTGGCCATCACATCGGTGACCTGCTGCTCAAGGCCGTGGCGTCCCGCCTGCGCGGTCACCTGCACAGTCAGGACACCCTGGCGCGCATCGGCGGCGACGAATTCGTGCTGCTGGTAGAGCTGCAGGAACCTGATGATGCCATGGACGTGGCGGTCAAGCAGGTGAACCTGGTGTCGCGGCCATTCCGCGTGGCCGAGCATGACTTGCAGCTGTCGGCGAGCCTGGGCATTGTCCTGTACCCCGGCAACGGCCAGGACCAGCACGAGCTGCTGCGCAATGCCGATGCTGCCATGTACCACGCCAAAAGCGCTGGCAAGAACGGCTACAGTTTCTTTGATGTGTCGATGAACAGCAACGCACGCCAGCAACTGCAACTGCTGCAGGACCTGCGCCAGGCCCTGGAGCAACGCCAGTTCCGCTTGCATTACCAGCCCAAGTTCGACGCCCAGGCCTGCCTGCCGATCGGTGCCGAGGCGTTGTTGCGTTGGGAACACCCGCAGCACGGCCTGTTGCTGCCCGACCGCTTCATCGGCCTGGCGGAAAAGACCGGCCTGATCATCCCGATCGGTGAGTGGGTGCTTGACGAAGCCTGCCGGCAGATGCGGCATTGGCTGGATCAGGGGCACCAAGGCTGGCGCATGGCGGTGAACCTGTCGGCCATCCAGTTCTGCCATGCCGGGCTGGTCGAGAGCGTGGCCCGGGCCCTGCAGGAGAACGGCCTGCCGGCCAACTGCCTGACCCTGGAAATTACCGAAACCACTGCGATGCACGACGCCGATGCCAGCCTGACCGTGCTGCAACGGCTGTCCGACATGGGCGTGGACCTGTCCATCGATGATTTTGGCACCGGCTACTCCAGCCTGATGTACCTCAAGCGCCTGCCGGCCAACGAGCTGAAGATCGACCGTGGCTTCGTGCGAGACCTGGAGCAGGACAGTGACGATGCAGCGATTGTCTCGGCAATCGTCGCATTGGGCCAGGCACTGGGCCTGCGCATCGTTGCCGAAGGGGTGGAGACCGACAAGCAGCAAGACTTCCTGACCCGTCTGGGTTGTGATTCGCTGCAAGGTTATCTACTGGGGCAGCCGGTACCGGCCGAGCAGTTCATGGGCAAGTTGCAGGCCTTGCGCCAGGACAAGAGCGCTGTAGGCTAGACAGCGCGGCGCAATGAGATGGCGGGTATGAACGCGTCCATTTCCACTTCAACGGCTTCGATGATGCGCTCCACATCGGCTGCGGCCATGATTGCTGAACACGGGATGCCGGCGATGGCCATCAGGGTTTCGCCGGTGGCGCGGTCGAACAGCCGAGCGACCATACTGCGCGGCGCGTCCATGTTGGCTTCGAAGCCCAATGGATGGAAGTGCCAGCGCATCACCTGGCAGGCGTTGGGGAACGTCATCTTGTTCATGCCAGCCTCCCTGTCCGTGCCTGGACGTGGTGAACAGCCAGCCACACCCATGTGGCTGCCGGGAATGTAAACATAGCAGTTGCTACGGGTGATTCTCGGCTGCAAACATGACAAATGTAGCAATCCATGACTTGGATCACACCCGTGGGATCATGCCCATACGCCGGCTGCCTTCAGGCAAACGTTTACCTCACGCGATAGCGCCGGTTATCCGCTTCAATTTGAGCGTTTTATCGGGTTATCGGCGAACCACTTTTCGGACGAGCGGCAGGCTCACCCCAGCAGCCCGGCCGCGATGTTGATGGTGAACCCCAGGATCGCCGTATTGAACACGAAACCCACCAGCGAATGCGCCAGCACCACCCGCCGCAGTTGCCTGCCGGCGACGCCTACGTCGGAGGTTTGCACGGCCACGCTGATGGTGAACGAGAAGTAGTGAAAGTCCCAATAGTCCGGGTTGCGCTCGCCATCGGCGAAACGCAAGGGTGGTTCATGGTTGTGCCCGGTATAGAACAGGCGGGCGTAATGCAGGCCGAAGATGCAGCCGATCAGCAGCCAGGAGCCGGCCACGGTCAGGCCGGTGTAAAGGTAATGCAGCGCCAGTGCCGCGCCCTGCAGCCCTTTGCTGGACACCAGTTGCAGGGTGACCGCAGCGAGGCTGGCGATGGCCGCGATGCACACGGTGAGCAGGACCATGCCGGCGTTTTCGTCTTCGACACGCGCCACCTTGCGGACCTTTTCGGGGCTGGAGCCCCAGGTCAGGTGCAGCACCAGCAGCAGGTACAGCCATACGCCAAGGTTCCAGCCGGCGAGGATGTGCTGCACGGTGTCACTGGCGGGGATCAGCCAGGCGCCGACTAGGCCGACTGCGGCGGCGAAACTCAGGCGGGGGTGCGTTCGGGTCAGGCGGTGGAAAGCCATGGGGCCTCATTTACTGGGGGTTTGGCTACTACTCTAGACCGTTGCGACCGGAGTACTGGTTTACACGGTCTTTGTGGGCGCGTTGCCTGCGGTTTTCTTTGATGTCGCCCATCGCACGGCATTGCAACTCTCAGTACACTGCATGCTCAAACACCAACATCCGTTGAACTCGAGGTTTTTGCATGACGCTCAGTCCTTTGGCAGGCAAGCCGGCTCCGGCCAGCGTGCTGGTCGATATTCCCCGACTGCTCACCGCCTACTACACCGGCCGCCCCGACGCTGCCGTGGCGGCCCAGCGGGTGGCCTTCGGCACCTCGGGGCACCGGGGCACTTCGCTTGAATTGAGTTTCAACGAATACCACGTGCTGGCCATTACCCAGGCCATTTGCCTGTACCGCCAGGAAAAGGGCATCGATGGCCCGCTGTTCATCGGCGCCGACACCCACGCGCTGTCGGCACCGGCCACTGCCAGCGCCCTGGAAGTGCTGGCTGCCAATGGCGTGCAGGTGATGCTGTCCAAGGACGACGAATACACGCCCACGCCGGCCGTGTCCCACGCCATCCTCTGCCATAACCGTGGCCGCCAGCAGGGCCTGGCCGACGGCATCGTCATCACCCCGTCGCACAACCCGCCGCAAAGCGGTGGCTTCAAGTACAACCCGCCCAATGGCGGCCCTGCTGACAGCGACGTGACCAAGTGGGTCGAGGCCAAGGCCAACGAGTTGCTGGCAGCGAACCTGGCAGGCGTCAAGCGCATGGACCATGCCCAGGCGCTGCAGGCGCCGACCACCCAGCGCCACGACTACGTGAGCAGCTATGTGGCGGACCTAGAAAACGTCATCGACTTCGACATCATCCGCAGCGCCAAGCTGCGCCTGGGCGTCGACCCGTTGGGGGGGGCAGGGGTGCGCTACTGGTCGGCCATTGCCGAACACTACAAGCTGGACCTGGAAGTGGTGAACACCGAGGTGGACCCTACCTTCCGCTTCATGACTGTCGACTGGGACGGCCAGATCCGCATGGACCCTTCCTCGCCGTATGCCATGCAAGGCCTGATCGGCCTGCGCGAGCGCTTCGACGTGGCCTTTGCCTGCGACCCGGACCACGACCGCCACGGCATCGTCACCTCGGACGGCCTGCTGGCGCCGAACAACTACCTGGCCGTCGCCATCGACTACCTGTTCCGCCACCGCCCGCAATGGCGCAACGACGCCGCGGTGGGCAAGACCGTGGTGTCCAGCGGCCTGATCGACCGCGTCACCCAGCGCCTGGGTCGTGAACTGTACGAAGTGCCGGTGGGCTTCAAGTACTTTGCCCAAGGGTTGTTCGACGGCTCGCTTGGCTTTGGCGGCGAAGAGAGCGCCGGTGCGTCGTTCCTGCGCCGTGATGGTTCGGTCTGGGCGACCGACAAGGACGGGCTGATCCCGGCCTTGCTGGCCGCCGAGATGACCGCCCGCACCGGGCGCAACCCGAGCCAGGCCTATGCCGACCTGACTGACGCGCTGGGCAAGCCGTTCGCCACCCGTGTCGAGGCCAAGGCCGATGCGCGGCAGAAGGCGTTGCTGAGCAAGCTGGCGCCGGAGCAGGTCAAGTCGACCGAACTGGCCGGCGAGCCGATCGTGCAGATCCTCAGCCACGCGCCGGGCAATGGCCAGGCGATTGGCGGGCTGAAGGTGATGACCGCCAATGGCTGGTTCGCCGCGCGGCCGTCGGGCACCGAGGACATCTACAAGATCTACGCCGAAAGCTTCATCGACGAGGCGCACCTGCAGCGCCTGGTGCAGGAAGCGCAGGTGCTGGTGGATGCGGCGATTGCCTGACCGGTAACAAACCGCTTGGTGCTGCGGCGCAACGTAAATTAGAATTAATCCTATTTACGCCGCCGCAGGGCCATCCCCATGATCGACGCCGCGCCGCCACCGGAGCCTAGCCTGCCTGCCCTGTACCGGGAGCATCGCAGCTGGCTTGAAACCTGGCTACGCCGGCGCCTGGGCAATGCCTGGGATGCCGCCGACCTCAGCCAGGATACCTTCCTGCGGGTACTGACCAGTGCCCAGCCATTGGCAGACATTCGTGAGCCACGCGCCTACCTGCTGACCGTGGGCAAGCGGCTGCTGAGCAACTTCCACCAGCGGCGCAGCTTGGAGCAGGCCTACCTTGATGCCCTGGCGCATCTGCCCGAGCAGCACGTGCCCTCGCCAGAGCAGCGCTGGGTGTTGCTGGAAACCCTGCAAGCCCTGGATGAGCTGCTCGATGGCCTGAAGGCGCCGGTGCGCAAAGCCTTTCTGTGGAGCCAGCTCGAAGGCCTGGGTTATGCCGAAATAGGCAAGCGCCTGGGCGTTTGCGAGCGCTCCGTCAAACGCTACATGGCGCAGGCTTACGAACATTGCCTGCTGGCCGAGTTGCAATGACCACCCACTCCCCCGAAATCCGCGAAGCGGTGCGTGCTGCCGCCCGCTGGCTGGCGTTGCTCGATTCTGGCAACGCCAGCGAGGCCGACTTGCTGCGCCTGGCACAGTGGCGGGCGAGCAGCAGCCTGCATGAAGACGCCTGGCAGAAGGCATCATTGCTGCGCGAGCGATTTTCCGGGTTGCCCGGGGCGTTGGCCATGGCCACCCTGGACCGCCCGGACGCCGGCCGCCGCGCGCTACTCAAGCAAGCCTTGGGTGTGGCGGCGCTGCTACCGGCCGCCTGGCTGGCAAGCCGCGAGCTGCCGCTGGAGGCCTGGACGGCCGACATGCGCACAGGGATAGGGGAGCGCCGGCAGGTGCTGCTGAGCGATGGCACCTTTGTACAGCTGAACACTGACAGTGCGGTGGATATCGACCTGCGCGCGCGCCGGCTGACGCTGTTGCGCGGCGAAGTGGCGCTCAGGGTACCCGATAGCCTGAGCCTGGCCGTTCAGGTGCCTTATGGGCAGGTCGCTCTCAGCGCCGGCGACTTCAATGCGGGTGAAGTGTGTTTGCGCATGGTCGATGAGGCCTGCCGGGTGTCAGTGGTCAAGGGGCTGGCCAACCTGCAGCCCCTGCGTGGTGCGGCCCGGGTGCTTCAGGCAGGGCAGCAGGCCAGCTTGCAGGTGGCTGGCGTCGGCCCGGTTGCCGCCCTGGACGAATGGCTGCTGGGCTGGCGCGAAGGCGTGCTGCGCCTGGATGACCGCCCCTTGGGCGAGCTGTTGCATGAACTGCGACGGTACCGCCCCGGTGTGCTGCGCTGGGCCCCGGAACTGGAACAGCTCAGGGTCACCGGCACTTTCCGCCTTGACGATACTGATCGGGTGCTGGCCTTGCTTGCCGCCAGCCTGCCGTTGCAGGTACAGGCACGCACGCGTTTTTGGGTGAGCCTGGTTGGGCGAGAAAATCGTGCATGAGGCTGTCCCCTTTTTTTCACTCGCCGGTCATTACCGGTAGAAGAAACTAAAGGGGAGCCTTGTTCAATGCCTGCAGTAATGTTTTGCCGCTTGCGCCCACTGGTGCGCGCAGTGCGGCCGTTGTTCGCCATGAGCCTGTTGTTGTCTGCACCCGCCTGGGCCGATGAGGCAGCGCGGCGTGCCTATCAGGTACCGGCCGCCAGCCTGGGCGCCGCACTCACCCGGTTTGCCGACCAGGCCGGCGTCAGCCTTTCGCTGGACCCGGCACTGGTCCAGGGCCGGCAGAGCAATGGCCTGTCGGGTAGCTACAGTGTCGAAGAAGGTTTCTTGCGGCTGCTGAGTGGCAGCGGCCTGCAATTGCTGCCCGTGGGTGAGGGCGCTTTCACTCTGGTGCCGGCGCCCCAGGCGGGCGGGGCGCTGGAAATTGCCCCCACCAGCATTGTCGGCGGCCTGGCGGCGGGCGGTGAAGCACAGCCTTATGCCGGTGGGCAGGTTTCGCGCCAAGGTGCACAGGGCCTGCTTGGCGCACGCGACTTCATGGAAACCCCGTTCAGCATCACCAGCTACAC
This sequence comes from Pseudomonas sp. SAS7, assembly GCF_052112345.1. Taxonomy (NCBI): domain Bacteria; kingdom Pseudomonadati; phylum Pseudomonadota; class Gammaproteobacteria; order Pseudomonadales; family Pseudomonadaceae; genus Pseudomonas; species Pseudomonas sp. SAS7. Next base: position 255,270 of record NZ_JBEGGO010000003.1, on the reverse strand, counting down.
CAGCGAGCTGGTGAAGAACCAGCAAGCGCGAACCTTGGGCGAGCTCATCGCCACCGACCCCTCGGTGCGTGCCACCAACCCGGCGGGTGGGCGTTTCGAGCAGTTCACCATTCGCGGCTTCAGCCTGTTCAACAGTGATGTGGCGTACAACGGCCTGTACGGCATCTTGCCGACCTACTCGATCGACATGGAAATGGCCGACCGGGTCGATATCATCAAAGGCCCCAGCCAGTTGATCAACGGCATTTCGCCGCGTGGCAGCGTAGGCGGCGGCATCAATGTGCAGCCCAAGCGGGCCGGCGACAAGCCGATCACCGAATTTACCGGCAGCTATGCGTCGGCTGGCCAGGCAGGCGGCGCGGTGGACGTTGGCCGGCGCTTTGGCGAAGGCCAGCAGTTTGGCGTGCGCTTCAACGGTGTGAAGCAGGCGGGCGATACCGAATGGGACCACCAGCGCGTCGAGCGCGAAATGGCGGTGCTGGGCCTGGATTTTCGTGGCGAGCGCCTGCGCTTGTCGGCAGACCTCGGCCACACCGAGCGTGACACCGATGCGCCGCAAGAGCGTGTGCTGGTCGGTGCCAACGCCAAAGTGCCGGACGCCAACGATGTACGCCACAACTATGCCCAGGCCTGGAGCAAGGCGCGCACCAACGACACCTTCGGCGCACTGCATGCCGAGTACGACGTCAGCGAGTCGCTGCTGGCCTATGGCGCGGTCGGCGCGCGCAAAAGCAACCACGACTTCCTGCGGCACAACGTGTCCATCACCAACGATGCCGGTGACTTCACCGTGCAGCCGCGTGACTTTACCCGCGATGAAACGGTGCGCACCGCCATGGCGGGTGTACGCAACTGGTTTCACACCGGGCCCGTCAGCCACGAGCTGAACCTGGCCGCCACCTACTTCTACATGGACTTCACCAACGGCGGCGCGCGCTATGCTTCGGCGCCCAGTAACCTCTACAACCCGGTAGCGACGCCTACGCCTGGTACCCCCACCCGCATCGATCCAGAGGTATACACGGAAAACCGCTTTTCTGGCGTCGCCCTGGCCGACACCCTCGGGTTTTTCGATGACCGCCTGCTGCTGACCCTGGGGGCGCGCTGGCAGCGGGTGCAGGTGGATGACTGGAGCGACGGCGTCAAGGGCGACACCGCCTACGACGAAGAAAAGGTCTCGCCTTCTGGCGGTGTGTTGCTCAAGGTTACTGACCAGCTGTCGCTGTACGCCAACTACATGGAAGGCCTGAGCCAGGGCAAGATCGCGCCGTCGACCTCGGTCAATGAAGACCAGATCTTCCCGCCGTTCACCAGCCGCCAGGTCGAGGTGGGGGCCAAGTACGACCTGGGCCAGGTCGCCTTTACCGCCAGTGCCTTCCGTATTCGCCAGCCGGCCTACGAGACCAACGCCACTTCGCGGGTGTTCGGCCCTAATGGCAAACGCGACAACCGCGGTATCGAGCTGAGCGTGTTCGGTGAACCCGTACAAGGGGTGCGGGTGCTGGGTGGGGTGATGTATATCGACAGCGAGCTGACCGATACCGTGGGTGGCGCCGTTGATGGCAACCGTGCGCCGGCCACACCCGAGTACAACGTCAACCTTGGCGCCGAGTGGGACGTGCCGGGGGTGAATGGCCTGACCCTGACGGCGCGCGGCATTCACTCCAGCTCGCAGTACCTGGACCAGAACAACAGCAAGCAGATCGATGGCTGGGAGCGCTACGACCTGGGGGCGCGCTATGCCTTCAAGGTGGACGCTACCGAGGTTACCTTGCGCGCCAGTGTCGAGAACGTGCTGGATGATCGCTACTGGAGCTCGGCAGGTGCCTCCGATGACAGTGAGCCGGGGCTGACCCTTTCCACGCCGCGTACCTACCTGCTATCGGCAACCGTCGGTTTTTAAGCCCAGAACGGCCCCTTGTAGGGACGGCCTGCAGAATCAGGTGGGTGCAATTGCCCGGCCCAGCTTTTGCGCCTGGCCCTGCAACACGCGCATCAGGTGCGCCGCCGCATGGGACGGCGGCTCGAAGCGCGAATAGACAAAGCTGATGTCGAAGTGAATTTCGTCCGCCAGCGGCACCACCGCCAGGCCGCTGTCCTGCGCCACGAATTCGTCGATCACGCTGATGCCCATGCCTTGCTTGACCAGCGCCACAGCCTCGTTGGCATTGGTGAACGACAACAGTGACGGCAATTGCGCGCCGTGGCGCTCGATGTGCTCGGCAAGCAGTTTGCCAAACGGCATGTCGGGCCTGAACAGCAGCAGCGGATGGCCTTCCAGTTGTTGCAAGGTCAGTGAGGTATGCCCGGCCAATGCGTGCGCGGGTGGCATCACCACCACCATGCGCCCGCGCATGAAGGGCTGCGAATGCAGGTGATCGTGTACCACGGGCAGGGCGGCAATCGACAGGTCGACCTTTTTCGACAGGATCTGGTTGGGCATCTCGCCCATCAGCGAGGTTTGCCACTCGATGTTCAGCGAAGGCGCCTCACGCTTGAGCTGGGCCAGGGCAATCGGGATGACCACCGTCGACAGCGAAGCGCTGCACGAGATGCGCAGCTTGCGGTGGCCGCCAGCGCCCAGTGACAGGGCGCATTCGTTGACCTCCAGCGCTGCCTGGTAAACCCGCTCGACTTCGCGGAACAGCACCTGCGCCTCGGCCGTGGGCACCAGGCGATTGTTGATGCGCTCGAACAGGCGGTAGCTCAAACGCCCTTCGATGTACTGGATCAGCTTGCTGACAGCTGGCTGCGATACGTACAGCAGCTTGGCCGCCGCGCTGATCGAGCCGGTCAGCATCACTGCACGGAACACTTCCATGTGCCGCAGCTTGAACACCATTGGGCTTGCGTTTGCGCCTTCGTTGCCAAGCAGCATATCTATTACCTTCGGTTATGGTCTTTGCCATCTGGGTATGAGCGTCAAACCCGGCCACGCAGTATCTTGAACCCAGCCAAATCGCGCTTGCGGCGCACAATAACAAGATCTGAAGGCCAGCGCAGTGGCGCTTGCCGGGAGTGTGTTGCGTGAACATCTTTGACGAACCGAAGATCGATTGCCATAACCATTTGTTTGACCCCGCCCGTTTCCCGTACCACCCCGACGCACCCTATGCGCCCTCCGGCCAGGAAGTCGCCACCCAGGAACAGTTCACCCGGGTGATGGACGCCTACGGCGTGCAACATGCCTTGCTGGTGGGCCCGAACAGCGGCTACCACACCGACAACCGCTGCCTGCTGCATGCCTTGGCCACCGGGCAGGGGCGGTTCAAGGGTGTGGCGGTGGTCGAGGCGGGTATACATCTCGATGCGCTGGCTGCGCTGCAGGCGCAGGGGGTGGTCGGTATCGCTTTCAACCCCGCGCTCTACGGGGTGGCCAGCCTCAAGGACGTAGACGGGCTGTTCGGCAAGCTTGCCGAACTCGACCTGTTCGCCCAGGTGCAGGTCTGCGAAGACCAACTGCTTGAACTGCGTAGCCTGCTTCAGGGCTCGCGTGCACGCTTGTTGATCGACCATTGCGGCCGGCCGGACGTGGCGGCTGGCGTGCAGCAACCGGGCTTCCAGGCCTTGCTGCAACTGGCCGACAGTGGCCGCGCCAGCGTCAAGCTGTCTGGCATGCAGAAGTTCGCGGCGGCCGATGCGTTGCTGGAGCAAAGCCGTGCCTACGTGCACGCGTTGCTCGAAGCCTTCGGTGCGGATGCCTGCGTGTGGGGTTCGGATTGGCCGTTCATTCGCCAGCGCTCGCGGGTGGACTACGGCCCGCTGCTGAAACTGGCCGAGCGCCTGATGCCGGATGCCCGGCTGCGCCAGGCAGTGATGTGGGACACCCCACGACGTCTGTTCGGGTTCGCCTAGAACCTCGTTTTGCCATTCCAATAACAAGAGAGCAACCGTCATGAACACTGAACAGAACGCCAGCCTCGGGGTGTTTGACACCCCGGCACGCGCGCAGCAACGCACCCGCACCCGCTTCATGATCCTGGCGCTGATTTCGGGCGGCACCATGATCAACTACCTCGACCGCAGCGTGATGGGCATTGCCGCGCCTAGCATCAGTGCCGACCTGGGCCTGAACGCGGCAATGATGGGGGTGATCTTTTCTGCCTTCTCGTGGACCTACGCCGCCGCGCAGATCCCGGGCGGCATCCTTATCGACCGGCTGGGCACCAAGCTCACCTACTGGCTGGCGCTAACGTTGTGGTCGCTGTTCACCGGCCTGCAAGGGCTGGCGCAGGGCTTTCTGTCGTTGCTGGGCATGCGCTTTCTGGTGGGCATGACCGAAGCACCGTGCTTCCCTACCAACAGCCGGGTAGTGGCTACCTGGTTCCCGCAGAGTGAGCGGGCCAGGGCGACCGGCATCTACACCTTTGCCGAGTACACCGGGCTGGCGTTCCTGACGCCATTGCTGTTCTGGGTGCTGCATGCCTATGGCTGGCGCTTTCTGCTGCTGGCCGTGGGCCTGCTGGGTATCCTCTATGGCCTGGTGTGGTGGCGCAAGTACCACGAGCCGCACGAGTCGACCACCGCCAACCAGGCCGAACTCGACTATATCGCCGCCGGTGGCGGGGTGGTCGATGGCGGGCAGAAAGCCACCCAGTTCCGCTGGTCGCAGATCCCTGCGCTGCTCAAGCACCGCAACATGCTGGGCATCTGCCTGGGGCAGTTCGCCTGCAACTCCACCAACGTGTTCTTCCTGACCTGGTTCCCCACTTACCTGGTCACCGAGCGGCATATGCCCTGGCTCAAGGTCGGTTGGGTGGCGGTGCTGCCGTTCATTGCCGCTTCGCTGGGCACCCTGGTCGGCGGCTGGCTATCTGACGCCTTGCTGCGCCGTGGCTACTCGCTGAACGTGGCGCGCAAGCTGCCGGTAATCGCCGGGTTGCTGACCGCTTCGGTGATCGTGCTGGCCAACTACGTCGAGTCCGACGCGCTGGTCATCACCATCCTGTGCATCGCCTATTTCGCCCAGGGCATGTCGGCGCTGGCCTGGATGATCGTCTCCGATATCGCCCCCAAAGGTTTGCTGGGCCTCAGTGGTGGCCTGTTCAACCTGTTTGCCAACGCGGCGGGCATCGTTACACCCCTGACCATCGGCATCATCGTTTCGCTGACCGGCTCGTTCGTCTGGGCCCTGGCGTTCGTGTCGTCGATCACCGTGCTGGGGGCGCTGTGCTACCTGTTCATGGTCAGCGACTTGCGTCGCTTGCCGGAAATTCCTTCTGAAGAAAATGGAGCTAACCAATGAGCCAGTACCTGCAAGGCCAGACCGCAATCGTGACCGGTGGCATGCGTGGCATCGGCCTGGCGATCGCCCAGCGCCTGCATGCCGCCGGCGCCCAGGTGGTGATCTGGGACCTCGCTGTCGACGGCTGGGACAGCGTGGAAAACGGCTTTGAGCCGGTGCTGCGCCAGGCGGTCGATGTGTCGTCGCTGGCCTCGGTGGAGGCGGCTTTTGCCGAGACGCTGGGGCGCCTGGGGCAGGTGCAGATCCTGGTCAACAATGCCGGCATCAACGGCCCGGTGGTGGCGTCGTGGGAGTACCCGCCAGAGGCCTGGGACAAGGTCATCGCCATCGACCTGAACGGCGTGTTCTATTGCTGCCGCACCGCCATCCCGCACATGCGTGAACGTGGCTACGGGCGCATCGTCAATATCGCCTCCATGGCCGGCAAGGATGGCGTGCAGTACATCTCGGGCTACTCGGCCGCCAAGGCCGGGGTCATCGCCTTCACCAAGGCAGCGGCCAAGGAGCTGGCCCAGGACGGTGTGCTGCTCAACTGCGTGGCACCGGCCATGGTCGAGACGCCGCTGATGGCCGAGATGACAGCGGAGCATATTGCCGCGAGCAAGGCCAAGATCCCCATGGGGCGCTTCCTCAAGGCCGAGGAGATCGCCAATATGGTCAGCTGGATTGCCGGGCCCGAGTGCAGCTTTACCACCGGCTTTGTCTTCGACCTCAGTGGTGGGAGGGCGACCTATTGACTGGCCTGGGCGTTGCGCACCTGACGGCGCTGCAACTGGCGCCGGCGAGGCTGGTACGCGAGGCGCGCCACGCCGGCTTCAGTGCGGTGGGGCTGCGCCTGCACCCGGTGATGGCGGGTGCACTGGCCTACCCGGTTGCGGCCGGTAGCCAGGCAATGCGTGAGCTGCGCGCGGTGCTGGCTGGGGAAGGCGTGCGGGTGACGGACATCGAGTTCGTGTCGCTGACGGCGCAAACCCGGGTGGCTGATTACCAGGCGCTGTTGGCTGCAGGTGCCGAGCTGGGGGCGGTGAGCCTGACAGTGTCCGGCGACGATGAGGATGTTGCGCGGCTGACCGGCAACTTTGCAGCGCTGTGTGAGATGGCGCGTGGCTATGGCCTGCGCGTGGACCTGGAGTTCATGCGCTGGCGGCCGGTGGCGACTTTGCAACAGGCTTGCACGGTGGTGACGGGGGCGGGGCAGGCCAACAGTGGCGTGCTGGTCGATGCCTTGCACCTGTTCCGCTCCGGTGGCCAGGTGGCCGACATCGGCGCAGTCGACCCGCATTTGCTGCGTGCGGTGCAACTGTGTGATGCACCGATGCTGGCGCCTGCAGAGGCGCTGATCATCGCGGAAGCGCGCGAGGGCCGCTTGCTGCCGGGCGAAGGGCAGCTGCCGCTGGCAACGTTGCTGGCGGCGTTGCCGGGGGACGTGGAGATCAGTGTGGAGGTGCCGTGCGCCGGCTTGCCCGCCGAGCAGCGGCTGCAAGCGGCGGCACAGGTAACCCACGCCTGGCTGCACGGCAGGCGACCTGTGTCACCCGCTGTGCAGGTTGCCGGTCACTGCTGATCCGGTACCACGGCGATCACGTCGATCTCCATCAGCCACTCGGCCTGGGCCAACCCGGCGACCACCAGCCCCGTGGAGATCGGGAATACGCCCTTCAGCCACTTGCCCACTTCCTTGTACACCGGCTCGCGGAAGCGTGGGTCGGTGATGTAGGTGGTGGTCTTGACGATGTGCGACAGGTCCGAGCCCGCTTCTTCAAGCAGTTGCTTGACGTTCTTCATCGCCTGTTCGGTCTGCGCCTGGGGGTTACCCAGGCCCACCAGCTTGCCTTCGAAGTCGGTACCGACCTGGCCGCGCACATAGATGGTGTTACCGGCCCGCACGGCCTGGCACAGGTCGTTGTCCAGGGTCTGGTTGGGGTAGGTTTCCTTGGTGTTGAACATGCGGATGCGAGTATGGGTAGGCATCAGTGGGCTCCGAGGGTGCTGACGTTGCTGATCGTGTTGGTTTGCTGCTCATCCGCCTCGCGCTGTTCGCGGTCGCGGTAGGCCAGGTAGGTGCGTTGCGTGGCGATGTGGCCGGCGACGTGCTTGGCGTCGTGCCACACGCCCCAGATGAACGACGAACCACGGCGCGACAACCACGGCAGGCCAAGGAAGTACACGCCAGGTTCGCGGGCAACGCCGCGCTGGTGCTGGGGCTTGCCGTTGGCATCGAAGGTGTCCACCTGCAGCCAGCTGAAGTCCACGCCGTACCCGGTGGCCCAGATGATGCTGGTAACGCCGGCCTTGGCCAGGTCCAGTTCGCGCAGCGGGTTGCTCATGCAGGCCGGGTCGGCCAGGCGAATGCGGGCTTCGGGTTCTTCCGGCAGGTCCAGGCCGTTGCTTTCGATGTAGGCATCGGCGGCATCCAGCAGGGCCAGGTAGTTTTCATCGCCGCGGTTGATGTTCTCGACCAGGTTGTCCTGGAAGCGCGCCACGCCGTTCTCGAACGACTGGGTAAGGCCGACCAGGGTCATGCCTTGATGGGCGAGGGCACGGAAGTCCACGGTGTGGCCGCCACGGGCGCCGCTGACGGCGATGGTGACGTGCTCGCGACCGGGCTTGGCGATTTCTGCGTCCCACTCACCCAGCACACCCAGCCACCAGCAGAAGTCGCGGTTGCGGTAGGCCCGTGGCGGGCGGTCGTGGGTACCGACCGACAGGTACACCTGGCGGCCTGCGCGCATCAGTTCTTCGGCAATCTGCACCCCGGAGGAGCCTGCGCCCACCACCAGCACTGCGCCCTCAGGCAACTGCTCGGGGTTGAAGTAGGCGGCGGAGTGGATCTGGTGCAGGTTGCTGTCTTTCGGCGCGATGGCCGGGATCACCGGCTTCTGGAACGGGCCGGTGGCAGCCACCACACGGTTTGCGCGAATCACCCCTTCATTGGTTTCGATGGTGAAGCCAGGGCGGTCGCTGTTGCGCACCACGCGCTTCACTTCGATGCCGGTGCGCACTGGCAGGTTGTACTTGCGTACGTACTGCTCGAAGTAGTCGGCCACTTGGTCCTTGCCCGCGAAGGCGTCGGCGTCGAGGTTGAATTCCAGGCCTGGGAAGCGGTCGTGCCAGACCGGGCCGTTGGCCACCAGCGAGTCCCAGCGGCCGGTGCGCCAGGCCTCGGCGATGCGGTTGCGCTCAAGCACCAGGTGCGGCACGCCAAGCTTGTTCAGGTGTTCGCTCATGGCCACGCCGGCCTGGCCGGCGCCGACGACGAGTGTGTCGATTTCGAGGTTGTTCAGTGTCATGTCCGAGCCCTTGTTCAGGCGGTTTTTGTAAGGTCGGTTTGGAGGACCGTTGCCTGGAGCCAGACTAGGGATGCTGCACGAATGGCGAAAATAGTATTTAGCTGGTGCTTGCCGATAAAACGGCGAAGGCCTTGGATTTTGTAGCGTGTAGTGTGTGTTGGCGCAGTGCATGTCTTGGTTTATGGGGTGGTGCAGAAATCGAGCGCCGCCCGCGCGGCGCTTCGCAGCACAAGGCTGCTCCTACATTTGTTTCAGGCCAATGATGCCTGCACCAACGCGCGCGCCCGCCTTGTTTACTCGACACGACATTGAGGTGAACACCAAAGGGCCGCGCGCCTCGACCTCAGGATCAATTGGCCCGAAACAAATGTAGGAGCAGCCTTGTGCTGCGAAGCGCCGCGCGGGCGGCGCGCGATCTCTGCCACAGCAAAGTTTTTTCCTGCCTAACCCCTCGGAAAATGTTGGTTTCGTGGGGTAGAAGGTTACGCCCAGAATGCCCTGCATCGCACAGGACAACAGGAGCATTACCATGACCTTCTCCATCATTGGCCGCTGCCAGGAAACCGGCCAGGTCGGCATCGCCATCAGTTCGTCGAGCATCGCCGTGGGCGCCCGTTGCCCCTGGGTACGTGCGGGTGTTGGCGCTGTTTCCACCCAGAACATTACCTTGCCGGCGCTGGGCCCGCAGATTCTCGATGCCCTGGAGCAGGGCCAGTTGCCGCCCGCCGCTGCGCTGGACCGGGTGCTGAATACCAATGGCTGGAGCGAATACCGCCAGGTCACGGTGATCGACAGCCATGGCCAGGTCGCGCTGTTTACAGGGCGCGAGGCTTTGGGCACGCACAATGCCGTGGCCGGTGAGCAATGCGCGGCGGCGGGTAACCTGTTGTCCTCGACCCAGGTGATCGAAGCGATGGTTGTGGCCTTTGAACAGGCCGGCGGGCACCTGGCCGACCGCTTGCTGGCTGCCATGCATGCGGCGATGGCTGCAGGTGGCGAAGCCGGGCCGGTGCACTCGGCAGCGTTGAAGATCGCTGGCGAGCTGACCTGGCCATTGGTGGACCTGCGCGTGGACTGGGCCGATACCGACCCGATCGGTGTGCTCGATGGCCTGTGGCAGGCGTACCGCCCGCAGATGCAGGATTACGTTACCCGCGCCCTGAACCCGACGGCCGCGCCCAGTTACGGGGTGCCGGGCGATGAGTGATTTTGCCAGCCGCGCGCTGCTGGCCCGGCTGGTCGGCTTTGCAACGGTCAGCCGGGACTCCAACCTTGAGCTGATCGGCTTTATCCGTGATTACCTGGCCGAGCAGGGGGTGGAAAGCGAACTGTTCCATAACCCCGAAGGCACCAAAGCCAACCTGTTCGCCACCATCGGCCCGCAGGGGGCTGGCGGCGTGGTGCTGTCGGGGCACACCGATGTGGTGCCGGTGGACGGCCAGGCCTGGACCGTCGAGCCGTTTGCCCTGAGCGAACGTGACGGGCGCCTGTATGGCCGCGGCACGGCCGACATGAAAGGCTTCATCGCTTCGGTGCTGGCCGCCGTGCCCGCGTTCCTTGCCCAGCCGCTGCAAATGCCGGTGCACTTGGCGTTCTCTTATGACGAGGAAGTGGGTTGCCTGGGTGTGCGCTCGATGCTGGCCGCGCTCGAACAGCGCCCGCACAAGCCACGCCTGTGCCTGATTGGCGAACCCACCGAACTGAAGCCGGTGCTGGGGCACAAAGGCAAGCTGGCGGTGCGTTGCCACGTGCATGGCGCGGCCTGCCATTCGGCGTATGCACCGTATGGGGTGAATGCCATCGAGTATGCGGCGAAGCTGATCGGCAAGTTGGGTGACATCGGTGACGCGCTGGCATTGCCGGTGCATCACGACGTGCGCTTCGACCCACCGTTCTCCACGGTGCAGACCGGGGTGATCAAAGGGGGCAGGGCACTGAATATCGTGCCGGCAGAGTGTGAGTTCGATTTCGAAGTGCGCGCGCTGCCAGGGTTCGAGGCACAGGCAGTGGCCGACCAGTTGCAGACTTATGCAGAGGCCGAGCTGCTGCCGCGTATGCGCAAGGTCAATGCCGCCAGTGACATTCGCCTGCAACCGTTGAGTGCCTACCCAGGGCTGGCGACATCGGCAGACAGCGAGGCTGCGCGGCTGGTGGCGTTGCTCAGTGGCACGGATGAATTCGGTACGGTGGCGTTTGGTACCGAAGGCGGCTTGTTCGACCAGGCAGGGATCCCGACCGTGGTGTGTGGGCCTGGCAGCATGGACCAGGGGCACAAGCCGGATGAATTCGTCAGTGTCGAGCAGTTACGGGGGTGTGATGCCATGCTGCTGAGGTTGGTGGATTACCTGCGGCAGGCTCCAGTCTGACAGGGTAAGAGCGTATGCAGGAGCGGCCTTGTGTCACGATGGGCCGCTCCTTCACGGGTCGGTGTCTGCTTCAGGTTAGAAGCTGGCCTTGACCTGCAGGCCAACCACCAACGCGTTGTCGATCTTCTTCCCCGAGAACGCCCCAGGCTCGATGATGTACTGCACATCCGGGCGCAGGTTCAACCATGGCGTCGCCTGGTAGCCATAGCTCAGTTCGATCAACTGCTCGGCGCTGTCGATGTCGGGGAACTGTTGGCCAGCGTTGAAGGCGGCGTCTTCCAGCACATCGCGGCTACGCGGGTTGGGCACAGCACGGCCGTAACCCAGCGCCACCGTATCTTTCGGGCGGCCTTCGAACGGCTTGTACAGCACCACACCGGCGCCATACCACTTGGTGAACGGCGAGGCGGCCTTGCTGGATGCCGAGTACTGGCCGAAGGCATGCAGGCTGCGGCCTGGCGAGCTTTGGTCGTTCCATACTGCCTGGTCGATCAGCAGGTAGTGGCCGCCGCGGCCGGATACTTCGTCATCGCTGCCGATGCGTTTCACGTCGGAGCTGTCGTAGTAGTAGCCCAGCTTGTACTCGCCGGGCAGTTCACCCTGCAGCTTGTACACCAGCTCCACCGGCACCACGGTGCCGGTGGTGTGCTTGGGGCCCAGGTGCCAGGCGCGGCTGGAGTTGCCATTGCTTTCGGGGTCGACGTTGAACGCCGCCACGCGCAATTGCCAGGCAGGCGACAGGTCGTACTTCACCCGCACGCCCAGGTGAGCGTTGGGGTAGTTGGTCCAGCCGCTGCCACCGGACATGTTCAGCGGGTGGCCGCAGAAGCCGGCGTTCATGAAGTTGCACAGGATGCCGCTGTCCAGGCCGCCCAGGTCGTTACCCATGGCCATGTAGCCCAGCTTGACGTTGAGCGCCGGGGTGAACAGGGTGCGCTCGTAGCTCAGCTCGGTCAGGCGGGTGTACAGGCCACCGAAGTTCTCCTGGATTGGCAGGCGGTTGCCTACCAGGTCTTCCGAGGCACTGTTGCCGCGGCGGTCGTTGATGGTCAGCTGGACCTTGCCGCCGTTGTCCAGGCCATACAGTTTCGACAGGTCGAACTGCACGCCCAGCTTCAGGTTCTGCGAATAGCGCGCCGAGCGGTGCAGGCCGCCGTGGGCGTTATAGGCGGTTTCGCCGCTGTAGTCGCCGGTGAACTTCACGCCGTCGTCTTCAAGCTGGTGACGCAGGCCGCCCCAGTCACCGGTCAGGGTGCTACGGGTCATCAGGTCGCCGTCGGCCAGGGCAGTGGTGCTGGCCAAGGCCAGCAGCAGGGTAGGGGTAATGCGAATTGCGGATGGCATTGCTGTGTCTCGGGTTGTTATTCAGGGCCATTCACGGATGAACCCGCGCCCGCATGGCCAGTGCTGACCTTGTGGGAGCGGGTTCACCCGCGAAGGGGGCGACGCGCTCTTACGGCAAGGCGTAAGAAATCACGTAGTCGCCGCGGTCAGTCGACTGGCGGGCGCCGCCAGCAGTGATGACCACGTACTGCTTGCCGGTCTTCGGCGAAACATAGGTCATCGGGCCGCCCTGGCTGCCCACTGGCAGGCGAGCCTTCCAGATTTCGTTACCGTTGCTGCTGTCGTAGGCGCGCAGGTAGAAGTCCTGGGTGCCGGCGATGAACACCAGGCCGCCTTGGGTCGACAGGGTGCCGCCCAGGGTTGGCAGGCCAATCTTGATCGGCAGGTGCATGCGGATACCGAGCGGGCCGGTGTCTTCAACGGTGCCTACCGGTACTTGCCAGGCCACCTGGCGGGTCTTCATGTCGATGGCGGTCAGGGTGCCGAACGGTGGTGCCTGGCACGGGATGCCGGCTACCGACAGGAAGCGGTTCTTGTTCACCGCATACGGGGTGCCCTTGAGCGGTACTGCGCCCATGCCGGTGTTCAGCGCTTCGCCACCGGAAGCGGCACCGCCTTTGTTCTGCGACGGAATCATCTGGATCCACAGGCCCAGACGCATGTCGTTGACGAAGATGAAGCCATGTACCGGGTCGGTAGAAATGCTGCCCCAGTTCATGCCACCCAGCGAACCCGGGAAGCTCAGCGACAGGTCGGTGCCCGGCGCGGTGTACAGGCCGTCGTAGCGCATTTTCTTGAAGTCGATGCGGCACAGCAGCTGGTCATACGGGGTGGCGCCCCACATGTCCGACTCGGTCAGGGTTTGCGCGCCGATCTGCGGCATGCCCACCGACTTCGGCTGGGTTGGGGAGTATGGCTCGTTCGGGATGTTGCTTGGTTTGACCGGTACTTCGTCGACCTGGGTCAGCGGCTTGCCGGTGGCACGGTCGAGCACGTAGATCTGCCCGGCCTTGGTGCCGATCACCACCGCAGGAACCGACTGGCCGTCGTCCTTGGTAAAGTCGATCAGGCTCGGCTGCATCGGCAGGTCGAAGTCCCACAGGTCGTTGTGCACGGTCTGGAACACCCACTTCTGGTTGCCGGTGGTGGCGTCCAGGGCCAGCACCGAAGCGCCGTAGGTGTGGTCCAGCTTGCTGCGCTCTACACCGTAGATGTCGGTGGACGACGAACCCATCGGCAGGAACACGGTGTTCATCGCCGGGTCGTAGGACATCGGCGCCCAGCTGTTCGGGGTACTGCGCACATAGGTGCCGTCGCCCTGCGGTGCCTGGCGATCTTCCGGATTGCCCGGGTCGAAGGCCCAGCGCATTTCACCGGTGATGACGTCGAAACCACGGATTACGCCGCCTGGCATGTCGGTCTGGACGTTGTCGGCAACACGGCCGCCGACCACCACGGTGGTACCGGCCATCAGCGGTGCGGAGGACAGCTGGTAATAGGAGTCCGGCACATTGCCCAGGCCGGTCATCAGGTTGACCTGGCCGTTGTTGCCAAAGCCCTGGCAGAACTCGCCATTGTCGGCGTCGACGGCAATCAGGCGGCCATCGATGGTGTTGGTCAGCAGACGACGCTGGCAGTTGGCACCGGCCGGCACGCTACCGCCGGCGACCGGCGAGCTGTTCCGCTGGGTCGGCTGGGCGATGGCTGCAGTGGCGTCGAAATAGGCCATGCCACGGCAACGCTGCCAGACCTTGGACTGGGCGTTGATTTCGTTTTTCCACAGCTCTTTGCCGGTATCGGCATCGAGGGCGATCAGGTTGTTGTGCGGGGTGCAGATGAACACCTTGTTGCCGATCTGCAACGGGGTCAGCTGGTCCTCGGCACCGTTGCCGTCGCTGATGGCCACGTCACCGGTGTGGTAGGTCCACGCCACCTTCAGCTTGTTCACGTTGTCGCGGTTGATCTGGTCCAGCGCGGCGAAGCGGCTGCCACCTTCGGTGTTGCCGTAGTGGGCCCAGTCCTTCTGCTCTTTGCCAGCCTCGACCGGGGTCATGCCCGGGCCTTTGCCGGTAGGGGCGACGCTTGGGTGGGCGACGAACATGTTGCCGGCGGCGATCACCAGTGCCACGGCCATCACCCCGGCAATGCCGTAGGCACCGCGGCCGGCACTGGCGCCGTTGGCACGGGCCAGCAGCGGGTAGACCAGTGCCACCACCATGCCGATCGCGGCAAACATGAACAGGCGCGAGAACAGCGGCCAGAACACCAAGCCAGTATCGATCAGCGCCCAGATCGCGGTACCGATCAGAAACGCTGCGTACAGCCAGGCACCGGCCTTCTTGCGGCAGGCGACAAGGACACCGGCGATGGCCATGGCCAAGCCGCCGATCAGGAAGTACAAGGAACCGCCCAGGCCGGCCAGCTTGATGCCGCCAGCAGCCAGGAGGAGGCCGAGCAGGGCGATGATCACGCCCAGGCCGATCAGGATGATGTTTGTGGCGCCAGAAGCGCGCGGTGTTTCGTTCATGCCAGGGATCTCAGCAGGTGGAATGCGCGCAGTCTAAGCCCTTAGCTTGCTAATTAACAAGTTGGTACATAATTTTATGAGGCTGATTGTCGCAGGGCTGATCGCGCGATGGTGTGGCTAAAAGTGTAGATCAGGCGCTGAAAAATGCATTAAACGGGGTGTTCATGCGCGTTATGTAATATGCATCCATACTTTGGTCGAGTACAAAAGTGGCCAGGTATCACGCTGGCCACGGGGTGGAGCTGGTGTAGAACACTGCCAGCCAGATGGTGGCTGTGCCGGGGGCGGTCCACTCCACGCGGTGGCGGTAGTGGGGCGGGATGTCCAGGCAATCGCCCGGCGCCAGCAAACGGGTGTGGTGCTCGTGCTCGAAACGCAGGCCGGCGGCACCGCTGAGCAGCACGATCCACTCGCCTTCGGCCTGGTCGTACCAGAAACCGGGCGGGCTGGCCTGGCCGCTCGAGACAATACGCTCCACACGCACGCCAGGGCGGCTGAGCAGCTCGTCGACACGTTCGGCACGGGTGGGGTCGCAGGGTGGCAGGGCAGTCAGCAGGTTATTTGGTGTCATGGAAAGCCTCGCTTTGAAGGTGTGTTACCACTATGGACGCTATTACCCTGCAGCGCGCTTCTTGACCCGCCCCGCTGTTTGTAAGACCTTTCCGAGATTTGGATGACGGGCAGCAAATGGACAAACTCCTGGCGATGCAGATGTTCGTGGCCACTGTCGATGCCCAAGGCTTTTCTGCCGCTGCGCGCAGGCTTGGGCTGGCGACTTCGTCGGTAACGCGCCTGGTTGATGCGCTGGAAACGGCGCTGGGCACCACGTTGCTCAACCGCTCGACTCGCCAGGTCAGCCTGACCGAAGCCGGCGCCCGTTACTATGAGCGTGCGCGGGGCATTTTCGAGGCGCTGGACGAGGCCGATGCCAGTGTTGCCGACCGTGGCGAGGAGCCTGTCGGCGTGTTGCGCCTGTGCCTGCCGGTGGAGTTCGGCAGGCGGGTCATCGCCCCGCACCTGGGGCCGTTTCTGGCGCGGCACCCGGCGCTGGAGCTGGACATCGACCTCAGCGACCGCCTGGATGACCTGCTGGACGGGCGCTATGACCTGTCGATTCGCCTGGGCGACCCGTCGGCCAATGACGAATTGGTGTGTCGCCAGCTCGGCCGCTTCGAGCGTTGGCTGGTGGCCAGCCCGGCTTACCTGGCCGGGCGAGATACGCTGCAGCACCCCCGGCAGTTGCTGGAGCACGCCTGCCTGCGTTTTCGCTACGGGCAGAAAGCGCGCCCCTGGCGCCTGGTGCTTGGCCAGGAAAGCCTGGAGTTGAACGTAAGCGGGCCGCTGCGCAGCGCCAATGCCGACATGTTGCGCGAAGCCGCACTGGCGGGCACTGGCATCGCGCTGCTGGCCGACTGGCTGGTGCGCGAGGATGTGCTGGCCGGGCGCCTGCTGCGGGTGTTCCCAGGCTGGCGGGCCAGCCCTGGCACGGCCAATGACAGCATCAACGCCCTGTATCTGCCCAACCACCGTGGTTCGCGGCGGGTGAATGCGTTTATCGATTTTTGCGAAGGTTTGTTAGGCCGGCACCGCTAGCGTTGCGCTGTGCGCAAAAGCGCGTTGCGCCAGGGCTGGATTCCCGGCATTGACGCGTCTGGTTAAGGTAGGCGGCATATTCCACCCCTTGTCGAGGAACCTCGCATGAATCCCTCCCTTGCCGCCGCGCAACCTGCAGCCAACGGCCTGAGCCGGGCACTGGTCGTGCTGCTGGCGTTCTGCTGCGGCGCGATCGTGGCCAACATCTACTACGCCCAGCCCATCGTCGGTTTGATCGCACCGGACCTGGGGCTGTCCACCGAGCACGCCAGCCTGATTGTTTCACTCACTCAGTTGGGTTATGCCCTGGGCCTGCTGTTGCTGGTGCCGCTGGCTGATTTGCTGGAGAACCGCCGCTTGATGGTCGCCACCGCTGTGCTGGCGTGTGTCAGCCTGCTGCTGGCAGGGACCAGCAGCAGCGGCCAGGGCCAGCTGTTCCTGGGCTATGCGCTGTTGATCGGGTTCAGCTCGGTGGCTGTGCAGATGCTCATTCCGCTGGCGGCGCACCTGGCGCCTGAGCAGCAGCGGGGCCGGGTGGTCGGCAACATCATGGGCGGGTTGTTGCTGGGTATCCTGCTGGCGCGGCCGTTGTCCAGCCTGGTGGCCGACCACTTCGGCTGGCGGGCGGTGTTCATTGGCGCTGCCGGAGTGATGCTGGCGATCATCATGCTGCTGGCCCTGACCCTGCCGCAGCGGCGGCCTGAGCACAAGGCCAGCTATGCCGGGTTGATGCTGTCGTTGCTCACACTGTTGCGCCGCTATCCGCTGTTGCGCCAGCGCTCGTTGTACCAGGCACTGATGTTCGCAGCGTTCAGCCTTTACTGGACGGCGGTGCCCATGGCGCTGGCGGGTGAGCACAGCCTGTCGCAAAGCCAGATCGCCCTGTTCGCCCTGGTGGGCGCGGTGGGCGCCGTTGCCGCGCCCTTGGCTGGCCGCCTGGCAGATGCCGGGCATGCACGGGCCGGCTCGCTGCTGGCGCTGCTACTGGCCCCGGCGGCCTTGTTGCTGGGCTTGACGGCGCCGGGCTACAGCGTGATCGGCCTGGGCCTGACCGGCGTGCTGCTGGACTTTGCGGTGCAAATGAACATGGTCATCGGCCAGCGCGAAGTGTATGCACTGGACCCGGCCAGCCGCGGGCGGTTGAACGCGGTGTACATGACCAGCATCTTCCTGGGTGGGGCGCTGGGGTCGGCGGTGGCCAGTGCGTTGTTTAGCCAGTTTGGCTGGCAAGGTGTGGCGCTGGTGGGGGCAGGGTTGCCCGGCCTGGCATTGATCGCTTTTATGGCCAAAGCTCCCCGATCCTGACCGGTATGCGGTCCCTGTAGGAGCGGCCTTGCGTCGCGATAGGGCCGCAACGCGGCCCCGGCGATTGTGCATGATGCCGAGAATTTCGGGGGCGCTTCGCACCCCTATCGCGACGCAAGGCCGCTCCTAAAAAGACCGTGCATATCTGTCCAGGTGCTATCGGCCAAGCGGCAGCGCCACGCCAATCAAGGCAAACAGGCTGCCGCAGCAGCGATTGAAGCCTTTACCACCCTTGGCCAGCCACGGCCGGATGCGAAACGCCAGGCGGGCCAGCACATACTCGACCAGAAACTCCACACTGGCAAAGGTCGCCGCCATCACTACGAACTGCAGCATCAGCCCGCGTTGCGGGTCGATGAATTGTGGCAGGAAGGCACCATAGAACAGCAGCACTTTGGGGTTGGCCATGGCCGACAACAAGCCTTGGCGGAACAAACCCGCATTGCCGAGGCGTGCACTGCGCTCGGTCAATTCCAGGTGCAGGCCCGGGCTGCGCCACAGCTGGATACCCAGCCAGACCAGGTAAGCGCCGCCCACCCACTTGAGCACGCTCAACACCGAAGCCGAGGTTTGCAGCAACGCGCTGAGGCCGAACATGGCCAGGGCGATAAGCGCGCTGAAGCCGAACACGCCGCCAACAATGGTGAACAACGTACGGCGGGCGCCATACAGGGCGCCATGGGTCAGTGCCAGGAGGCTGTTGGGGCCTGGTGTCAGCGACAGGCCGATGCTGGCCAGCAGGTAGATGAGCCAGGTGTCGAGTGCCATGGTGCAACGCCTTGTTGATTTGAAGAGTGCCAGTCTAGGGCGCGGCGCCCGGTCAGCAAGGGTATGATCTGGACATTGAATAGTTGTTTCTGGACGCAATGCCATGTTGCCTGATATCCGCCTGCTGATCTTGCCGTTACCGGATTTCGCCCTGCTGCCATTCGGCGGCTTTCTCGACAAATTGCGCTTCAGCGCCGACGACGAAGACTACAGCCAGCAGCGCTATTGCAGCTGGACCGTGGCAGGGCTCACGCTCGACCCGGTACCGTCGAGCAGCGGTGCAGTGGTGCAGGTCGAGGCGGTGGCCGGCCAGCTGGAACTGGCCAGTTTCGACTACCTGGTGGTGTTCGGCGGGCGCAACGCCATGGCTACAGCTGCGCTGGCGCCGCGCTACCAAACCTTGCTCAGGCAGGCCGGCAAAGCCGGGGTCAAGCTTGTAGGGGTCGACAATGGCGCTTTCCTGTTGGCCGCATGTGGGTTGTTACGGGGGCACAAGGTGGTCGTGCACTGGCGTCACGAAGCCGAGTTTCGCGCAGCGTTCCCACAGTTGCAGGTGCTGCGCGATCAACTGTATTGCATCGACGCAAACCGCATCACCTGTGCTGGCGGCACGGCGGCCATCGACCTGGCGGTGGCGCTGTTGTCACAAGCCTGTGGGCGAACCCGGGCGCTCAAAGGGCTGGCCGACATGCTGGTGGACGAAACCCGCGACAGCCGTCATGCCTTGCGCTCGCTGGAGCTGGGCGCCGGCCAGGGGCGCCAGGTGCAGCGGGCACAGGCCCTGATGCGTCACCACCTGGGCACCCCGCTGGCGGTCGAGCAACTGGCCGCTGAACTGGGCATCAGCCGGCGCCAGCTGGACCGGCAGTTCCACGCCAGCCACGGCATGAGTGCCAAGGCCTGGTGGCTGGAAATGCGCCTGCAGCAGGCGCGCTGGCGCTTGCTCAACTCAAGCCACAGCCTGGCGCAGATTGCCGATGAGGTGGGGCTGGGCGATGCCAGTTACCTGGGTAAATGTGTGCGGCGGCGGTTTGGCTGCACGGCCTTGGCGATGCGGGCAGCCAATCACCCAGGCTGAAACTCGGCGCAGCGCTTACTGCGGTGTGCCGAACAAGCCGGTCCAGTAAATCCCTGCATCGCTTTTCGGGTCCACCGCATAGGCGGCACCCAGCTCACGGAAGTCCGGGTTCATCAACGTGGCGCAATGCCCTGGGCTCTGCAGCCAGCCATCAACCACCTTGTGCGCGCTGTCACGCCCGGCGGCAATGTTTTCGCCGATTTGCTGATACAGGTAGCCGGCCAGCTCCGCCCGGTCACCAGGGGTGCGGCCATCCTTGTCGATGTGGTCGAAGAAGTTCTGGTTGGCCATGGCTCGCGTATGGTTGGCGGCGACCCCGGCCAGTGCCGTGCTCCAGTTCAGTGCGGGGGCTGCGGCGAACGGTTGGCCGCCGCATTGGCGCGGCACCTTGCGCGCAGCGTTGATCTCTTGCAATACCTTCTGCCCCTCGGCCTGCCAGTCGCCCAGACGGCCGCTGAGCAGCGGTCGGGCCAGCACGATACGCCAGTCGCGGCCCTCCTGGCTGACGCCGATATCGACGAACTGCGGGTCGAGCACCACCTGGCAAAAGCTTTCTTCGATGGCGTGCATGGCCGCGCGCGCATCGCGAGGGCCAGACAGGCTGATGGCCTGGACGTTGACCATGGGGTAGGCGGCGCGGGTCATGGCCTGCTGCAGGTCACGGGTGCCCTCTGGCGACAGCGCCAGACGGGTGTCGCTGTTAAGCGGTGGCAGCTCCAGCGACGCCTCGCCACCGCAGGGCTGGGCCTTGCTGCGGTAGACATTGATCGAATCGATCAGTTGCGCCTCTTCGCCGGTAACAGCCAGTGCCCCGGTCGAGACAACCAGGCCCAGCGACAAGGCGGCAACGGATGGCAGGACGCGCATGTGGATCTCCCTATGACTGGCAGCGTCGTGGTATGCGCTGCTCATCCTACACAAGCCCGGGGCTTTTGGCCCTAGCTGGTGCAAAGCAATGAAAATGCCGGCAATCGTTACTGCCGGCAAAAGAGGGAGTAGACCAGTGGTCGCCGGAAAAGTGCGATGAGTTGCTAATCATTCGTATCGAGCTGGCGCTTTCAGCTGTTTCGGTATCAACGGGCCAACGCCGGGTTCGGCTTGTAGAACAGGAAGTGCGTGGTCTGCGAAGTCTTGCGGTATGCCTTGGCCCAGTCGGGATGTACCGTGCGATCGTGGAAGTACAGCGCGCCGCCGGTGGGGTCTTTCAATTGTTGGTTGAGCGCCTTGCGGGCAATCTCCTTGGCCACATCGTAGCGTTGCGCTTCCTCGACCTGGTCCGGGCGCCCGTCACACCACCAGGAAAACTGGCAGGCCTTGGTCTCCACGCCCTGCTTGACCACGCCGCAGATGGTGTCGGGGAAGCCATCATGGCCCAGGCGGTTGAGCACCACGCTGGCCACGGCTGACATGTCTTCGGCATCGGCGCCCTTGGCTTCCCAGTAGATGGTACGGGCCAGGCAGGTGATGCTGTCGTCCAGTGGCGCCTGGCCGGCCGGGTCGACTGCCTGGGCTTCGCTGGAGGTCAGTTTTTCTGTCTTTTTCGGCGGTGGGGCATCGTTGGCCACCTTTTCTTCCAACACTTCGGCTTTGTCTTCAGCCACTGCGGCCTTGACCGTGTCGGCAGCCTGCAAGGGGCCTGCGAGCAGGGCCGAGGTCAAGCCAATCACAATCCAGGCAGCGCGCATGGCAAAGCTTCCGAATGGGGGCTAATTGCCAGTCTAGCCAAGCGTAAGCATTAATACCAAAGGCAGGGTCGCAGCGGCGGCTACGGTCTGCAGGGCAATGATGGTGGCCATCAAGGGGGCGTTGCCACCCATTTGCCTGGCCATCACATAGGAGGACGAAGCGGTGGGCAGGGCCTGGAACAGCACCGCAACCACGGCTGCCTGGCCACTCAGGCCCAGCACGCGGCACAGGCCCCAGGTGGTCAAGGGCATGACCAGGAACTTGAATGCCGACGCCGCCATTAGCGGGCGTACCTGCTGGCCCGGGCTGGCCCCACCCAGCGCTGCGCCCACACATAGCAGGCCCATTGGCAGGGCGGCCTGGCCCAGTGCCTTGACCGTGGGTTCGATGCCCGGCGGCAAGCCCAGCCCCGTTACCCGCAGCAGCAGGCCGCCGGCACAGCCGACAATCAATGGGTTGGCGAAGATTGCCCGCACCACGGTGACCGGTGAGCTGTGGCGGGCGCTGAAACGGGCGAACACCAGTACGCAGAGCAGGTTGACCAAGGGCACGATGGCGGCGTTGGCCACCGCTGCAAGGGCGATGCCGGCGCTGCCATAGATGCCGGCGGCCAGGGTAGCGCCTATGTAGTTGTTGAAGCGGATACCGCCCTGAAACACCGAGGTGAAGTCTGCGCCGTCGTGGTTGATCGCGCCCTGGTACAGCACCAGCAGCACGGCGCCGGCCAGGGTCGAGAGCATCAGCACGCCGACCATGCCCATCACCGGTACGCCATCGAGGTTGGCGGTGGCCAGGCCGTGCAGGAACAGCGAGGGCAGCAGTACGTAGTAGCTCAGGCGCTCGGCGCCAGGCCAGAAACTCTCGGCCAGAAAGCCGCGCAGGCGCAGGAAAATACCCAGGGTGATCAGCAGGATGATCGGTAGCAGGGTGGTCAGCAGCAAGTGAAGCATGGTCGACGTTCCGTGGTCGGGTACGGGCACAGACTACGGGTGCGCAATGGTTTGTAAAAACGTTGTTTTCTGCACTGACTGTTGAGAAAAAATGCATGGTTTAGGCATTACGCGGTCTCTGTGGGAGCGGGCGTGCCCGCGAAGAATCCAACGCGATGGATGGCACCGGCTGCGCCGGTGTTCGCGGGCACGCCCGCTCCCACAGAGATCCCGCCAGGACAGTCACTAATTGCAACTACGCATCAAGCGCAGTCTTCAACACCGCACTTAAATGCCGCCGTTGGCTTTTCTCATGCTCCAGCAACACCACCCGCCGGGTCAGTTGCGGTTCGCCAAACGGCAGGCAGGTGGCCGGGGGAAGGCGTTTCAGGTCGTCGTCTGCCATGGGGATGATCGCCACGCCCAGGCCCATGACGGCCATGCTTGCCAGCGCTTCCTGGCTGTCCAGTTCCATCTGCTCGCTCACTTGCAAATGCTGGCGGCGCAGTTCCTGCTCGATCTGCCGCCCGGCCCACGCGCGCTTGTCGAAGCGCAAGAAAGGTTGACTGGCGAGCAGCTCCGGCACGCTGTACCCGGCCAGTTCGGGGCTGGCGATGGCCCAGAAGCGGTCCTCGAACAGCGGCGTGAAATCCAGGCTTTGTGGGTACGGGCTGACCGGCTCGGTGGTGATCGCCGCGTCCAGTTCACCGTCTTCCACCCGGCGTGCCAGCTCCGCCGACATGCCCGAGGCCACGCTGATGTGCAACTGTGGGTGGTTGGCCTTGATCCATACCAGCGCCTTGGGCAAGCGCCGCGCCAGCACGGTATGAATCGCCCCCAGACGCAGGCGGCCGCGCAGGCTCGGGCCGCTGGCCACAGCGTCGGCCAGTTCGTCGTAGGCAGCCAGGATGCTCTCGGCGCGGGCCACCGCCAACTGGCCTGCTTCGGTCAGCACCACCTGCCTGCGGCTGCGGTCGAACAAGGTGACCTGCAACTCGTCTTCAAGGGTCTTGATGTGCAGGCTCACCGCCGAAGGGGTGAGGCTGAGCAGGTCGGCGGCACGCGCGAAGGTGCCGTGGCGGGCGATGGTTACCAGGGTGCGCAAGGCTTTGAGAGACATGCGGAGAAGGTCCGGTTACAAGCTGACAGGGCAGTATTGTCAGGCCCGGCCCTGTCGCCGGCAAGCCAGCTCAGGTACTCCACAGGCAGCGGCCATTGTGCTGACCCTGTGGGAGCTGGCTTGCCGGCGATAGGGCCGGTACAGGCAACATTGTTCAGCGCTCAATACGCCCATACGCCTGGCTGATCCGGTCGATCACCATGGCCAGGGCGACGATCGCCAGCCCGGCCTCCACACCCTGGCCGACATTCAAGGTCTGGATGCCCGCCAGCACATCTTCACCCAACCCGCGGGCGCCGATCATCGACGCCACCACCACCATCGACAAGGCCATCATTACCGACTGGTTGAGCCCGGCCATGATGCTTGGCAGCGCTAGCGGCAGGGCAATGCGCCGCAACCGCTGCCAACGGCTGGCCCCGAGGCCGTGTGCGGCCTGCAGCAGCGAAGGGTCGATCTGGCTCAGGCCCAGTTCGGTCAACCGCACCAGCGGCGGCAGGGCGTAGATCAGCGTGGCGAACACGGCGGGTACTTTGCCCAGGCCGAACAGCATCAGCACCGGGATCAGGTAAACGAAGGCCGGCAGCGTCTGCATCACATCCAGTACCGGTAACAGTAGCCGCCTGGCCAGTGGCCGGGAAGCGAGCAATATGCCCAGCGGCACGCCCACCAGTACGCACAACCCGGTACTCACCAGTACCAGGGCCAGGGTTTGCAGCAGCTTGTCCCACAGCCCGAGCATCCCGATCAAGGCCAGCAGCGCCACCAGCACCGCGCTGCGCAGCAGGCTGCGGCTGGCGTGCCAGGCAAGCAGGCCAACCAGTAGCAACAGCAACCACCAGGGCAGCAGGCGCAGCAGGTTCTCCAGGCCGACCAGCAGTTGCAGCAGCTGATCAGAGACCGCGCGCAAGTGATCGCCGTAATTCAGCACCAGCCAGTCGACCAGCCTGTTTACGCTGTCAGCGAAAGAAAACTGCAGGGCTTGGGGAAAGCCGTTGCTCACAGGCTGCCCTCGACCTTGGTGGCAACCTCGGCAGGCAGCCAGGCTTTCCACACCTCTGGGTTGTCACGCAGGAAGGTGAGGGCGGCCTCGCGCGGTGGCGTGCGTTTTTCGCTCATGACGGCCAGCGCCTTGTTGAGCCGATCGATCGGCAGGTCGACCTGCTCGAACACCGCGACCAGGTCCGGGTAGCCATCACGGAAGGCCTTCGATACACCAATCGACAGCTTCGCGGGCAGTGAGCGGCTACCCTTCGGGCTGGGGTTTCCGGCATCGGTCAGCGTGGCCCACGCCTCGGCATCGAACGCTGGCTCTTGCAGGCGGATGAGTTTGTATCGCCCCATCAGCGGGGTCGGGTTCCAGTAATAGAACAGCACCGGCTGGCCACGGCGGATGGCCGAGCCGATTTCGGCATCCATCGCCGCACCGGAGCCACTGCGGAAGTTGGTGTACAGCTCATCCAGGCCATACGCCTTGAGTTTCTGGCTGTTGACCGTTTCCGATGTCCAGCCGCTGGGGCTGTTCAGAAAACGGCCCTTGTCGGGTGACTCGGGGTCACGAAATACCTGCGGGTAGCGCTTGAGGTCTTCGACGCTGCGTAGGTCGGGCGCCAAAGGCTTCAACTTGCGAGCAGCGTCGCCTTCGATCACGTACGCGGGTACCCACCAGCCTTCTTCTGCATGCTTGACCGTGTCGCCCAGTGCGAATACCTGGCCTGCCTGCTCAGCCTTGACCCAGGCAGGGCTGCGTCCGGCCCACTCTTCGGCGATCACCTGGAGGTCGTTGCGGGCCAGGGCCACTTCCATGCTGACGGTGCTGCCGGGGAGGGTATCGGTGGTGTAGCCATACCCGCGCTCCACGATCAGCCGCAGGATTTCGGTGGTGAGGGCACCGCTTTCCCAGCCGATGGCACCGAAATGGATCGGTGGGCGTTGCTCTGCCGATACAGCGTTGTGGGTGTTGGCCAGGCCTACGGCCAGCATCAGGCCGGCCAGCAGCGTTGAAAACTTGTTCATCCAGACCTCGTCGTTTGCCGCGCCTTGGGGGTGGGGGCAAGTGTAGACGACGAGGTGTTGGCGGGGCTCAGGGCCGCGC
Organism: Pseudomonas sp. SAS7; assembly: GCF_052112345.1. Taxonomy (NCBI): domain Bacteria; kingdom Pseudomonadati; phylum Pseudomonadota; class Gammaproteobacteria; order Pseudomonadales; family Pseudomonadaceae; genus Pseudomonas; species Pseudomonas sp. SAS7. Next base: position 229,924 of record NZ_JBEGGO010000003.1, on the reverse strand, counting down.
GGGGCGGCCCCGTTTGCCTCAGACGCGGAACTGGTCCATCAGCGCCTGCTGCTGGTTGGCCAGGCTGTTCAGGGACTGGCTGACACGCGCCGACTCGTTGGCCTGCCCCGACAGCGATTCGGTGACATCGCGGATGGTTGCCACGTTGCTGTTGATCTCTTCGGCCACCGCGCTTTGCTCTTCGGCGGCCGAGGCGATCTGCAGGTTCATGTCGGTGATCACCGTCACCGCCTGGCCGATACGCTGCAACGCAGTCACAGCCTGGCCAACCTGTTCGACACCGCCCTGGGCCTGACGGTGGCTGTTGTCCATGGCACCGACCACTTCGCGGGTGCCGTCTTGCAAGGCCTCGATCACCTGGCGGGTTTCTTCCACCGACTCCTGGGTGCGTCGGGCCAGGTTGCGTACTTCATCGGCAACCACGGCAAAGCCACGGCCGGCTTCACCCGCGCGGGCTGCCTCGATGGCGGCGTTGAGCGCCAGCAGGTTGGTCTGTTCGGCAATCGAGCGGATCACTTCCAGCACCGAACCGATCTTTTCGCTGTTCTGCGCCAGGCCTTCGACTTCGGCCATGGCGTTGCTCATGTCGGCGGCCAGGGCATCGATGCTTTGGGTGGTGCGGTCGATGACTGCGAGGCCTTCGCGGGTGGCCTGGTCGGCATCACGAGCGGCCTGGGCAGCCTGCGAAGCACTGCGCGCCACGTCCTGGGCCGTAGCGCTCATTTCGTGCGAGGCCGTGGCCACCTGGTCGACCTGGCGGTATTGCTGCTCCATGCCGGCGCTGGTTTGCGTGGCAATTGCCGAGGACTGGTCGGCGGTGCCTCGTGCAGCCTGCACCGAGCGTTTGACCTCGGCGATGGTCGGCTGCAACTTGTCGAGGAAGCGGTTGAACCAGCCGGCCAGTTCACCCAGCTCGTCCTGCTTCTGATAGGTCAGGCGGCGGGTCAGGTCGCCTTCGCCGCTGGCAATGTCCTTGAGCATGGCGGCCACGCCGAGGATCGGCCGGGTAACGCCGCGGGCCATCAGCCACACCATCAGCAGGCCGGCAATGGCTGCCGCCAGGCCCAGGCCCAGCTCCAGCAGGGTACCACTGGTGTTCAGCGCGTCCAGTTCCTGCTTCAGTGTTTCGGCAGGCCCGGTCAGGGCATTTTCCGGCACGTCCAGCAGTACGCCCCAGGGTTGCGCGTCGGGGATCGGCCGGAACGCGGCCAGCACTTTCAGGCGCTGCTGGTCGTGCAGGATGGTCATCTTGCCATCGGCCAGCTTGCGTACCAGTTCGGCGCCCTTGGCCGAGTCCACCTGGTCGAAGTGCTGGGCCAGCTTGCTGGCATCGGCGCTATAGCCCGCCAGCAGGCCGACCGGGCTGAGGATGCCGACCGTGGTGCGGCCCTCGTACAGGCTGCGGCTGGCCTCCTGGCTCAGGGCCTGCAGGCTGTTGAGGTTGATGTCGATGGACAAGGTGGCAATGGTCTTGCCGTTGACCGCCAGCGGGAAGACGATGCTGGTCATCAGCACCTGCTGGCCATCGATGTCATAGAAGTAGGGCTCTACCACGCAGACCTTGCCGGTGGTACGCGGGCACACCCACCAGGTGTTGGCCGGCTGGCCGCTGGGGCCGATCTCGGTGTTGGCCATGTCGTGTTCAGGCAGCGCCATGGCGGTCAGCTGGCCGGCGCGCGGCTGCGACCAGTACAGGGCAAAGCGCCCGGTTTCGTTGCTGCCCAGCTCTGCCTTGCCGGCGAACAGGCTGTCCTTGGTGTCCAGCGCGTTGGGCTCGAACACCAGCGACAGGCCGAGCAGGTCGGGGTTGGCCTGCAGGGCGGTGCGCACCTGGCGGGTCATGTCTTCACGCAGGTCAAACGCGTCGAGGTAGCGCTTTTCTGCCTGTTCGCGCAGGAACAGCACCTGGCGGGCGAAGCCGGCGCCGTACTGGTAGGCGTCCATGAACTGGCGACGGATGTTCAGCGCTTGCACTTCACCCTGCGACTCGATGCGCGATTGCGCCGCTTCGGTCAGCATCTGCATGCTGCTGGCCTTGACCAGGTCCGAGCTGTGGTCCATGCGGTACAACGACAGGCCGACGAGCAAGGTGACGATGCCGGCCAGGCAAAGGCCGGCGAGCAGGGTGATCTTCCACTGGATGGAAAGTTGGCGCAAAGGCATGGGGGCGGATCCCTTTTTTGGGCACTAAGGGTTATGGCTTTGGGGCTGGGTTGGGCGGGGAGCCCAACACCTTATCGGCCCAGTCAATTTTTTCTTTATTCAAGCATTCAATTTAAATCCGGCCTTCTGTGAAACGCGCCGCAACATGGCGCTTTTGACATCTGCAGCCGGCTGCTTCAGAGTGCGCGCTTTTTTCTGTCGTAATGAGGTAAGCCAACCATGAATGCAGTGATCGCCGCGGTCGGCATCATGCTGATACTCAGCCTGTCCCGCGTGCACGTGGTCATCGCCCTGATCATCGGTGCCCTTGTCGGTGGGCTGGTGGGTGGCCTGGGCATCGAAGGCACGCTTAAGGCCTTCAACGGCGGCCTGGGCGGTGGCGCCACGGTTGCCTTGTCCTACGCACTGCTGGGCGCTTTCGCCGTGGCCATTGCCAAGTCGGGCCTGGCCCATGCCTTGGCTGACCGTGCACTGGCCATGATCGATCGCCAGGGCCACGCCAATGGCGGCAAGGTCAAATGGCTGATGATCGGCCTGATGCTGGTGGTGGCGGTGTCGTCGCAGAACATCCTGCCCATCCATATCGCCTTCATTCCGCTGCTGGTACCGCCGTTGCTGTATGTGCTGACCCGCCTGCGCATTGACCGTCGGCTGATTGCCTGCGTGATCACCTTCGGCCTGATCACCCCGTACATGTTCCTGCCGGTGGGCTTCGGCAACATCTTCCTCAACGAAATCCTGCTGGCCAACGTCGCCCGTGCCGGTGTCGACGTGAGCGGTGTCAACGTCACCCATGCCATGGCCATCCCGGCTGCAGGTATGTTGGCGGGCCTGCTTTTGGCGGTGTTCATCAGCTACCGCAAGAAGCGGGACTACGACCTGGCGCGCATCGAGCAGGTGGAACAGGTGAGCGTGCAGTACAACCCGCTGACGCTGCTGGTGGCGGGGCTGGCGATTGCTGCAGCGTTCATCGTCCAGTTGTTGCTGGACTCGATGATCATCGGCGCCATGGTCGGTTTCCTGATTTTCTCGCTGTCAGGCATCGTCAAGTGGAAGGACACTGACGATCTGTTCACCGAAGGCATGAAGATGATGGCCATGATCGGCTTCATCATGATTGCCGCCTCGGGTTTTGCCGACGTGATGAAGGCCACCGGTGAGGTGAAAAGCCTGGTAGAAACCTCGGCCCAGTGGATCGACCACAGCAAGGGTATCGGTGCCTTGCTGATGCTGTTGGTCGGGCTGCTGGTGACCATGGGCATCGGCTCGTCGTTCTCCACCGTGCCGATCCTGGCCGCGATCTTTGTGCCATTGTGCGTGCAGCTGGGCTTCGACCCGCTGGCCACAGTGTGCATCGTCGGTACTGCCGGTGCCTTGGGTGACGCAGGCTCGCCGGCCTCTGACTCGACCTTGGGCCCGACCTCGGGCCTGAACGTGGATGGCCAGCACCACCACATCTGGGACACCGTGGTACCGACCTTTATCCACTACAACCTGCCATTGCTGGCGTTTGGGTGGGTGGCGGCGATGACGTTGTAAGGGGCGAGGGTGTCAGCCCTTGTCGGGCGGCGGCGAGATGCGGTTGAGCACGGTGCTGCCGTCCTTGCTGCGGGTCAGGTAGATAGGCAGCACTTTGGGCAGGTTGTTGACCAGGCGCGCGACCTCACGAGTGTTGTAGATACCGCTGATGCGGATGCGGCCGGTGCTGGCATCGGCCAGTTGCAGCGGCGCGTCGAGGTAGCGGTTGATCACTGGCAGCGCCTGCTCCAGGCTCAGGTTGTCGAGCACCAGCTTGCCGCTGCGCCAGGCAAGACTGTTGCCGTAGTCATTGCTCTGCTCCAGCTGCGGCTCGAAATCGCCCTTGTGATAGCTGGCCTGCATCCCCGGGCCCAGGCGGTAGCCACCGGCGCTGCCGTCGCTGGATACCAGCACTGAGCCTTCCACCAGGGTGACCTTGACCTGGTCCTGGTACTTCCACACGTTGAACTGGGTGCCGGTGACGCGGGTCTGGCCATGACCTGCATGCACGATGAACGGGTGGTTGCTGTCGTGCTGCACCTTGAAGAATGCCTCGCCGCGCTTGAGCGTGACCTGGCGCTGGTCCTTGTAGTTGAGGTAGGTGAGCTCGGTGTGGAGATTCAGCTGTACCGTGCTGCCGTCGCTCAGCTCTACGGTCTGCATGCGGTCGCCGGCTTCAAAGTGCTGGTAGTGGTTGGGCAGCCAGCCTTGTTCCCAGCCCACCCAGCCGGCCAGCGGCAGCACGGCCAGGGCGATGGCGGCGGCAGATGCCAGCGGACGCCAGTTGCGCCGGCGGGCAGGCTGACGGGTGGATGGGTTGAAGTCGACGACGGTGGCGTTGCGTGGCAACAGGTCGGCGGTTTGCCAGATTTCCAGCATTGCCTGGTATTCCTCGGCGTGCCGCGGGTCCGCCGCCAGCCAGCGGGCAAACGCCTCGCGCTCGGACGCCGTGCAATCTTCGGCGTGCAGGCGCATGCACCAATGCGCGGCGGCGTCGGTGATGGCATCGTCAGGGCTGGTGTTGAGGCGGTCGTGGTTCATTGCGGCTCCGGATTTTGCGTATTCTACCCTTGCTAGAGGGCTCCCGAGAACCGACGTAATGGCGAATGACTATCAGTTGTGACGGTTTTTCGTCGGATTTGCAACGGTTTTTCAGCGTCTGAGAACCCTTCGCGTAAAGAATGGCGATGGCCGGAATTGCTTTTGTAGGAGCAGCCTTGTGCTGCGAAGAGGCCAGTGTTTGCTGTACAGATGTGGCAATCCTGCGGGGGCCTCTTCGCAGCGCAAGGCTGCTCCTACAAAAAGCGTGCGCTCGGTACGCTGTTTAGAACTGCGCCCCCTCCAGCCCATAAAGGCTGCCACTGCCCGCCTTGATACTGGCTTCCAGCCCCAGAACACGCGGCAGCACGCGCTGGAAAAAGAACGCCGCACATGCAAGCTTGGCCCCATGAAACGCTTCATCCTCCTCACGCCTGGCCAAGGCTACCGCCGCCATCCGTGCCCACATATAGGCATACGCTGTCAGCCCGAACAGCTGCAGGTATTCCACCGCTACCGCACTGACCAGGTTTGCATCCTCGCCTGCCTGTACACGCAGCCAGGCGCTGGTGGCCTCCAGCCCCGCCAGGCTCGCTTGCAAGGCTTCACGGTGGAGTGGTGCAGCAACGCTGAACGCTCGTACTTCGGCGGCAAAGCTGGCCAGCGCCTGGCCGCCGTCGCCCAGCACCTTGCGCCCCAGCAGGTCGAGTGCCTGGATACCGTTGGTACCTTCATATATCTGTGCGATGCGCACATCCCGCACCCGCTGTTCCTGCCCCCATTCGCGGATGTAGCCATGGCCACCATATACCTGTTGGCCGAGTACGCAGCTTTCCAGGCCGTTGTCGGTGAAGAATGCCTTGGCCACTGGCGTCAACAGCGCCACCAGGCGCTGGGCGTGCTCACGCTCACCGGCGTCTTCGGCGTAACGCGCCAGGTCCAGTTGCTGGCCGACATAGGCGGCAAACGCCCGGCCACCTTCGGTGAGGGTGCGCATGGTCAACAGCATGCGCCGTACATCCCCGTGGTGGATGATCGGGTCGGCAGCCTTGTCCTGCGCCCGAGGGCCGCTGGCGGCACGGCTTTGCAGGCGCTCGTTGGCGTATCGGGCGGCGCTCTGGTACGACGCTTCGGCACAACCGATGCCCTGGATCCCGATGGACAGGCGCTCGTAGTTCATCATGGTAAACATCGCCGCCAGGCCCTTGTTCGGCTCGCCCACCAGGTAACCCTTGGCATCGTCGAAGTTCATCACGCAGGTGGCCGAAGCCTTGATGCCCATCTTGTGCTCGATCGAGCCGCAGTGGGCGGTGTTGCGCGCGCCCAGTCGGCCATCGGCCTCGACCAGGTATTTGGGCACAAGGAACAGCGAGATGCCTTTGGCGCCGGCGGGGGCATCCGGCAGCTTGGCCAGTACCAGGTGGATGATGTTCTCGGTCAGGTCCTGCTCGCCGCCGGTGATGAAAATCTTGCTGCCGCTGATGCCATAGCTACCGTCGGCCTGGGGTTCTGCCCGGCTGCGGATCAGCCCCAGGTCGGTGCCAGCGTGGGGCTCGGTCAGACACATGGTGCCGGCCCAGCGGCCTTCGTAAAGTGGTGGCAGGTAAGTGGCCTTGAGCGTCTCGCTGGCGTGGGCATCGATTGCCAGGCAGCTACCGGCGCTCAACGCCGAATACAGGCTGAAGCTGCAGTCGGCGGCGTAGAGCATTTCTTCGAACAGCACACCTAGCATTTTCGGCATGCCCATGCCGCCAAATGCCGGGTTGCCGCCCAGGCCGACCCAGCCGCCTTCGCGGTAGGTTTGCCAGGCTTCGCGAAAACCGTCCGGCGTGGTGACCTGGCCGGCGTCGAAGCGCACACCTTGCTCGTCGCCGTTACGGCTGAGCGGGGCGATCAGCTGGCCAGTGACTTTGGCTGCTTCTTCCAGGATCGCGTCGGCGGTGTCGGCATCGATGCGCTCGGCCAGGGCGGGCAGGCGGGCCCACAGGGCCGGGGCGTTGAACACGTCATGCAGGACGAAGCGCATGTCGCGCAGGGGGGCGGAGTAAGTAGTCATCAGGGGCTCTTGAAGTGAAGACGATATCTGTGAAGGTTGCGCCGTACCCGTGTAGGAGCAGCCTTGTGCTGCGAAAGGGCCGGCATGGCTGAAGGTAGTCTTCGCCGGTGAGGACCCCTTCGCAGCACAAGGCTGCTCCTGCAGGGAAACGTCGGAGCCGTTACGGCTTCAGAGGGCTTTGGCCCGGTCGCGCAGGACGTACTTCTGGATCTTGCCTGTGGAGGTCTTGGGCAACTCGCCAAACACCACGGTCTTCGGCACCTTGAAACCGGCCAGGTGCTCGCGGCACCAGCCGGTGATGTCGGCTTCGCGGGTGTCCTCCCGGCCTGGCTTCAGGGCAATGAACGCGCATGGGGTTTCTCCCCACTTTTCATCCGGGCGTGCCACCACGGCGGCTTCAAGCACTGCCGGGTGTTTGTACAGGGCGTCCTCGACTTCAATGGTGGAGATGTTCTCGCCACCGGAAATGATGATGTCCTTGAGCCGGTCCTTGATCTCGACATAGCCGTCGGCGTGCCACACGGCCAGGTCACCGGTGTGGAACCAGCCGCCCCGGAAGGCTTCGGCAGTGGCCTCGGGGTTTTTCAGGTAGCCCTTCATCACGGTGTTGCCGCGCATGAAGATCTCGCCCAGCGTGTTGCCATCGCGTGCCACCGGCTCGAGTGTCTGCGGGTCGGCGACCATCAGGCCGTCCAGGGTCGGGTAGCGCACACCCTGACGTGATTTGATCCGCGCACGATCTTCCAGCGACAGTTCGTTCCACTCGTCATGCCAGGCACACACGGTCACCGGGCCGTAGACTTCGGTCAGGCCGTAGGTGTGGGTGACGTGGATGCCCATCTCTTCCACGGCGCCAATGACCTTGGCCGGTGGCGCGGCGCCGGCCACCATGGCCTGCACCGGGTGCTCGATGGCTGCCTTGGCCGCCTCGGGCATGTTGACCAGGGCGTTGAGCACAATCGGGGCGCCGCACAGGTGGGTGACCCGGTGTTCGCGGATCAGGTTCAGGATCTTTTGCGGGTCGACCCGGCGCAGGAACACGTGGGTGCCGGCCAGGGCGGTGATGGTCCAGGGGTAGCACCAGCCGTTGCAGTGGAACATGGGTAAGGTCCACAGGTACACCGGGCGGTGGCCCATGGCCCAGGTCATCTGGTTGCCCAGCGCGTTCAGGTAGGCGCCGCGGTGGTGATAGACCACGCCCTTGGGGTTGCCGGTGGTGCCGGAGGTGTAGTTGAGCGAAATGGCCTGCCACTCGTCATCCGGCCACTCCCAGGCAAATTCCGGGTCGCCTTCGGCGAGCAGGGCTTCATAGTCCAGCGCGCTGACCGCACGGCCTTCGCCGTACTCCGGGTCATCCACGTCCACCACCAGGGGTGGGTGTTCGAGCAACGCCAAGGCGGCTTCGATCACAGCATGGAACTCGCGGTCGGTAATCAGCACCTTGGCTTCACCATGCTGCAGCATGAAGGCGATGGCCTCCGCGTCCAGGCGCACGTTGAGGGTGTTGAGCACGGCGCCGGTCATAGGCACACCGAAGTGCGCTTCGAGCATCGCCGGGGTGTTGGGCAGCATCACCGCCACCGTGTCGCCACGCCCTATGCCACGGCCTGCAAGGGCGCTGGCCAGGCGCCTGCAGCGTTGGTAGGTTTCTTGCCAGTTGCGGCGGATGGCACCGTGGATCACCGCCGGGTAGTTGCCGTACACGGCAGCGGTGCGTTCGATGAAACTTAGCGGGGTGAGGGCGACATGGTTGACGGCAGCGGGCATCAGGCCCTGGGCATAGATCGACATGCGGTAATCCTGTAAGGGAGGCAGGCGCTGCTTGTGCGCTTGGCCCCCGATGGCTGATTGTTAGCTCTGTTCAGGGTGCAGAGAGGCGGACGGTGGGCCGCTTTCTCTGTCGCATTTTTACGCGAGTCGCTATGGTAGTAGGAATATCGACTATAGCAATATAGTAAAACTACTATAACAACGAGCCGCCTACCGTGGACCAGACTGCTTACCCCTTGCTTGCCAAGGATCCACAACCCAGCCTTTTGCTGGCAGCCGACGCCACACCACTGGCGCTCAACCCGGCGCTACAAGTGTGGGTTGATGAAGGCCCGGCGCTGAACTGCTGGCTGCCGGCCAACCGCGCCGCGCTGGTGCGCGCGTGCCTGCGCCAGCATCGCGCGATTGCTGATGTCGAGGTGCAGGTGGGGGCGCGCACCGTGCTGTGGTCTTTCATTCCGGACGACCAGGGCCAGCAGGTGCTCGGGCGCTGTCGCGATGCCAGCGAAGAGCGCCAAGGTGCACGCGAGGCCAGCCGCGCCCGGCGCCTGTACCGGCTGATCATTGAAAACACCACCGACCTGATCTCTCGGCACAGCCCGGATGGCCGGTTCCTGGATGCCTCGCCGGCAGCGTTTCGCCTGCTTGGCCTGTGGCCCGAGCAACTGCGTGGCATGGCCGTGTACGCCTTGCTGCACCCGCGTGAGCGCCGCCAGGTGCTGCGTCAGGCGGCCGCTGCCCTGGACCAGGATGGCTACCACACCATGACATGCCGGGTGCGCCAGGCCTCTGGCAGCTACCGCTGGTTCGAAATCGCCAGCCGGGCCATCCGCGAAACCTACACCGGTGCGGTGGTGGAGGTGGTCAGCGTGTCACGCGATATCACCCTGCGCATCGAAGCCCAGGAAAGCCTGGCGCACAGTGCCCGGTTGGTTACCTTGGGTGAGCTGGCTTCGGGCATCGCCCACGAAATCAATCAGCCACTCGCTGCGGTGGTCAACTACGCCAGCGCCAGTCAGCGTTACCTGCAGGGCCTGGAGCGTGATCCACAGGCCCGCGAGCGGGTAGGGCAGGGCCTGCAGCGCATCAGCGAGCAGGCCACCCATGCCGCTGAAGTGATCCGCCACCTGCGCGCCTTCCTGCGCAAAGGGCCACGGCGCCTGCAGGCGCTGGACGTGGCTGAAGTGGCCGGCGAAGCCATGCGGCTGTGCGCCTGGGAAGCCGCACGTGACCAGGTGCTGGTGGAACTGCGCGTGAGCGCGCAACTGCCCTCGGTGTATGCCGACCGGGTGTTGCTGGAGCAAGTGCTGCTCAACCTGTTGCGCAATGCCATAGATGCCAACCGCGAACTGCACGGTGAACAGCCGTCACGTATTCTGCTCGGCGCCGCGCGGGACGGCGACGGGGTACTGGTCGAGGTAGCCGACCAGGGCGCAGGTGTAGTGCCCGAGCGCCTGGATGAAATCTTCACGCCGTTCACCACCAGCAAGGCCGATGGCCTGGGCTTGGGCTTGGGCTTGAGCATGAGCCGCAGCCTGATCGAAGGCTTTGGTGGCAGCCTGTGGGCTCGGGCGGGTGATAATGGCGGTCTGGTACTGTGCTGCCGGCTGGCAGTCAGCAGGGGATAAGGGGGAATGGTGCAAGCGAAAGTGTATGTGGTCGATGACGACCAAGGTATGCGCGACTCGACGGTCTGGCTGCTGCAGTCGGTGGGCCTGCAAGCCTTGCCGTTCGCCAGCGGGCAAGCGTTTCTCGATGTCTGCCTGGACGACGGGCCTGCCTGCGTGCTGCTGGATGTGCGTATGCCGGGGCTGGGCGGGTTGGCGGTGCAGCAGGCGATGCGCGAGCGTGGCCTGGCGCTGCCGGTGATCTTCGTCAGCGGCCATGCCGATGTGCCGATTGTGGTGCGTGCATTCAAGGCTGGCGCCTGCGATTTCATCGAAAAACCCTACAACGACCAGTTGCTGCTCGATAGCGTGCAGGCTGCGCTGGAGCACGCAGGGCGGGCGCGGCAGGGCGACCAGGCACTGGCCATGGTGCAGGCGCGCATCGACGGCCTGACGCCGCGTGAGCGCGACGTTTTCGTACCGTTGGCCCAAGGGTTGAGCAACCGCGAGATTGCTGAGCAACTGGGCATCAGCGTGAAGACCGTCGACCTTTACCGCGGCCGGGTGATGAAGCGGCTGCAGGCGGGCAGCTTGGCAGAGCTGGTGGGTATGGCGATTGCCTGCGGGGCGGTTGAGGCGCTGGGCCTGCGGGCGCAATAACCGCCCTGACGCAGGCCCTTGTAGGAACGGCCTTGTGCCGCGATGGGCCGCAAGGCGGCCCCAAAAATTGCTGCCCTGGCACAAAACTGGGGCCGCTTCGCGCCCCATCGCGGCACAAGGCCACTCCTACAAAGGGCCGCATCTAAGGCAGAAAGTATGAAATTTTCCATAGCTAGCTAATCAAAGCTTTGACATTCACTGCCTAGGCAGTAATATTTCTACACAATTGCCTGAGCAGCTTCCGATGGCCCATTTTTCCCCCGAAAACTTCCAGACCTGCGCCATCGGCATGCTGCTTGGCCGTGCGGCGATCCTGAAGGACCGCATTCTCGACTGGCACCTCGAATCAGAAGGCGTCACCGCCGCGCAGTTCAAGGTGCTGATCATCGTCACCCAGTACCAGGTGGATACCCCGGCCGAGCTGTGCCGCTACCTTGGCCTGGACAGCGGTTCGATGACCCGCATGCTCGACCGGCTCGAGCAGAAGGAGCTGATTGTGCGCAACCGCTGCGCCGACGACCGCCGCCTGGTGCGCCTGGCGCTCACCGCCGATGGCCAGCGCCTGGCCGACCGCCTCCCGGAAATTGGCGCTGCCGCCATGAACGAGTTGTGCGGCGTGCTGGCGCCCGAAGAGCTCAAGGCCCTGGAAGGCCTGCTGGCCAAGGTCCTGCTCGGTGCCGGCGACCCGTTGACGATCCGCCGCTTTGGCGACCGTTGAACCCTGTCACGAATTATCCAAGGTATTGTCATGGCCACTCCCGCAGATACCCCGACTCCCTCCGCCGCGCCCGAGCCGTCGCGCAAGCGCAAGGCCTGGCTGCTTGGCCTGCTGCTGTTGCTGATACTTGCCGGTGCTTGCACCTGGGCCTGGTACAGCCTGGTGGGGCGCTGGCACGAAAGCACCGACGATGCCTACGTCAACGGCAACGTGGTGGAGATCACCCCGCTAGTCACCGGCACCGTCACCAGCATCGGTGCCGATGACGGCGACCTGGTCCATGCCGGCCAGGTGTTGCTGAAATTCGACCCAGCCGACAGCGAGGTGGCGCTGCAGTCTGCCGAAGCCAAGCTGGCACGCAGCGTGCGTCAGGTGCGCGGGCTGTACAGCAACGTCGACTCGCTCAAGGCCCAGCTGGAAACCCGCCAGGCCGAACTGCGCAAAGCCCAGCAGGACTTCAACCGGCGCAAGGTGCTGGCCGATAGCGGGGCGATTGCTGCAGAAGAGCTGTCCCACGCCCGCGATGACCTGAGTGTGGCCCAGGCCGCTGTCAACAGCGCACGTCAGCAGCTCAGCACCAGCAGCGCGCTGGTCGACGACACCGTGGTTTCCTCGCACCCCGAGGTAATGGCCGCCGCCGCCGACCTGCGCCAGGCTTACCTCGACCACGCTCGCACCACCCTGGTGGCACCGGTTACCGGTTACGTTGCCAAGCGTACTGTGCAACTGGGCCAGCGCCTGCAGCCAGGCACCGCGACCATGGCGGTAATCCCGCTGGACCAGGTGTGGATCGACGCCAACTTCAAGGAAACCCAGCTGCGTGAGATGCGCATCGGCCAGCCGGTGCAAATCAGCGCCGACCTGTACGGCAGCGAGGTCAAGTACAGCGGCACGGTCGACAGCCTTGGCGCCGGTACCGGCAGTGCCTTCGCCCTGCTGCCGGCCCAGAACGCCACCGGCAACTGGATCAAGATCGTCCAGCGCGTCCCCGTGCGTATTCACCTGAGCCCCGATCAGCTCAAGGACCACCCACTGCGTATCGGCCTGTCCACCGTGGTGGAAGTCGACCTGCATGACCAGAGCGGCCCAGCCCTGGCCCAGCAGCCCCCGCAGCAGGCCAGCTACACCACCCAGGTGTATGACCGTCAGCTGGTCGAAGCCGACAACCTGATCGCCCGGCTGATTCACGAAAACAGCGCACCCGGCAAGACGGCCCAGCGATGAGCAACAACGCCGCTGCCCAGTTCACGCCGCCGAGCCTGCTGCTGACCACCATCGGGCTGTCACTGGCGACGTTCATGCAGGTGCTCGACACCACCATCGCCAACGTGGCGTTGCCGACCATTTCCGGCAACCTGGGGGTGAGTTACGAGCAGGGCACCTGGGTCATTACCTCGTTCGCGGTGAGCAATGCCATCGCCTTGCCGTTGACTGGCTGGCTCAGCCGGCGGTTTGGCGAAGTGAAACTGTTTATCTGGGCCACGTTGCTGTTCGTGCTGGCGTCGTTCCTGTGCGGTATCGCCCAGTCGATGCCCGAGCTGGTCGGTTTCCGCATATTGCAGGGCGTGGTCGCCGGGCCGTTGTACCCGATGACCCAGACCTTGCTGATTGCCGTCTACCCACCGGCCAAGCGGGGGATGGCCTTGGCGCTGCTGGCGATGGTCACGGTGGTAGCGCCGATTGCCGGGCCTATCCTGGGGGGCTGGATCACCGACAGTTACAGCTGGCCGTGGATCTTCTTCATCAACGTGCCCATTGGCCTGTTTGCCGCCGCCGTGGTGCGCCAGCAGATGCGCGCCCGGCCAGTGGTCACTAGCCGCCAGCCCATGGACTATATCGGCTTGCTGACGCTGATCATCGGCGTCGGGGCGTTGCAAGTGGTGCTCGACAAAGGCAACGACCTGGACTGGTTCGAGTCGTCGTTCATCATTATTGGCAGCCTGATTTCGGTGGTGTTCCTGGCGGTTTTCGTGATCTGGGAACTGACCGACCGCCACCCGGTGGTCAACCTGCGCCTGTTCGTGCACCGCAACTTCCGCGTCGGCACCATCGTGCTGGTCGGCGGTTATGCGGGGTTCTTCGGTATCAACCTGATCCTGCCGCAATGGTTGCAGACGCAGATGGGCTACACCGCCACCTGGGCGGGCCTGGCGGTGGCACCGATCGGCTTGCTGCCGGTGATCATGTCGCCGTTCGTGGGCAAATACGCGCACCGCTTCGATCTGCGTGTGCTGGCGGGGCTGGCGTTCCTGGCGATCGGCACCAGTTGCTACATGCGTGCCGGGTTCACCAGCGAGGTGGACTTCCAGCATGTGGCCTTGGTGCAGCTGTTCATGGGCATTGGCGTGGCGTTGTTCTTCATGCCGACCTTGAGCATTCTGCTGTCCGACCTGCCGCCGCACCAGATTGCCGATGGTTCGGGGCTGGCGACCTTCCTGCGAACCTTGGGCGGTAGTTTTGCCGCGTCGTTGACGACCTGGATCTGGATTCGCCGGGCGAACCAGCATCATGCCTATCTCAGCGAGAACATCAGCCAGTTCGACCCGGCGACGCGACATACGCTGGAGCAGTTGGGCGGGGCCAGCCCGCAGAGTTATGCGCAGCTGGAGCAGATACTCAATGGGCAGGCTTACATGATGTCGACGGTGGACTACTTCACCCTGATGACCTGGGTGTTTGCCGGGTTGATCCTGCTGGTGTGGTTCGCCAAGCCACCGTTCACTGCCAAGGCTGGGCCGGCATCGGCGGGGCATTGAGCTAAGTCAAACGACCAGGGTTGAGCATTTTTGCTCTTGCTCTTGCTCTTGCTCTTGCTGTTGCTTCTAGGCGCGCGGTAGCTCAGGCGACGCAGATTGCGACTTCAGGAGGCCGAGCGCAGGGCTTGCGGAGGGAGGTGACGGGCATGGATGCCCGTCAAGCGCTGGGCCCCAGGATGGGGCCTGCAGCGCGGTCCTCCCGGGAGCAAGCCCGGAGCGAGGGGACCCCGGAGCGCAGCGCAGGGGCCGGATGATGGGAGCGGACGGCTTTGGTTACTTTGGCCAAGACCAAAGTAACCCGCCGGAAGGGCGGAAAGGTGACTCAGCGCCACCTGCGCGAACGAATGTCTACACTTGTATCAAGGCGCACATCGTAAAAGCCAAGAAGCTTAAGTGGTGGTTCTGATATGTCGAAAACTCCATTTGCGATGGCGACGCATACTCACCTTTTCGCCCTTACGGCGAGTCACTTTTTGTCAAACGCGACTGTAGAGACCGGACACATGGTGGACACGTGTACGGAGACATGGTTGACACTTTCTGGCAGCCCACTTGCCAGGATTTTCACCATGCCTTGGAACGTGAGAAACGCCATGAGCCTGAAAGAAGAGTTCGTATCCCTGGCGCGACAACCGGATGCCAATATTCGAGCGTTATGCCGACACTTCAGTATCAGCCCCCAAACCGGATACAAATGGCTGCGCCGTTTTGAAGAAGGCGGCTCGGCCGCTTTACAAGAACGATCTCGGCGGCCGGCTAGCAGCCCTCGCTTGACCGAGGCTAGCTTGGAAGCCCAAGTCGTAGCCCTTCGACAGGAGCATCCGGCCTGGGGTGGACGCACAATCAGCAACCTGCTGAGCAAGAGGATTGCCCCCAGTACCGTCACCAACGTGTTGCACCGCCATGAACTGATCCAGAGTCCTGAAAAGACGCGAGAGGCTCGGCTTAGGTTTGAACACGATGCGCCCAACGATCTCTGGCAGATGGACTTCAAAGGCCACTTCGCCCTGCAGCAAGGCCGGTGCCACCCGCTGACCATTCTTGACGATCACTCCCGCTTCAACTTGGCCATTCATGCTTGCGAAAACGAGCGAGGAGCGACGGTCAGAGAGAAAATGATCGAGGTCTTCCAGCGCTATGGCCTACCGGTACGAATCAACGTCGATAATGGTGCTCCCTGGGGTTCGCCGCGCAACCCTGGAGAGGTGACAGAACTAAGTATCTGGTTGATTCAGTTGGGAATAAGGATCAGTTTTAGTCGCCCGTACCACCCTCAGACGAATGGCAAGATTGAGCGTTTCCACCGCTCCTTGAAGGCTGAAGTACTCGATGGTCGGCAGTTCTCGACCCTGGAGCAAGCCCAAACGGCGTTTGATCGATGGCGTGAAATTTACAACCTACAGCGACCTCACCAGGCTTTGGGGTATCAAGTACTGATGGCCAGATATCACAACAGCCCGTGGGCCTACCCCAATCGGCTTGAGGAGTTTGAATATGGGCCGGACGATATCCTCGCCAAGGTTTATCACAGTCGCTTCCGCTTCCAGAAACGCTATTTCAGCATCGCAAAAGGCTTGGTTGGGCATACTGTAGCGATTCGCCCTGGGCGGGATGGCGGGGACATGTTCGATGTCTATTTTTGCCATCAGCGGCTGCGAACCATCGACGTGAATAAACCTGATTACGGACCATAATGTGTCAACCATGTCTCCGTACACGTGTCAGCGATGTGTCCGGTCTCTACAGTCAAACGCGACAAAAAGTAACCAAAAAACGCTGCGCTCCGATCATCCGGCCCCTGCGCTGCGCTCCGGGGTTCCCTCACTCCGGCCTCGCTCCCGGGAGGACCGCGCTGCAGGCCCCATCCTGGGGCCCAGCGCTTGACGGGCATCCATGCCCGTCACCTCCCTCCGCAAGGCCTGCGTTCGGCCTCCTGAAGTCGCGAAGATCAAGATCAAGATCAGAGCAAGAGAGGGTAGGGTCACGGTTATGTGAGCTGACCTCGGTCATTCCCATCCGTAGCCTTTTCGCCTATTGTCGATCCTCCCTTCCCCAAGCGATTGGCAAATTCATGGAGAACGTCATCGTCATCACCGGCGGCAGCCGCGGTATCGGTGCCGCCACGGCGCTGTTGGCGGCCCGCCAGGGCTACCGCATTTGCATCAACTACCACGCCGACGACCAGGCCGCCGAAGCCACCCTCAGCCAGGTCCGCGCCCTGGGCGCCGAGGCTATCGCCGTGCGCGCCGACGTCAGCGTCGAGGATGAGATCATCCACCTGTTTCAGCGCGTCGACGAAGAACTCGGCCCGGTCACCGCACTGGTCAACAACGCCGGCACCATCGGCCAGCAGAGCCGCGTCGAGGACATGTCGGAGTTCCGCCTGCTGAAGATCATGAAAACCAACGTCGTCGGCCCCATGCTCTGCGCCAAGCATGCCTTGCTGCGTATGGCGCGCCGGCATGGCGGGCAGGGCGGGGCCATCGTCAACGTGTCATCGATGGCGGCACGCCTGGGCTCGCCCAACGAATATGTCGACTACGCCGCCTCCAAGGGCGCGCTCGACACCTTCACCATCGGCCTGGCCAAAGAAGTGGCAAGCGAGGGGGTGCGGGTCAATGGCGTACGCCCGGGCTACATCCACACCGGGTTCCATGCCTTGTCTGGCGACCCTGACCGGGTCAGCAAGCTGGAGCCCGGTCTGCCCATGGGGCGCGGCGGGCGCCCCGAGGAAGTGGCCGAAGCCATCCTCTGGCTGCTCTCGGCCAAAGCATCCTACTCCACCGGCAGTTTTATCGACCTGAGTGGCGGGCGCTGAGCGCCCGCTTCTTCAATCTTCAAGCATCTGGCTGACTCGCGTTGCCAGTGCTGACAGGGTGAACGGCTTGGTCAGAACACTCATGCCGTCCTCCAGGGTGCCAACAGCAAGTACGGCATGCTCAGCGTACCCGGTGACGAACAATACCTTGAGACCCGGGTAGGACAAGCGCAGCCTGTCGGCCAGTTGGCGCCCATTGATACCCCCCGGCAACCCGACATCGCTGATGAGCAGGTCGGGGCGGGGGCGGCCTTCCATCCCGGCAAGCGCCATGGGGCCGTGTTCGAACATCCTGACTGTATGCCCCAGGTCATGCAGCGCTTCCTCAATGACCAGGCGCATCGCGCTTATGTCCTCGACCACTACAACCTCACGCACGGTGCTTGCTGGGGGATACGTCACTGACTTTTCCGGGTCGGGCAGGCGAAAGTCTGGACGCGCATGGTGCCGCGGCATGAACATGCTCACCCGCGTCCCCTGGCCCTGCGTCGACTCGATTTGCAACTGCCCACCTGACTGCCGCACGAAGCCATACACCATCGACAGACCAAGCCCGGTACCTTGCCCCAAGGGTTTGGTGGTGAAGAACGGGTCGACAGCGCGCGCCTGAACATCATCCGTCATGCCGCGTCCGTTGTCCTCGACGCTCAGGCATAGGTATTCGCCCGGCGCCAGATCCAGTGGCTTGGCACGTTCTGGAGACATCGGCAGATTATCCAGCGTTATCCAGATCATGCCCCCGGCAGGGAGGGCATCGCGGGCATTGATGCAGAGGTTGAGCAGTGCGCTTTCGAGCTGTGGCGGGTCGACACGCGCGACCCACGCAGCCTCGTTGCAACAGCAGCTGAGGGTGATGTGCGGGCCAATCGTGCGGCTGATCAGCTCCAGCATGCCACCGACCAGCTCTGAAACGTTCGTGGGGCATGGTTGCAAGGTCTGCTGGCGGGAAAATGCCAGCAAACGGTGGATGAGTGCGGCAGCCCGTTGCGAGGCATTGTGCGCACTGTCCAGCAGCGCAGGAAGCGTTGCGTGTTGATGCTCGTCGGTCACCCTGTACCTGGCTAGCTCAAGAGCGCCAAGCACGCCACCGAGCAGGTTGTTGAGGTCGTGGGCAAGCCCGCCCGTCAACTGGCCGACCGCTTCCAGCTTTTGCGCCTGCTGCAGGGCTGCTTCGGCTTTTTGGTGTTTGGCCACCGCCAGTGCCACACGTTCCTCCAGCTCTTCGTTCAGGAGCCGTAGTGCATTTTCAGCTTGCTTGCGTGCAGTCACATCACGAAAGATCACTGCGACCAGGTGATCATCGCAAGTGTCGATTCTAATCGCTGCCAAGCCCAGGCAACGCCCGGTAGTGAGCAGCTCATGCTCGAAGTACAGCGATTCTCCAGTGCGCTCCACGGTGCCAAAATAATTCAGCCAGACATCCGCCTCGTCAGGAATTACTTCACGCAGCCTGCGCCCCACTACATTGCTGAGCCCTGCATGGCGGCAGTAGGCCGGGTTGGCCATCAGGTGTACATAGTCACTCAGAGGCCCCAGGGGGCCGTCGATGAACCTGATGATGCAAAAGCCCTCCTCCATGTTCTCGAACAGAAACCGATACCGATCCGCCTCTTGCATGCGTTGAGCAATGCCTGTGAGTGCGGACTGCAGCTGGCGATTGTGCCGTTCGAGGTACGCAATTCGATCGTGCAGGTGTTGCAGTTCTTCGGCTACTCCCGAAGGGCCGTCATTGCTCATCCCTAGCGCTCCGTGTCCACAGCCTTTTGCCGCAGTAATTTTTTTACTTCGTCTACCAAGGTAGCATCGCCTGCGCTACCACCTGCGGCGACATAACTCATTGTCTTCGACAGCCAGGTGAAGATAGTCGCCTGGCAGCAAACCCAGTGCTTGCGCCCGCTGCCGGCCGACGCTGAGATTTTCACCGTAGAGCAACACCTTGTCGCCGTCCGGTAGGGCATCGCGTGCATTTAGGCACAGGTTGAGCAGGGCACTTTCCAGCTGAGGTGTGTCAATGAACGTTGGCCATAGCTGGTCGTTGATACTGTAATGCAGCTCTATGGCGGGGCCGACACTGCCTCCAGCTATGCCGGGGATGCCGGCGTGCTTGGCGTAGGCGGCGTTGGCGATGACGTGCACATAGTCGCTGAGAGGGCCATGCGGGCCATCCAAGAATTCGAAGATGCAGAACCCCTCGTCCATCGTGTCGAACAGAAAGCGGTAGACGCTGTTGTCTTGATCCTGCTGTTGCTGAAGCTGTGCCTCCAGTTGCGCGTTATGTTGACGCAATGTCTCGATTTCCCGGCGCAGGCCGGAGAGGTCGCGGTGGGGCATGGCGACATTCCTGAAAAGTATCAGTCAGACTTTACTGTGGCTGACCGTCGAACGTATAGCCGTTCATTGCGGCGGGTTTGCCAACAGGTTTTCGATTTGCTGGTCGAGTGACGCCACGCTGAATGGCTTGTACAGCACGCTACAACGCATTGATGGTGCGACACCTGCCTGGTCGGCGCTATAACCGGTGATGTAAAGCACTGCCACCTCTGCGGGAAGGGCTGCAGCCAACTGCGTGCCGTCGATGTCGCCCGGAAGACCGATATCAGTGATCAGCAGGTCAGGCCGCAAGCCACCCTGGAATGCAGCCAGTGCACTGCGCCCATCGTCGAAAGTGCGCACATCGTGCCCTAGCTCTTGCAGTAATTCTTCGATCACCAGGCGCAGGTTTACCTGATCTTCCACGAGCATGATCAGGCGAGGTGTGCATGGAGCTTTGGCGAGCGTGGGTTGAGGGGGCGCAGGCGCAGCCACTATTGCCGCAGTATCCTTGGGCAGATACAGGTCAATACGGGTCCCATGCCCAGGCTCGCTAACGATCTGCAATTGCCCGCCCGACTGGCGGATGAAGCCGTAGACGATCGACAGCCCAAGGCCTGAACCCTGTCCCAATGGTTTGGTAGTGAAGAATGGTTCCAGCGCGCGTTGGGCCACGTCGGCGGTCATGCCAATGCCGTTATCGCTGACACTGATCTGCAGGTAGTCACCCGCAAGAAGCTCCAGTGCGTGGGCCTGTGCCTGATCCAATGGAGTGTTCGCGCAACAGATACATACACTGCCACCCAAGGGCATGGCATCGCGAGCGTTGATGCACAGATTGAGCAAAGCACCTTCCAGTTGCAGAGGGTCGATCGCTATCAGCCATTGGCCGGCCAATGTCCGGTCAACGAATTCGATATCTTCATGCAGCGAGCTCTTGATCAGGTCGTGCATGCCAGCCACCAGCTGAGATACATCTGTGGTTTGCGGGATCAGCGTTTGTTGGCGTGAGAATGCCAGCAGACGTTGGACCAGAGAGGCGGCACGCTTGGCGTCCTGCCGGGCGATGGCAAGCAGCCGTGTAGCTTCCGGGTAACGCTGTTGTGCCTGGCGTTCGGTGGCCACCTCCAAGGCTGCGAGAATGCTGCCCAGCAAGTTGTTGAAATCATGTGATATACCCCCGGTCAGCTGGCCGACGGCTTCCATCTTCTGGGATTGGCGCAAAGCGTTTTCGATTTTCCGCAGCCGCTCCTGCTCAGCGACGCGTTCTGTGATGTCGTAGGCAAACAGGTAACCGCCCTGGATTTGCTGCTGAGCGTCACGCAAGGGGTTGTAGCGCAGTTCGTAATGGCGCAGTGTCTGCGCAGCCCCTAGGGCGATGGTCTCGATGAATGCCTCGCCCGCCAGGACGCGTGGCCATACCGGCTCCAGTTGGTTCTTGATATCCGGCTGGCGTGACAGGAATTGCGGAATGTAGTCGCCGACCTTGGGTACGAAACCGCGCAGGCGCTTGAACGTATCCTGTGCTGTGCGGTTGATCGCCAGCAACCTGAAGCTGCGATCGGCAGCGAACACGTTGGCCAGGCTGTGGTCGACCAACTCGCCAAGCAGCCTGCTGTTGGCTTGCTCCTTGTCGACCCTGTTCGACAATTCCTGGTTGAGTACCTGCAGGTTATCGAGGGTTATCTGTTCGCCCGGTACCCCGGTAAAGATGACCGCTACTCGTTTCTGGCTGGGAGGCTCCAGGCGATGCACTGACAGCTTGAGCCAGCGGTCGGTCAGCGCCAGCCGCTCCTCGAACTGCAAAGGTTGCCCGGACCGCGCCACTTCGGCAAAGCGCGGCAGCCAGGTGCCGATTTCGTCCGGGATCGTTTCACGTGCCGTCTGGCCCAAGTGTTTGGGGTGGGCGGTATGTTGCAGGCAGGCGTCGTTGGCAAGGATGTAACGGTAATCGTACAGCTCGCCATCACTGTTCTCGAGCATTTCGAGTACACAGAAACCTTCGTGCATGTGGCGAGCCATGACGTCATGACAAGCCGCCTTGAGGCGCAGTTCGGCATTTTGCGCCTCCAGTTCGAGCAGTCTTTCTTGTAGTCGCTCTATGCAAGCTTGGGTGTTGTCTTGAGACATGCTGGCTATCCTGCCTGCGAGACCGACAACTATAGCTGGCCTGCACCCGTTTTCCTTCAGAACGAGCGAATGATTCGCCCCAGGGTTTCCATGGCCTGTTCGGCGCCATCGTGCCAGGGGCTGCCGTAGTTCAGGCGGATGCAATTGCCGAAGCGGCGGGTGGGCGAAAAGATCGGCCCCGGGGCGATGCTGATGCCCTGCGCCAGGGCCATGTGGAACAACTTGAGGGCGTCCATCTGCTCGGGCAGTTCCAGCCACAGGAAGTAGCCCCCCGAAGGCTGGCTGACCCGTGTCTGCGCCGGGAAGTGGCGGGCGATGGCCGCCAGCATGTTGGCCTGCTGGCCCTCCAGGGCGTAGCGCAATTTGCGCAGGTGCCGGTCATAGCCGCCGTGTTGCAGGTAGTCGGCTATTGCTGCCTGCGCCGGCATCGAGGCGCACAGCGAGGTCATCAGCTTCAGCCGCTCGATCTTCTGCGCAAAGCGCCCGGCCGCCACCCAGCCGATGCGGTAACCGGGTGCCAGGCTTTTGGCGAACGAGCCGCAGTGCATGACCAGGCCTTGGGTATCAAAGGCCTTGGCCGGCTTGGGCGCCTGCTGCGAGTAGTACAGCTCGGCGTACACGTCGTCTTCGATCAATGGCACCTGGTGACGCGCCAGCAGTTCCACCAGCGCCTGTTTTTTCGCCTCTGGCATGCTGGCGCCTACCGGGTTCTGAAAGTTGGTCATGCACCACACGGCTTTTACCGGGTGCTTTTCCAGCGTCTGTGCCAGTACCCCCAGGTCCATGCCTTCGCGCGGGTGCACGGGGATTTCCACAGCCTTGAGTTTGAGCCGCTCCAGCACTTGCAGGCAGGCATAGAAGGCGGGGGCCTCGATGGCCACCAGGTCACCCGGCTGGGTAACCGCCTGCAGGCACAGGTTCAAGGCTTCCAGGGCACCGTTGGTGATCAGCAGCTCTTCCATCGGCAGCATCAGCCCACCGACCATGTAGCGCAGGGCAATCTGCCGGCGCAGCTGCGGGTTGCCGGGCGACAGGTCGGTCACCACCATGCGCGGGTCCATGCTGCGGCTGGCGCTGGCCAGCGAACGCGACAGGCGCTGCAGCGGAAACAGTTCGGGGCTGGGGAAGGCTGAGCCGAACGGTATGGTGTTGGGGTCCTTGATCGAGTCGAGGATCGAGAACACCAAGCCGCTGACGTCCACGTCCGTCGATTCGCTGACCGGCTGCAATGCCTGCGGCTCGCTGAACTGGCGCGGGGCGTGGGCGTTCACGAAATAGCCGGAGCGCGGCCGGGCACGGATCAGCCCGCGCCGCTCCAGCAGGTAGTAGGCCTGGAACACGGTGGACGGGCTTACCCCGTGGGTCTGGCTGGCGTAGCGTACCGAAGGCACGCGTTGGCCGGGCCCCAGGACGCCGGAGCGGATCAGTTCGGCAATGTCGTCGGCGAAGCGTTCGTAGCGTTTCATTCTGGCCTTCTGTCGAAGCCTGGCAGGCAAGGTGGAGTCAGTGTAAGGGATCAGCGGTTCATCGGTGCGACGAAGCGGCTTTGGGCCACGCTGCGAATGGCAGGGTCGTCGCGCTCGCTGATTTCGAAGCTCAGCGTTTGCGAGCTGCTGGCCGGGCGCTCGGCCAGCATCGCGACCGATACCGGCAGTTCGCTCATTTCGCCGGCCGGGATCACCAATGCGGTAGTGCCCTGCAAGGTGAAACCGTCAGCGTCCAGCAGGCGCAGCGCATAGTGCTGGGTGCGCTCGGTCTTGTTGATGACCTTGAGCAGGTAAATGTTCTCGATCTGGCCCTGGGCGTTTTCACGGAACAGGCCGCGGTCCTTTATCACGTCCAGCGAAACCATCGGGCGCATCTGCAAGGCCACCACCAGTGCTGCGATCATCACCCCGAGCGCAGCGACGTAGCCCAGCAGGCGCGGGCGCAGCCAGTGGGTGGTGCCGCCCTGCAAACTGTGTTCGGACTTGTAACCGATCAACCCGCGGGCGTAACCCATCTTGTCCATCACCCCGTCGCAGGCGTCGATGCACGCCGCGCATCCGATGCAGGCCATTTGCAAACCATCGCGGATATCGATGCCGGTGGGGCACACTTGCACGCACAGCGTGCAGTCGATGCAGTCGCCCAGGCCTTGCGCGCCTACGTCACTGCCTTTCTTGCGCGGGCCACGGGCTTCACCACGGCGCGGGTCATAGGCAACCGCCAGGGTGTCCTTGTCGAACATCACAGCCTGGAAGCGCGCATACGGGCACATGTGCAGGCACACCGCTTCGCGCAGCAGGCCTGCATTGATGTAGGTAGCAGCGGTGAAGAACAGCACCCAGAAAAGCGCCACGCCGCCCAGTTGCAACGTGAACAGTTCTGCGGCCAGTGGGCGGATTGGCGTGAAGTAGCCGACGAAGGTCAGCCCGGTGACTACACCGATGGCCAGCCACAGGCTGTGTTTCAGGGTGCGTCGCGCTAGTTTGTTCAGGCTCCACGGCGCGGCGGCAAGCTTGATGCGCTGGTTGCGGTCACCTTCTATGACCTTTTCACACCACATGAACAGCCAGGTCCAGGTGCTTTGTGGGCAGCTGTAGCCGCACCACACGCGGCCGGCGTACACGGTGATGGCGAACAGGCCGAATGCGCAGATGATCAGCAGCGCCGACAGCAGGATGAAATCCTGTGGCCAGAAGGTGGCGCCAAAGATGTGGAATTTGCTCTCGCTCAAGTCCCACAACACCGCTTGGCGGCCGTTCCAGTTGAGCCATGCAGTGCCAAAGAACAGCACAAACAGGGCGCCCGCAAAGCTGATGCGCAGGCTACGGTACAGCCCGGTAAAGCTGCGGGTGTGGATGCCGCTGTCGATGCGTCGCGGTTGTTGGCTGGCTGGGGCGGCGGCGATCTCTGTAAAAGGGATTCTGTTATTCATGGTTCGGTGCTCATCAGGCCTCGATCAGGCATGAGCACTATGGGCCTGAGGCTGTTATCAGCACAGGCTCAGATTTTGTGATAAAAACCGTATCAGATTCCCTGGTCGGCGCCGCCAGGCCTTAGATCACCGAGCCTGGCACGCTGGTCTTCAGATGCCTGCGGCTATCCACCGCACCCGCCACGGTCAGTGCATCGGCCTCGGATTCGGTGATGGGCACGCGTTGGCCTGCGAGCAAGGCCACAGACATGCGCAGTTGTTCGTCGGTGATTATTTCGATATCAGGGCCATCACCCTCGATGCGCAGGTCTTCGCCGATCAGGGTGCAGCGACGGGTGTTTTCGTCGATTTCAACGGGCATGGTGAAATCCTCCTCGGGGTTGTAAAGGGTGGACTGCGGTGAGGGGGTGGTTGCTGCATCAACAGGCTGAACGGCACTTTGACCTGTGTACAGAGGTCAACCTTTGCACAGGGTGCATAGGGCATGCCCGCGAAAAGGCCGAACCTGGCCACACAATGCTCAGCATGGGAACCACAGTGATGGACGTCATCTGGCAAGCAATCCAGGCTGAATTCGCCGATGTAACCGATGAGCGCGAGGTCACTCGCATTCTGGTGCGCCTGCTGATGGCAGCCATACTTGGCGCGGTGCTGGGCTTCGAACGCGAACACAAAGGCAAATCCGCCGGGGTACGCACCCACATGCTGGTCTCGCTGGGCGCCGCGCTGTTCGTGCTGGCACCCAGCATGGCCGGGGCTGATGAGCAGGCGCTAAGCCGGGTGATCCAGGGTATCGTCGCCGGTATCGGCTTTCTGGGGGCGGGTACCATCCTCAAGGGAAACGGCCAGGACACCAGCCATGTGAAAGGCCTGACTACCGCCGCAGGGCTATGGATGACCGCTGCCATCGGTACGGCTGCCGGTATGGGCCGCGAAGCCACGGCGTTGATCAGCACGGTACTGGCCCTGCTGGTACTGGGCACGATGCCGTTGCTGGTGGAGAAGGTCGAAGGACAGAACGAGGAAAAGCAGGAAGAGGAGGAGGGCAGGAAGCACTAAGGGGAGCCGAAGCTCCCCCCAAAGCGTTGCTGCTTGCTCTTTTTTTATTATTGAGACCGGCTTTTTGTTGTTTTTGTCAGCCTGCCTTGGTGTTGCGAGCGACCCCCATGCGGGGTCAAGAGCAAACGTATTTTTTTGAGCGCTGACCAGCTTTCATCATTGATCCGAACCTGGCTGTAGCTACCTTGAGGTAGTTTTATTGTTCTGTGCCAGACCGCGGGGCGTACCCCTGAAAAGCGTGTCGACTCCAAAAAGATCTGCTTGCTACGCCTCTGCCGTGTTGTTCTTGTTATGTCAGAGCCGTTACCTGTTGTTTTTATTGGGTGTCACATTTTTTTTGTTCTTGTACCAAAGATATAGCAGGGTGCGTGCCAACTTTTTCAAATCCTTTAAAATCAAGCGGTTAGCGATTTCCATTGAAACTGCCAGGCCTGAAATTTTGTCGATTTGTTTCCCTGTTACCCGATTTTTTGCTGTGAAACGTGGGGCCGGTAACACTCCACCCACACGTATGTGACACCCGTGTGACTTACTGCGCGTTGCGCGCCCGCGCTACCCGCGACCCATTGCCGCGGCCGAGCACATCGCTGATGCGTTGACCGGCGGCGATCAGCCGGTCCAGGTCGATACCGGTAGCAATGCCCAGCCCCTGCAGCAGGTACACCACATCTTCCGTGGCGATGTTGCCGGTAGCGCCTTTGGCATAAGGGCAGCCACCCAGCCCGGCCACCGAGCTGTCGAACACATTGATACCTTCGAGGAGGCTGGCATAGACGTTGGCCAATGCCTGGCCATAGGTATCATGGAAGTGCCCGGCCAGTTGCTCGCGCGGTACCAAGGCCGAAACCA
Source organism: Pseudomonas sp. SAS7 (assembly GCF_052112345.1). Classification (NCBI taxonomy): domain Bacteria; kingdom Pseudomonadati; phylum Pseudomonadota; class Gammaproteobacteria; order Pseudomonadales; family Pseudomonadaceae; genus Pseudomonas; species Pseudomonas sp. SAS7. Next base: position 203,552 of record NZ_JBEGGO010000003.1, on the reverse strand, counting down.
CCTCGAAGAGGCGCCGGGTATCGCCGGCGGTACCTGTGCCAATGGTGTCGCCCAGCGACACCTCGTAACAGCCCATGTCATGCAGGGCGCGGGCCACCGGGGCCACCTGTTCAGCGCTGACCTTGCCTTCATAGGGGCAGCCGAGTACGCACGACACATAGCCGCGCACCCGTACACCGTGGCTGCGCGCGGCGTCCATGATCGGTTCGAAGCGCTTGAGGCTGTCGCTGATCGAGCAGTTGATGTTGCGCTGCGAGAACGCTTCAGAGGCAGCTGCGAACACCGCCACCTCCTTCACCCCTGCAGCCACGGCGTCCTCGAAGCCGCGCAGGTTTGGCGCCAGCGCCGCATACGTCACGCCGGGGCGCTGCTGGATACCGGCGAACACCTCGGCGGAACCGGCCATCTGTGGCACCCACTTGGGCGAGACGAAACTGCCCACCTCGATATAGGCCAGGCCCGCTGCGGTGAGGTCGTCCACCAGGCGCACTTTGTCGGCAACGCTGATGGGCTGGGCTTCGTTCTGCAAACCGTCGCGGGGGCCTACTTCGACCAGACGGACTTCTTTGGGCAAGGGCATGGCGGGTTTCCTGTGGCGTTCAGCGGTTGTCTTTGTTGTTCAGGGTGGCGGCCAGGGCTTGTTCACAGCGCTCCTGGGCGGTGTCCAGTTCCAGCTGCATCTGGTGGATGTCGAGCATCTGCTGTTCCAGCTGGGCACGCCGTTCGGCAATTTTCGCCAGCATGCTGTTGAGCTGTTTGAGGTTGCCGCTGGTGGGGTCGTACAGCTCGATCAGCTCGCGGCACTCGGCCAGCGAAAAGCCGATGCGCTTGCCGCGCAGGATAAGCTTCAGGCTGACCTTGTCGCGTGGCGTGTAGATACGTTCCAGGCCTCGGCGTTCGGGGCTCAGCAGGCCCTGCTCCTCGTAGAAGCGGATGGCACGGGTGGTGATGTCCAGCTCGCGGGACAGGTCGGAGATGCTGTAGGTCTGGGTGCTCATGCTGGGGCTCGGCGTGGGGTATGCGGTTATCCTGAGGGTAGGTTGACGTATACGTCAAGCAGGGGCTGAAGATGCGTGTTGCCTGCGCCGGCATCTTCGCGGCCAACCACAATTCATTCCGGCTGCACCGACCGACGATATCCATTGGGCGTCTGCCCATTCAAGCGCTTGAACCAGCGGGCAAAGTACGTCGGGTCGGTGAACCCCAGGCTATCCGACAGCTGCCCGATACTCATCCGCGTATATATCAGGTTGCGCCGCGCTTCCAGCAACAAACGCTGGTGCAGCACCTGCAGCGCAGTCTGCCCACTCAGCGCCCGGCACAACTGGTTCAGTTGCAGGCTCGGAACATTCAGCCGCGCGGCGAAGTCCTCCATCGACAGGTGCTCGCGGTAATGCGCTTCGACCAATCGCAGGTACTGCCCCAGCAACTGGCGGTCACGCTCATCCCGATTTCGCGGCGCTTGCCCCAACTGCTGGCGGCGGCTGATCCACACCATCAGCGCGGTCACCAGCGCTTCGAGCATGGCCGCCCGCGCGGGGGCATTGCCCTGGTATTCCTGCTGCAAGGTGCTGATCAGGCTGCGCAGGTGCACGCGGTCCTGGCCCAGCGGGTAACACGCCGGTTTCGCAAGCACCGTCAGCGGCGCGCCCAGGCGCTGTTCCAGGTTCGCCACCAGTGCGGTGCCAAAGGTCAGCACATACCCCTGGATATCGGCACTGAAGCGAAAGCCATGCACGGTCATGGGCGGCACCACCTGGATCGCCGCCTCGCCGATGGCACTGCGCACGCCTTCGATCTCTACCTGCGCCTGGCCGCGCTGCACATAAAGCAGCTGGAACAGTTCGGCATGCTGGTGCAGCTTTATTTCCCAATGGTGCAGGCGGCTACGCGCCGGGATGGACTCGCAGTGCAGCAGGTCGGTGCCGGGCCAGGCCTGATTTTCGCCATACAGCTTGAACAAGGGCACGCCGGGGAGGGTGGATTTCATGCGGGCTGGTCTGTCCGTTAATCGAACGATTTTTGTAAAAGTGCAGGTTATTCATGGAATAGCACACTTAATAGGCTTTTTTTGCCAGTAAAAATGCAAGGGCAAACCCTAACAGCAGATGCCGCCCCACTGCCAGTCCAGGGCCGGCATCGTCCGAACAGAGACAACAACAATGAAAACTCAGGTTGCAATTATTGGCGCAGGCCCGTCTGGCCTGCTGCTGGGCCAACTGCTGCACAAGGCCGGTATCGATAACGTCATCGTAGAGCGCCAGACGCCCGAGTACGTCCTTGGCCGCATCCGCGCCGGTGTGCTGGAGCAAGGCACGGTCGACCTGCTGCGCGAAGCCGGTGTGGCCGAGCGCATGGACCGTGAAGGCCTGGTGCACGAAGGTGTCGAGCTGCTGGTTGGCGGGCGCCGTCAACGCCTGGATCTCAAGGCCCTGACCGGCGGCAAGACGGTGATGGTGTACGGCCAGACCGAAGTCACCCGTGACCTGATGCAGGCCCGTGAAGCCACAGGTGCACCGATCATCTATTCCGCCAGCAATGTCCAGCCGCATGAACTGAAGGGCGAGAAACCGTACCTGACCTACGAAAAAGACGGCCGTGTGCACCGGGTGGACTGCGACCATATCGCCGGCTGTGACGGCTTCCATGGTGTTTCCCGGCAAAGCATCCCCGAGGGCGTGCTGAAGCAGTACGAGCGGGTTTACCCGTTTGGCTGGCTGGGCCTGCTGTCGGACACACCGCCGGTCAATCACGAGTTGATCTATGCCCACCACGCGCGTGGTTTCGCGTTGTGTAGCCAACGCTCGCAAACACGCAGCCGCTACTACTTGCAGGTTCCTTTGCAGGACCGCGTCGAGGAGTGGTCAGACGAGCGTTTCTGGGACGAACTCAAAGCCCGCTTGCCCGCTGAAGTAGCGGCGGATCTGGTGACTGGCCCAGCCTTGGAAAAAAGCATCGCGCCTCTGCGCAGCCTGGTGGTCGAACCCATGCAGTACGGCCACCTGTTCCTGGTGGGTGACGCTGCGCACATCGTCCCGCCCACCGGTGCCAAAGGCCTGAACCTGGCAGCCTCGGACGTCAACTACCTCTACCGCATTCTGGTCAAGGTGTACCGCGAAGGGCGTACCGACCTGCTTCAGCAATACTCGCCGCTGGCCTTACGCCGGGTATGGAAGGGCGAGCGTTTCAGCTGGTTCATGACCCAGCTGCTGCATGACTTCGGCAGCCACAAGGATGCTTGGGACCAGAAGATGCAGGAAGCCGACCGCGAGTACTTCCTGAACTCCCCTGCGGGCTTGCTGAACATTGCCGAGAACTATGTGGGGCTGCCGTACGAAGAAGTAGTCTGAGTTTCTGTGTTGCCTGTGCTTGCCGGCGATCACGGGCGAAGCCCGTGCCATGCAAGCCTTGCCTACTGGGCCAGCAGCGCCTCCATCTCTCGATACCCCCGCTGGCGCGCATGTTCCAGCGCGGTGACCCCATCCTTGTCGGCAATCTGCCGGTCCGCCCCCGCCGCCAGCAGCCGGCGCACAATCTCCACATGCTGCGGCCCACCATCCCCCAGAATCACTGCTTCCATGAGCGCGGTCCAGTGCAGCCGGTTCAGGTGGTTCACGTCCACTCCGGCATCAATCAGTATTTGCACGGTCTCGACATGCCCGCGCTCGGCCGCCGGAATCAACGCAGTTCCCCCGTACCGGTTAGTGCTCTTGAGGTCGGCACCGTGGCTCAGGGTCAGCCGCAGGATGTCGTTCAGGCCCCGTGCGCCGGCATACAGATAAGGGCTGTCATCGATATTGTCCTTAGCGTTCACGTCGGCACCGGCGTCGATCAGCGCTTGCGCTGCCGCCACCCGGTTGCCGTGGGTGGCCACAAGCAGGGCAGTGCGACCTTGCTCATCACGGCTTTCCAGCCGGGCGCCTTGTGTCAGCAACTGGTGCAAGGTGCCCACGTCGTCGTGGCGGGCGGCGTTGTGCAGGCGGTTGTCCATGGTGGTGTTCTCGGCGTGGGCGACAAGGCTGGTGAACAAGGCGAACAGCATGGCTACGACGGGTTTACGCATAGGGTGGGCTCCTGAATGACCTGCCTGGATCCTGGATAAATCCACATCAGGTCTTGAACTCAAGTTTACGCATGGCGGACAGTGGCGTGCTGAACAGACAAGTCAGGAAACAAAACGATGAAGTTCTCCACACCGCTGATGAGCGCGCTATGCCTGGCGATCGGCAGTGGCTGGGCTTGTGCCGACCAGGTTTTGCCCGCGCCACCCGAACTCGCCTCCGGCTACCGCACCGGTCTGCAGCCGGTGCACGCCAGCCGGCATATGGCCGCCGCCGCCAACCCGCTGGCCAGTGAAGCGGGGCGGGCGATGCTGCGTGCCGGTGGCAGCGCCATCGACGCGGCCATCGCCATGCAGATGGTGCTGACCTTGGTCGAGCCGCAATCCAGTGGCATTGGCGGTGGGGCCTTTATCCTCTATTGGGACGGAAAGCGCGTGCAGGCTTTTGACGGCCGCGAGGCAGCCCCGTCGCAGGTCACCGAAAAGCTGTTCTTGCAAGCCGATGGTTCGCCGATGCCGTTCAGGTCGGCGCAGATCGGCGGGCGTTCAGTGGGTGTGCCGGGGGTACTGCGCGCGCTGAAGCTGGCTCACGAGCAGCACGGCAAGCTGCCTTGGCAGCAGCTCTTTGCCCCGGCCATTGCCCTGGCACGTAACGGTTTCCCCGTTTCCGAACGCCTTCACACACTGGTGGCGGGCGACCCCTATATTGTCCGTTCACCGGCCATGGCTCGCTACTTCCTGGATAAAAACGGCAAGCCGCTGGCAGTGGGCACGACGTTGCGCAACCCCGAACTTGCGCAAACGTTCGAGCAGATTGCCGCGCACGGTCCGCAGGCGTTCTACACGGGTGAGATCGCCCAGGCCATCGTGGCCAAGGTGCGCAGCCGCACCAATGCCGGTTACCTGTCGTTGCAGGACCTTGAGCAGTACACTGCCAAGGAGCGCGAGCCGGTGTGCGGCCCCTACAAGGCCTGGCGCATCTGTGGCATGCCGCCGCCATCATCGGGTGGGGTGACGGTGTTGCAGACGCTGGGCATGCTTGAAGCCGTGCAGCGCGCAACGCCACAACGCGACCTGGCGGCGCTGCGGCCGCTGGCGAGCGCGTCCCCGGCAGGCCTGGAGGCACCGCCGTTGGCCGTGCACCTGATCGCCGAGGCCGAGCGCCTGGCCTACGCAGACCGCGCTCAGTACCTGGCTGACAGTGATTACGTGCCGGTCCCGGTCAAGGCCCTGACCGACGCCACCTACCTGGCCAGCCGAGCAGCACAGATCGGCGAGTACAGCATGAAGCGCGCCCGGCCGGGCCAACCGCAAGGCGCCGACCTGGCCCTGGCTCCCGACCGCTCGCCATTGCGCATTTCTACTTCGCACCTCAGCGCAGTGGATGACAATGGTCAGGCACTGGCCATGACCACCTCGGTGGAGGCCGCGTTCGGTTCGCACCTGATGGTCAAGGGCTTCCTGCTCAACAACCATCTGACGGACTTCTCGTTCATCCCCCGGGAGCACGGCAAGCCTGTGGCCAATCGGGTGCAGCCGGGCAAGCGGCCGCTGTCGGCGATGGCGCCGACGCTGGTGTTTTCGCGTGCCTCTGGCGAGCTTGTGGCCAGCCTTGGTTCGCCAGGCGGCTCGCAGATCATTGGCTACGTGAACAAGGCGCTGATCGGCTTGCTGGATTGGCAGCTCGACCCGCAGCAAGCGGCCGGCCTGCCCAACTTCGGCAGCCGCAATGCCGGCACCGAAGTGGAAGCCGGGCTGGCCAGCCCATCGCTGGTCCGCCAATTGGCAGCCTGGGGCCATGAGGTAACGCCGATGACCATGACCAGCGGCATGCAGATCATCCAGCGCAACGGCGAGGGCTGGTCGGGTGGCGCAGACCCTCGGCGTGAAGGTGTGGCCCTGGGCGACTAGCCATGGTAGAACGCAGTCTTGCCATTCAGCAGTTGAATACCAAGATGTCTATCAGCGTGAAATCGAATAGAGCCCTGTTCGACCTCGATCTGCTACGCGCCATCGTAGTGGTGGCCGATTGCGGCAGCTTCACCACGGCGGCGGCGCGCCTGCACTCGACCCAGTCGACCATCAGCCAGAAGGTGCGCCGCCTGGAGGACATGGTCGGCCACCGCTTGCTGGTGCGGGGTAATCGCGATGTGCTACCGACCGACGCCGGGCAGACCTTGCTCGGCTACGCGCGGCACATGCTGGCGCTGAATGACCAGATGCTCGAAGCCCTGGCCGGGGCGATGGTCGGCACCACCGTACGCCTGGGCGTGCCGGAGGACTTCGTTGGCGGGCGCACCACCAATGCACTGTCGGCGTTCAGCCGGCTGCACCCGCAAGTGAAACTTGAAGTGACCAGCGGCCTGTGCCGCGACCTCAGCCAAGCCTACGACAATGGCGAACTCGACCTGGTGCTGCTCAAGCAGCGACGCAACACCCGCGAGGGCGTGGCATGTTGGCCAGAGCGCCTGCAATGGATCGACAGCGCGCGCACGCCAGCCTTCGAGCTGGATCCGATTCCGCTGGTGACCTTCCCGCCGCGCGGCCTGTACCGTGAAGACATGATCAATGCGATCGAAAGCATGGGCCGGCGCTGGCGCATCAGTTTCACCACCTCCAGCCTTAGTGGCATCCAGGCGGCAGTCGCCGATGGCATGGGCATCAGCCTGCTGCCGCCAAGGGCGGCAACGGCCGAGCATCGGGTGCTGGGGGCAGTGCAAGGGCTGCCGGAGGTCGACAGCTATGAAATCGTCATCGTCCACCGGCCGACGGCCGATGTGATGGTCAAGGCATTGGCCGAGGTCATGACACAACTGCTGGCGGGTGGTGGGATCTGACGATCTGGGCAGTGAACGCCCCGGTGTTCAATGGGTATCCAACATCCGGGGCGCAGCTCACATCACTGCGGGAGCGGGCGTGCCCGCGAACACGGGCGAAGCCCGTGCCAGGCACCGTGTTGGAGCCTTCGCGGGCGTGCCCGCTCCCACAGGAAACCGAGTCGGCCGACGGTTGATGGGTCAGGCGCAAGCCGCAGCCACGCGGGGCGACAGGTGAATGCCGGCAATCATGCAGCGCACCGAGCCCCCAGCCATTTCGATGGTCGGCACGTCCAGCGGCACCAGCCGCGCCGAGCGCTCGATACGCTGGCGCTGGTCGGCGCTCAGGCTGTCGAAGGCCTTGCGTGACAGCGCCAGAATACGCCCGTCACGCCCGGACAGTTCGATGGCGTTGCCGGCAAACTGGCTGATCTGCTGGTTGCTCAGGTCAATCACATCGCGGCCCGACTCGATCAGGCGCATGCGCACTTCCTTTGCCCGCGCCTTGTTGGTGAACGTGTCGAAGCCCACCAGGGCAAACTCGGTGGCCACGCACATCAGTACGTTGGTGTGGTAGATCGGCGTGCCTTGCTCGTCGGCAGTGTCGAATACCATCGGCTCGAAGTTGAAGTGCGTACTGAAGCGCTCCAGGGCTATCGGGTCGGCGCGGTTGGAGCGCGCGGTGTAAGCCACCCGCGACAGGTGGTCGAATACCATGGCGCCGGTGCCTTCGAGGAACAGCTCGTCTTGCTCCAGCCCTGAATAATCGATTACATCCTGCACACGGTACTCATGCTTGAGCATCTCGATCACATCGGCGCGCCGCTCGCGGCGGCGGTTGCGCGAGTACATCGAGTAGATCGCGATGTGTCCACCGGGGTGGGTCGAGAACCAGTTGTTGGGAAACACCGAGTCCGGGGTGTTGTGCTCGCCAAAATCGTCGAACAGGTGTACGCGCACGCCTTCGGCCTCGAGGCGGCCGACGGCCTGGGTGACTTCATCACGGGCAACCTCGGCGAGCGCCTGTGCGGCGAGGCTGGGGCTGCTGCGCTGGAATGAGTTGTCGGCTGCGGTTTCCGGGTTGGGAGTGAACGCATGTGGCCTGACCATGACCACTGCTGCAGGTGCTTGAATCGAACGCGCTGGGAATGCCATCTGGGAGTACCGGGTAGGAAGCGGGGTTAGGCAACGCGTCGGATGCGGCTTTTGGCAGCGCGGCCGCGGGTGTGGCTGAACAGGTCTTTCGGGTCGTCTTCCACCCATGGCACCAGGTCGATCTTCGAGCCCATGCCGCGCTTTTCAGCTTGCTGTAGTACGTAACGTAGTACGGTGTAGTCCTCCAGGGCGAAGCCCACCGAGTCGAATACCGTGACCTGGCTGTCGCTCTGGCGCCCCTCGGTCTCGCCGCGCAGAACACGCCACAGGTCAACCACCGGGAAGTCAGCGGGCAGCTGCTGGATGTCACCTTCGATACGGGTTTGCGGCTCGTACTCGACAAACACCCGGGCGTTGCGCAGCACATCGGCGTGCAGTTCGGTCTTGCCCGGGCAGTCACCCCCCACGGCATTCAGGTGCATGCCGGGTTCGAGCATGTCGGGGGTGATGATGGTGGCGTAGGCCTTGTCGGCAGTGACCGTGGTGATGATGTCCACGCCTTTCACCGCTTCGGCCACCGAGCCGGCCCGGCGAATGGTGAGGCCGCTGTATTCCTTGAGGTTGGCAATCAGCTTGGCGGTGGCCAGCGGGTCGGTGTCGTAGGCAACGATTTCTTCGATGCCCAGATGCTTGTGGAAGGCCAGCGCCTGGAATTCGCTTTGCGCGCCGTTGCCGATCAGCGCCATCTTGCGCGAGTTCGGTCGGGCCAGTGCCTGGGCTGCCATCAGCGAGGTAGCCGCAGTGCGCAGGGCGGTGGCAATGGTCAGTTCGGACAGCAACACCGGGTAGCCGGTTTCGACATCGGCCAATACGCCGAAGGCCATCACGGTATGCAGGTCACGCGCGGTATTGGCCGGGTGGCCGTTGACGTATTTGAAGGCGTAGCGGCTGTTGTCGGCGACCGGCATCAGTTCGATCACACCCACTTCCGAATGGCTGGCAACCCGTGCGGATTTATCAAACTCCTGCCAGCGTTTGAAGTCTTCACGAATGGCCGCAGCCAGTTCACCTATGAACGGCGCTACGCCGATGTCGTGCACCAAGTCCGACATGGTTGGAACATCAATGAAATACGTCATGCTCTTGCACCTTGTTATTGTGCGCTGCCCTTTGGATATTGCAGGGTGAGCGCATAGGATTATCGAAGTGTCGCCGGCTCGAACATTTTGATGAAAGGTTGCGTCAACAGGAAGAATGCAGGTTGCCAGTTTCGCCAACTTTCTAGACAATCTGCCACCCCAAAGTAGCAATCTGATTATTTGGCAGGCATATGGACACTATCGATCGGGAACTGATTGCGCTGTTGCGGGACAATGCACGTACCCCCGTGCTGACCTTGGCAAAAAAACTCAAGGTGGCCAGGGCAACGGTGCAAAACCGCATCACCCGCCTCGAAGAGCAGGGCGTGATCATCGGCTACACGGTACGCTTGCGCTCCGATGCGCTGGACCAGGGCGTGCGGGCGATCACCAGCATCGGCATCAGCGGCCACCACGCCGCAGAGGTCAAGCACGCGCTGCGTGGGCACCCCAACGTGGTGGCCATTCACACCACCAATGGCCGCTGGGACCTGATGGCAGAGCTGCGCGCAGACACCCTGGAAGCGTTCGACCGGGCGCTGAACACCATTCGCTCCATCCCGCACATCGAGAATACCGAGACCAGCATCCTGCTCTCCACCTACAAAATGTGACCGCTGGGTCAGGCCTTTTGACAGGCGCATTGCGCAAACTGTCACCCGCGCTTTCCACAGTGCAAAAAATCCCTTTGGCTGTGCGCATTCTGTAGCGTTCCGCTTGGCCCAAGCCACTGGCAGAATGAAACTGTTTTCGTGCAAGGGTACAAGGCGCACCACCCAGGGTGCGTTTCAAACAATAAAAAAGCCCGCAGCGAAGTTGCGTCGGGCGTGAGTGTCCGTTTTCGTTATTACCTGCGCTTTTATCATTTTCAATCACAGGGGAACCTGCACCTTAGTGCCAATTAAATGGTGCGGCGCGGGGCGCTGAAGTTTTACCAAAAAAGAATAAGAGGTCGACTATGCATCAAACGTGCAATGCGCAAAGCGCTGCTCCGCAAGAGGGCCGAGTGCTCAAGCGACGGCTGGAAAACCGACACATACAGCTTATTTCGATCAGTGGCGCCATTGGTACCGGTTTGTTCATGGGCTCGGGCAAGATCATTGCGCTGTCTGGCACTTCGATCATCCTCGTCTACGCCATCATCGGTTTTTTTGTGTTCTGCATCATGCGCGCCATGGGCGAAATGCTGCTGGCCAACCTGCAGATGGAATCGTTCGCCGACCTGGTGCACAACTACCTGGGGCCACGGGCCGGTTACATTCTCAGCTGGTCGTACTGGCTCAGCTGGGTGGTGGCGGCGGTGGGCGACGTGGTGGTGGTCGCAGGGTTCGTGCAGTACTGGTACCCCGATGTGCCTACCTGGCTACCGGCTTTCGGCACCATGTTCCTGTTGCTGGGCCTGAACATGCTGGCGGTGAAGGCCTTTGGTGAAGTGGAGTTCTGGTTCGGCCTGATCAAGATCGTCGCCATCGTGCTGCTGGTGGTAACCGGCCTGGTGATGGTCGCCACCTCCTATACCTCGCCGGGCGGGGTGACGGCGTCGTTCAGCCACCTGGTGGCGCCTGGCGTGGTCATGCCGCATGGCATCCTTGGCTTCCTCGCCGGGTTCCAGATCGCGATTTTCTCCTTCGTCGGCACCGAGCTGATCGGCACCGCAGCGGCGGAGGCCAAAGACCCCGAGAAGACCCTGCCCAAGGCGATCAATACCATCCCCGTGCGTATCCTGCTTTTCTACATCTGTTCGCTGGTGTGCATCATCAGTGTGGTGTCCTGGGCCAATGTGCCGGCCAACCGCAGCCCGTTCGTTGAATTGTTCCTGCTTGGCGGGTTGCCCGCTGCTGCTGGCATCATCAACTTCGTGGTGCTGACTTCGGCGGCCTCGTCGGCCAATAGTGGCGTCTACTCGGGCTCGCGCATGCTCTACGGCCTGTCGCACCAACAACAGGCGCCGACGGCGTTCGGGCGCCTGTCCGGCTCGGGTACGCCGGTGCGGGCGCTGGTGTTTTCCGGGGTGTGCATGGCGATTGCGCTGACGCTGCTGTTCGTGATCCCGGAAGTGATGACCGTGTTCACCCTGGTGTCGACCATATCCGCGGTGATGATCATCGTTACCTGGTCGCTGATCCTGCTGTCCTATTTCGCTTACCGCCGACAGAATCCGCAGGCGCATGAGCAGTCCAGGTTCAAGCTGCCCGGCGGCAAGGTCACCGCCGCGCTGGCGCAGCTGTTCCTGATTTTCGTGCTGTGCCTGCTGGCGCTGGAACCGGACACCCGCACGGCGCTGTACGTGATGCCGTTGTGGTATGCGGGCCTGTTGCTGGCCTATCGGCGCAGGACCAAGGCCTCTGCGCAACCGCAGACAGCGACTGCTACATAGGACCATGGGCTGCTGCGCAGCCCATCGCCGGCAAGCCAGCTCCCACTTGGACTGCGCGAGTCTCACGATTTGCGCTGTACCTGTGGGCGCTGGCTTGCAGGCGAGACACCTCAAGGCTGGCGTTCAGCAACCGCCCGCAACGTACGCAACGTCACCACCGGTGCATCCACCACGAACCGGTTGGCCAGCCAGCCGGGCACATCGCCGGCAGGGTCGGCCTGCAACTGGTAGGTCACCTCCGTCTCTCGCTCGCCCAGTGGTTTCATCCGCCACTCACCGCTCAGATGCTGAACCCGGATCAGGCCGTCAACCTTGGGAATCCTGTCGGGCTCGGCGCTCAGGCGCCGCAGCAGCGTGCCGTCGTCCAGGCGTTCGCTGGTCACTTTCAGCACAATGTCCCGCGGCATCGTCGGCCACGGCAGGTTGGTGGTCAAGTACACCCAGGTATTTGCGCCATCCACTTCCAGCAAACGCATCTGGTCACAGGCGTATAGCCATTTGCAGGCTACCCGCAGGTTCTCTTGCAGGTCGGTGAGGGTGCGCACGCTGGCTTTCATGGTGCTCACACCACGAAATTGCTGGTAGGACGAGTCAGCCGCGCCACTGAGGTACACGCGGATGCCTTCGCGGTCGTAGGCCAGGTTCCAGTCATCGTCGGCCGGGGCTGGGGTACACAAAAGCATGGCAGTGAGCAGCAGGCAGCGGTTCATGGCCGGTACCGCGCGGGGGATGGGTGTTTGAGTATGCGCGGCAAACAGAAAGCCCGCCAGGTTGGCGGGCTTGCGGGCATCAGCGTGGGCTTAGCGCTTAGGGTTCAGCGTCAGGTGCACGTGACGGTTCACGTCTTTGTACAGCAGGTAGCTGAAGTTGCCTGGGCCGCCCGCGTAGCAGGCTTGCGGGCAGAAGGCGCGCAGCCACATGAAGTCGCCGGCTTCCACTTCGACCCAGTCCTGGTTCAGGCGGTACACCGCCTTGCCTTCCAGCACGTACAGGCCGTGTTCCATCACGTGGGTTTCAGCGAACGGGATCACGCCGCCCGGCTGGAAGGTGACGATGTTCACGTGCATGTCGTGGCGCATGTCGGCCATGTCGACGAAACGGGTGGTTTTCCAGCGGCCTTCGGTGCCCGGCATCTCGATGACGGTGGCGTTGTCGCGGTGGGTGACGAACGACTCCGGTACGTCCAGGCCTTCAACTTTCTGGTAGTGCTTGCGCAGCCAGTGGAAGGTGACGTTGGACTTGCTGTTATTGCGCAGGCTCCACTCGGCGCCCGGGGCCAGGAAGGCGTAGCCGCCTGGTACCAGGGTGTGGTGTTTGCCTTCAACGGTGATGTCCAGCTCGCCTTCGACAATGAACACCACGGCTTCGGCGTTAGGGTCCAGCTCAGGACGCTCGCTGCCGCCTTCCGGGGCCAGCTCGACGATGTACTGGGAGAAGGTTTCGGCAAAACCGGTCAGCGGGCGGGCGATGACCCACATGCGCATCTTGTCCCAGAACGGCAGGTGGCTGGTGACGATGTCACGCATCACGCCCTTTGGGATGACAGCATAGGCTTCGGTGAACATGGCACGGTCAGTCAGCAGCTCGGTTTGAGCTGGGTGCCCACCGTGGGGGGCGAAGTACGAATGGTTCGACATGGACAATCTCGACTTGTTGTTCTCTCCCCGTGCCGTGAACCGCACCGGCCGGTGCGGCGCAGGGGATGTGGCAACAGAATAGGGTCGAGCGCGCGCCATCCACAAATTAAATGTTGGAATACCCGGTATTTGATCGCTGAATGTCTACCTGGCGTCCGGCGTGCTTTTCCGGCAGCCGATCGCCTTGGCCGAACAGTTTGTGGCGCAGGCTGCCTTCGGCGTAGCCCGACGGGTAGCGGCCGCGGCGTTGCAGCTCGGGGACCAGCAACTCGACCACGTTGGCCAGGTCGTCCGGCTGCACGGCGTAGGTCAGGTTGAAACCGTCGATGCCGGTCTGGTCCAGCCAGCTTTCCAGCTGGTCGGCGACCTCGCTGGCGGTGCCTACCAGCACCGGGCCGCGACCACCCAGGCCAACGAACTCGGCGGCCTCGCGTACGGTCCAGCGGCGGTTCGGGTCGGCGGCGGTAAACGCGGCCAGGGCAGCCCGGCCGGCGTCGTTTTCGACGTATTCGATCGGCGCATCAGGGTCGAGGCCGGCGAAGTCGATGCCGGTCCAGCCCGACAGCAGCGCCAGGGCAGCATCCAGGTCGACGTAGCGACGGTACTCGGCGAAGCGGGCCTCGGCCTCTTCCCGGGTAGGGGCGACGATCAACAGCGCCTGCGCATAGATCAGCACTTCATCACGACCTCGCCCGGCGGCTTCGGTGGCCTGGCGAATGCCGTCGGCGTAGCGGCGCAATACGGTGGGGGTCGGGCCGCTGATGAACACGCATTCGGCGTGGCGCGCGGCAAACTGCTGGCCGCGTGCCGAAGCGCCGGCCTGGAACAGCACCGGCGTGCGCTGCGGTGACGGCTGGCACAAGTGCATGCCGGGTACCTGGAAGTGCTCGCCCACATGGTTGATAGGGTGCACCCGGGTTGGCTCGATGTAGCGCCCGCTGTCGCGCTCCAGCAGCACCGCGTCATCGTCCCAGCTCTTCTCCCACAGCTTGTACAGCACCTGCAGGTATTCCTCGGCCAGGTCGTAGCGCTGGTCGTGGCCCAGCTGGCGCGCCAGGCCGAGGTTGCGGGCGGCGCTGTCGAGGTAGCCGGTGACGATGTTCCAGCCGACCCGGCCATTGCTCAGGTGGTCGAGTGTGGACATGCGCCTGGCGAACGGGTAGGGGTGCTCGTAGGTGAGCGAGAAGGTAACGCCAAACCCCAGGTGCTCAGTGACCCCGGCCATGGCTGGCACCAGCAGCAGCGGGTCGTTGACCGGTACCTGCACGCCACCGCGCAGGGCGGCTTCAGGGCCGCCCTGGTAGACGTCGTAGATGCCCAGCACATCGGCAATGAACAGGGCGTCAAACAGGCCGCGTTCCAGCAGGCGGGCCAGGTCGGTCCAGTAGCTCAGGCGGTTGAAGGCCACACTGGTATTGCGTGGGTGGCGCCACAGGCCAGGTGACTGGTGGCTGGCGGCGTTCATGCTGAACGCGTTGAAGCGGATCGGGCGGGGCATGTCAGGTGCGCTCCACTCAAGGCAACACGGAAGCCGGGTAGACCGCGTCGGCCACCTGCAGCTTGTGGGGAATCAGCCCCAGGCCCTGGAAGGTGTCAGCCAGTTTCTGCTGCTCGGCGACGATCTGTGGGGTGATTGCCACAGCGTTGTAGTTGCGGCGCTCGCTGGCCACTTCCAGCACGTTGGCGCTGATGCCTAGCTGCGGTGCCAGAAGTGCGGCAACCTCTGCAGGCTTGGCGTTGGCCCACTGGCTGACCTTGCCCAGTTCGCTAAAGAAGGTCTTGAGCAGCGCACGGTGCTGGTCGGCATAGCTGGCGGTGGACAGGTAGAAGGTGCGGTTGTTGGACAGGCCGCTGCCATCACGCAGGTTTTTCAGGCCTGGCTGGCTTTCTGCTGCGGCGAGGAACGGGTCCCACAGGGTCACGGCCTGCACGCTACCCGACTGCAAGGCGGCCACGGCATCGGCGGCATTGTTGACGTAGGCGGGGGTGATGTCCTGGTAACTCAGGCCGGCCTGCTCCAGTGCGACGGCCAGCAGGTACTGGGCGTTCCAGCCACGGCCTGTGGCTACGCGTTTGCCTTTCAGGTCCTGCACGCCGGCCACATGGTCCTGCTCGCGCACCACCAGGCCGATGCCGCGTGGATAAGGCTGCTCGGCGGCCAGGTACACCACCGGTTTGCCGGCGGCCTGGGCGAACACCGAAGGTGCGTCTGCGGCGTGGCCGAGGTCGATGGCGCCGGTGCTCAGGGCTTCGAGCAACTGCGGGCCGGCGGCAAATTCGTGCCAGCTGACCTTCACGCCTTGCGGGGCCAGGGCCTTTTCCAGGGCGCCGCTGCCTTTGAGGATGTTGATGCTGTTGAACTTCTGGTAACCGATGCGCAGGGTCTTGGCGTCGTCGGCCAGGGCTTCGGACCAAGGCAGCAGACTGGCGACACTGGCCAGCAGGCCGCCAATCAACAGGCGGCGCAGGGGGGAGAAGGCACGGGTTGGCATTGGATGCTCCTTGAAACGGGGTGGAAAGCGATGCGCCCAGACTAAGGAGACGGCGTTTGGCTTTCAATTTTTATATTCCGTTTCGTTAGATTTTTTTGTTATTTTTATATCCTTTTGTTTTGTAACGATTTGCATTCTTTCGACATTTTTTTCACATTCGCTTGCTAGCATCCCCGGCATTCCGAGGAGCCCTACATGCCGCAATTCCTGCGCAAGCGCAGCACCCGCATCGCCCTGACCGCCACTACCGGCTTGCTGGCCGCTACCCTGGGTTTCTTCGCCTGGCAGAGCTTCTACCCGGTCCAGGCCGCTTCTGGCTGGGATGTCCAGGTCCTGCATCGTGATGTGGCCAAGGCCGCATCGCTGTTGCCGCAAACGGATGGCAGCCTGTTGGTCAGCCGCGAACTGGATGATGGTCGAGGCAGCATCCTCAAGATCACCGCGACAGGCGACCGTGTAGTGGTAATCGACAACCTGTCCAAGCCCGATGGCATGGTCGCGGCACAAGGCGGCTGGGTGTTCAGCCAGGAAGGCGGCCAGGCGCCGGTAAGCCTGGCCCGCGATGGCCAGGTTACCCACCTGTTCGACGGTGATAGCGTGCAGGGTCTGTGGAATGACGGCGACCATCTGTATGCCATCGAAGACCGCAAGGGCAATGGCCGCCTGATGCGTTATGACTGGGCCAGCGGCCAGCTTGATGTGCTGCGTTCCGGCCTGACCGAAACCGAAGGCCTCACCCGCTGCAACGACGGCCGCTTGCTGTACACCGAAAAAGCCAATGGCAAGGTTCGCGCCCTGTCTGACGATGGCAAGGACCCGGTGGTGGTCGATGGGCTGCGCAACCCCACCTTCCTGTTCTGTGACCAGCGTGGCCTGTGGGTCAGTGAAGACAACACCCACCGCGCACGCTTGTTGCTGATCGACGCTGACGGCGTCCAGCACACCATGCTGACCTTCCTCAAGGCGCCGCAGTCGATCGTGGCGGACGGCAAGGGCGGCTACCTGTTGGCCGAGGGCGGGCGTAACCGCGTGCTGCACCTCACTCCGCCACCAGCGCACGACACCGCCCAGCGTTAGCTGGGCAGGCGCCGCTTGCGCGCTGGCAGCAGGCCCAGCACCAGCATGCAGCCGAGCAGAATCACCAGGCCACCCGCCGCCTGTAACAGGCTGAGGGCTTCATTGAGAAACAAGGCGCCCACCAGTACCGCCACCAGCGTGACCACGAATTCCACGCTGATGGCGCGGGTGGCGCCGATCCGTGCCACCAGGCCGAAGTACAATACGTAGGTGGTAGCGCTCATCACTGCGCCGCTGATCAACAGGTAAAGCCAGTCGCCTGCTTGTGGCATGCTGGGCACCGGTACTACCAGCAACAGCGGCAGGGTCAGCAGCCCGCCAGCCAGGAACGCGCCGCAGGTGACCGTCCACGGGTCCTGGCCGCGCAGGTGCAGGCTGGCGTAGTTGCTGCCGTAGGCGGCGCTGATGGCGCCAAGCAGCGAGGCGATGCAGCCGTGGATGAAGTCGTCATCGACCGCGCGGGCCGGAAAACCGACCAACATGGCGATGCCGGCAATGCCCAGCAGCAGCCCGGCCAGGCCTTGCGGGGTTATTTTCTCCAGCCCCCAGACCCGCCCGATCAGCATCGAGAACAGCGGAATGGTGGCGACAAAAATGGCCGCCATCGCTGTGCCGATGCGTGGAGTGGCGTACGACATGCCGATCAGTTGCCCGGCCACGGTGGTCGCACCCACCACCAGCAAGGGTACCAGCAGCGGCCGCAGGCGCAGCGGGCGGCGCAGCAGGGCTGCAAGGATCGCCAGGGTGCAACTGGCAATCAGTGCCCGCTGGCTGACCGCGCCCACCCAGCCAAAGGCATGCACCACCTTGAGCAGCACCAGGAACGAAAAGCCCCAGGCTATGGCCAGGAACAGGTAGGCGGCGAGGTCGCGCGGTTGCATGAGGCAGGGTCCATCCATGGGCAGGGGCAGGCAGGCTAGCGGGTTGCAGGGCGTGATATCAAGGCCGGCCAGGCGCAAGGCATTATGGCTACTCGACCAACAGCGTGCTTCCCTGCATGGCCGCGCTCGCGGATAATCCCCGGTATTCCAATAAATAGCCTGTGAGTGGGTATGAGTGATTCCGTAGTGAGCCTTGGCCAGCCTGAAACCGAGGGGGGGCGCAAAACGCGCAAAAACAACCCCGAGAAAACGCGCGAGGACATCCTCCAGGCGGCCATCAACGAGTTCGTCCAGCAAGGGCTGGCCGGCGCACGCGTCGATGCTATCGCCGAGCGCACGGCAACCTCCAAGCGCATGATCTACTACTACTTCGGCAGCAAAGAGCAGCTGTACTGCGAATGCCTGGTGAAGTTGTACGGCGATATCCGCAAGACCGAGCAAAGCCTGGACCTGGAGTCGTTGCCGGCTGAGCAGGCGATCCGTCGGCTGGTGGAATTCACCTTCGATCACCATGACCGCAACGTCGATTTCGTGCGGATCATCTGCACCGAAAACATCCATTATGGCGAGTACGTCAAGCAGTCGCCGGCGATCCGCGAAATGAGCAGCCTGGTGCTCGAAGCCCTGGGCAACACCCTGCGCCGTGGCGTGCAGGAAGGCGTGTTCCGCGCCGGTATCGAGGTGATCGACCTGCACATGCTGATGAGCTCGTTCTGCTTCTATCGGGTGTCGAACCGCCACACCTTTGGCGAGATCTTCCAGATCGACCTGTCTGACGACCAGGTCAAACTGCGCCACAAAGCCATGATCTGTGACGCCGTATTGCGCTATATCTGCGCCTGAACCCCGCTTACTCGCCCAGCCGTTGCTCGCGTGACGGCGGGTAGCCGAAGTACGCCGCATAGCACTTGCTGAAGTGCGACACCGAAACAAACCCGCAGGCCACTGCCACTTCCATCACCGACAGGTCCGAATACTGCAGCAGCCGGCGGCTTTTGGTAATGCGCAGTTCCATGTAGTAGCGCCGTGGCGAGGTGCCCAGCTGAGCCTGGAACAGGCGGTCGATCTGCCGGCGCGAGCGCCCGCTGTAGGCGGCCAGCTGATCGAGGCTGAGGGTTTCCTCCAGGTTGTTTTCCATCAGTTCGACGATGGTGCGCAGGTGCAGGCTCATGGATTTCTTCGCCCCCGGGCCAACCTGGCGGTAGCGGGCCCCGGAGAACGACAGGATTTCCTCCACGCCTTCGGCCAGCCCGTCGCCATACAGCCGGCGTACCAGGCCCAGCATCAGTTCCATGGCACCATTGGGGCTGGCGGCGCTGAGGCGGTCGCGGTCGAGGGTGAAGCTGGCCGGGGTGATGCGGGTTTGCGGGCTGCGCTCGGACAGGCTGGCGCGCTGCTCGGGGTGGATACTGCAGCCATAGTCGTCCAGCACCCCGGCGCGGCCAAGGAACCAGGCACCGTTCCACAGGCCGCCCAAGGCCATGCCGTGGGCGGCGCAGTCGTCCAGCAGGCGGTCGAGTTCAGGGTACTTCAGTGGGGTGCGCAAGCCGCCGCAGATCACCAGCAGGTCCAGTTCTTTCAGCGCCCCGGCGGACAGCTCGGTGGCCACCAGTTCCAAACCCAGGTCGCTGGTCACCCGGTCGCCATCCATCGACAGCGGGGTGAACTGGAAACTGTCGGCGCGCAGCAGGTTGGCCGTGACCAGCACGTCCATGGCCACGGTAAAGCTGGCCATCGAGAAGTGTTCGAGCAGGACGAAATCAACCCGATAGGGGGCCTGGGCATTGGCGCTGGTGGGTTTTAGCCGCAGCATGTTGCTGGTGCTGGTCTTCTTGCTGAACTGACGTGGCGTGGGCACTCTGGACTCCGCTTCCTGGCTGGCCCGCAGAGTGTGGCGGGTGGCTGGGGGAAAGACAATGTCCCGGGTGGGTGTGTCGTATTTCAGGTCGTGTTCAGGCAACCTGTCTGGCTTGGCCTATTGCCGCCATGTTGCCCCCTGTCACTGAGGACGCCCTTGATGAAGTACGCCGTTGCCCTGTTGTTCAGCCTTTTGCCGCTGCTGGCCAATGCCCTGGAACCGGGCGAGAAGCTGGCCCCGTGGACGCTGCTCGACCAGCACGACCAGGCCTACAGCCTCGATACCGGCACGCACATCCTGCTGGTAGCCCGCGACATGGACGGTGCCAAGCTGGTCAAAGCGGCGCTGGGCGAGCAGCCCCGGGGCTACCTGGAGGCGCGTGATGCGGTGTTCGTTGCCGACATCCAGCGCATGCCGGCGCTGATCAGCAAGCTATTCGCCATTCCGGCCATGCGCGATTACAACTACCGGGTGCTGCTCGATCGTGAGGGGCAGGTGGCCAGCCGCTACCCCGGGCAGGAAGGTCAAGTTCAGTGGTTGCAGCTAGAACAGGGCGTGCTGGTGAGCCAGCGGGCGTTTGCCGATGCCGCAGCATTGATGGCAGCGCTCGAGCGCGCCCCACAGCATTGATAGCATGACGCCGCTCCGGCAACGGTTCGCAATGCCATACTGTTAGCCAAATCAATCTGAACCCTCAACGCTGTTGGTAACCCAATGCATTACATGCCAAACGGGAGAGCGCTCATGGAAATAGGAACGATCTGGATCATCATCGCCGCCTTGGTCATCCTGCTGGAAATCTGGGCCATCTGGCACATCATCGGCAGCGACCGGCGCGCCGAGCGCAAGATGCTGTGGGTCGTGTTCGTCGTCTACGCCCCATTCCCCGGTTTGTTGTTCTGGGCCTGGCGCGGGCCGCGGGCGGTGAAGGGCAGGGCGGTCCTGCAGGAGAAATGAGGGTTTCCGGCATCAGGCGTGGGGGGAGCGTGATGCCGTCGATGTTCACTTGGGCAGGATCTGGAAGCGAAGGGCTGGGCCCAGCCCATCAACCATCAGGCAGCCGTAGAATTTCACGGTCGACAATACCCGCAGCTGTTTGAGCGCTTCGTGGATGTAATCGTGCAGCAGTTTTTCAGCTTCGCGCTTGCGGTCTGCGAGGGTGGTGCTTTGAAGCGTGATCACGCCGAGCAGGGTGGTTTCGATCTGCTCGACGGTGTTCAGGCCGAGCTTCTCTCGCAGGTGCAGGCGTGCCTGCGCGGCATCCGCTTCATCGTGGGCAGGGTTGTGCGGCTTGATGGTATAGGCCAGCTGAAAATCATATTTGCTCATGCGCTTTTCCTTGTGACGTGCAGGCCTCCATGCCGGGTCTTGCAATCTACCGCCTGAACGCTGCGGCGCAAACAGACGCGTGGTTCAAGCATGGCAATGCGTTGTGCGAAATGTCCTACCCTGCGCTTGACCTCGAGTTAACTTCAGGTCTGATACTGCGCCACTCTTCCAACCGAGTGAGGGCTTGTCGTGACCAAATCAACCGCATTCCAGTTGAGCAACCCTGAAGGCCTGTACGACCCCAGTGGCAATGCCTATTCCCATGTCGCCGAGGTGCGCGCTGACAGCCGCTTGCTGTTCATCGCCGGCCAGGGCGGGGAGGACAGCAACGGCCAGTTGTCGCCACTGTTCGCCGAACAGGCCCGTCAGGCGCTGGCCAACCTTGAACTGGCCTTGGCGTCCAAAGGTGCCAGCCTGGCCCAGGTGTTCAAGCTGACACTGCTGATTGTCGAGCATTCCGAAGCGCGCCTGCGCCAATGGGTGGTTGAGGCCGACAGGGCCTGGGGGCCGCACATGAAACCGACCTGCACGTTGATCCCGGTACCCCGGCTGGCGCTGGATGGCATGCTGGTGGAAATCGAGGCTATAGCGGCGCTGTAGCTGTAGCTGTAGCTGAAGCTGTAGCGCTTGGCGCTGGCACCACGGCGCTAGAAGAAGCTGCGCTGCGCCTTGAGCGTAACCACACTGTCGCAATAGGTGTTGATGCCCGAATAGGCATCGCAACCGCCGCCACTGAGATTGGAGTTGCTGTAGATCAGGTTAAGGTCGATGCCTAGCCAGGGCCGTGACAGCTCCAGCGACCAGTCGGAAAAGGCATTCACCTGGCTGCCGTCGCCAATGGTGAACGGCGTGCCCAGGCGATGGTGGGCAAGCTTGACGGTGAGGTCGACATCGAACAGGGGCAATTGGCCAAAGTCGGCGAACAGGGTGCCGGTGCGGTTGCCGGGGTTGTCGCGCAGCGCGCCGCCGAAGCGATTGCCCAAGAGCGAGATGCCACCGTACAGGGCATAGCTGTCGGGGCCTGCGATAGTCGGCTGGCTGTAATGGATCAACCCCACTTCATAGCCCAGGCTGCTGTCGAACTGGTGCTTGTAGCCCAGGTAGCTGTCCAGGCGCAGGGTCGAGTTGGGGGTGACGCCCATGCTTGGGGCGTACTGGCCCAGGTACCAGCCACTGGGGTGGCTGAAGTCGAGACCACCGTGGAATGCGCCGACGGCACTGGGTGAGATAAGGCCTTGGGCCATGCTGCGCGAGGGTGTGGTGCCGAGTGTGAAGTCGAAGTCGCCCAGTTCGCGTTTTATCTGCTGGGCCATCAACACTGGGCTGAACAGCAGTGCAGCACTCAGCAACAGAAAGGGCCTGGTCATGGTCTCCGTCCTGGAAGGCTTGCGGTTGAGCGGTAGAGGATACCTGCGCAGGTGAAAGGAGGGAACCTTTGCCTGGCCCGCTCAGCCTTTGGTCGAACGGTCTGCGTCGGCGGCTTCGGTCACCACGGGCAGGTTGTCGGCCCGTTGTATCACCCGGCGTTGCTGCTCGTAGTCGTCCAAGGACAGGCCGCGGCGCTGCAACGCTTCCAGTTGCAATTGGCGGGTTTCTTCGGCGCTGTACGCACGCAGTTCAGGGTGGCTGGCGCAACCGGCCAGTACAGCAATGCTGGCAGCGGCCAGGGCAGTGAGGAGGAGGCGGGCCTTGGTGTTCATCGAGCAGCTCCGGAATGCAGGGGATTCGCCAGGTTCGAATCGATGGAGCTAGGTTATTAAGCCTGCGCGATCAGTAGAAATTGCCTTGTTCGATAGTCACTATTGACGCAAGCATCAGTGCTAAAAGTTTGCGCCCCCGCATCTGGCCAAACGCATCGCCATTGCTACCCTTAACCCACGCAATCTGACCTGTTGGGGATAAGCGATGCGCATGCCATTGTTTGCTTTGCTGTCGGCGCTGATGTGCCTGAACGCGGCGCCCGGCCTGGTGCTGGCGCAAGACGTACCAGCCCCCGACCCAGCCCCGCAAGCCGACACGGTCGCGGCCAAGACCCCGGTGTTCACGCAAGAGCAGCTGGACCAGATACTGGCGCCGGTTGCGTTGTACCCCGATCCGCTGCTGGCCCAGGTATTGATGGCGGCCACTTACCCGGGGCAGGTGAGCGAAGCGGTGGCCTGGTCCAAGGCCAACCCCAAGGCGTCGGGCGATGCTGCAGTCAAACAGGTAGCGAAGCAGCCGTGGGACCCCAGCGTGCAAGCGCTGGTAGCCTTCCCGCAGCTGCTGGCGACCCTGGGCCAGGACCCAGTGTGGGTGCAGCGCCTGGGGGATGCGTTCCTGGCGCAGCCCGACGATGTCATGGGCGCGGTGCAGCGCTTGCGTCACCAGGCGCAGGCGGCCGGTAACCTGCAAAGCAACCAGTACCAGAACGTGACCGTGCAAGCCGCACCGGCGCCACAGGCTGCCAGCAGCCCACCCTCCACCATCATCATTCAGCCGGCCGACCCGCAAGTGGTGTACGTGCCCAGCTACAACCCGACCACCACCTATGGTACCTGGGCCTACCCGGCCTCACCGCCCGTGTACTACCCGCCGCCGCCGATGTACTACCCCGGTTCCGCGCTGGTGGCGGGCCTGGCCTTTGGTACCGGCGTGGCGGTTGTCGCCTCGTTGTGGGGCGACTGCGACTGGGGCCACAACGACATTGACATCGACGTGAACCGTTACAACAACATCAACGCCAACAACCGCATCACCAACAATCAGAACAAATGGCAGCACAATGCCGTCAACCGTGAAGGCGTGCCTTACCGCGATGCCCGTAGCCGCCAGCAGTATGGCCGCCAACTGGACGGCGCCACCCAACGCACCGCCTTCCGTGGCGACGACGCGCAGCGGGCGCAGGCGCGGGACAAGGCCCGGGCCTCGATGGACCGCGCGGGTATGGAACGGCCGGCCACCGACAACCGCCAGGCACGCCAGCAAATGCGCGAAGCGCAGGCGGGTAATTCGGTGGGCAACCGCATGCAATCCCGTGGCGATAATGCCAGAGCAACCGACCGTCGCCAGGAAACACGCAATACCCAAGGCCGGCAGGTAGCACAAAACCGGCCGGCCAACATCGCCGGCCAAGCGCGTAACAATGCCTTTGATGGCGTGCGTTCGCCGTCACGCACCAACTTGGAGGCCAACCGAGGTCGTACCAGCCAGTCGTTTGCCCAGCGGCCCAATGCATCCCGTGCTGCCGGCCACCAGATCTCCCGGCCCAGTGCGCCAGTGCGGCGCGGCGGAGGGGGCCGTCGATGAAACGTCCAGTTTTTGCAGCAATGCTGCTTGCGACAGGCTTGGCATGGGCTTCCCTGGCGGCTGCACAGGAAGCATTCCCGACGCCGGAGAAGGCCGTGGAGTCCTTCATTGCGGCGCTGGGCATGGAAAAGGCCGATGAAGCCCGCCTGGCCCAGTTGCTGGGTGATGACTGGCGCACCTACATACCGCGTGGTGGTGTAGAGCGCAGCGACGTGGACACCTTTCTGCAGCAGTATCGCGCGCAGCACAGTCTCGACATGGCAGGCGAGGGCAAGGCAATCCTGGCGGTGGGCAGTGGTCACTGGACATTGCCCATACCGTTGACCAGAAGCAGCCAGGGCTGGCGCTTCGACCTCAAGGCCGGCAGCACCGAAATCCGCACCCGGCGCATCGGCCGCAACGAACTGGGTGCCATGCAGGCGTTGTTGGCTTACCACGACGCGCAGATGGACTATGCCAGCCAGGACCGCAACGGCAACGGTGCGCTGGAGTACGCGCAGAAGATTTTCAGCGAGCCCGGCAAGCATGACGGGCTGTATTGGGATGACGACGGCGATGGCCAGGTCAGCCCGCTGGGGCCGTTGTTTGGCCAGGATGTGGTGGGTGATGACTGGTATGGCTACCACTTCCGCATCCTCGACGCACAAGGGCCCTCCGCCCCCGGTGGCGCCTACAGCTACCTGATCGGCAACCAGATGAGCCGTGGCTTCGCCATGGTCGCCTGGCCGGCCAGGTACGACGACACCGGGGTGATGAGCTTCATGATCAGCCATGACGGCCAGGTGTTCGAAAAAGACCTCGGGCCGCACGGCGACAGGCTGGCCAAGGAAATGAAGCGCTTCGACCCGGATGACAGCTGGAAGGTGGTGGATGTGGCAGCGGGGGATTGAGCCCGCAAATCACTGCAATCGCGCAGCCCTGACTTCTCGCGCCGTGCACCCGTAGTGCTGGCGAAACGCCCGGGTGAATTGCGCCTGGTCGGTAAAACCCCAACGGAATGCCAACTCGCCGATGGCCAGGTGGCAATGCGGGTCGCGCAGTTGGCGGTGTACGGCCTCCAGGCGCTGTTGGCGCACCCATTCGCCAAGGGTGTAGGGCGTGATCGCGAACAGCTTGTGCAGGTAGCGCAGCGACAGCCCGCAGGCGCTGGCGATGGTTTGTGGCGACAGTTCGGGGTCGCCCAGATGTTGCTGCACATACTGCTCGACCCGTGTCAGGTGCAGGGTGCTGAGGTTGTTGCCTTCGCTGCCCAATACTCGCTCATCCTGTTGCAGGGCCAGCAGCAGCGTGGCCGAAGCCTGTTCCAGCAGTAGATGCCGGGCAGCGGCCGGGCTGGCGTCGAAATGGCGGGCGCACAGGTCCAGTTGCTCTACAAAGATGCGCCCCAGGCCCTGGCTGGCATCGAAGCAATGCCGGGTATAGCGCTTGTGCCCGAGCAGGTTGGCCTTGAGTGCCCGCTCGGGCAGCTTTAGCACCCACAGGTCGTTCTGCGTGCCGTAATGGAAGCGGTAAGGCGCATCGCCGCGCTCGACGATGAAACCGCCCGGGCTGCAACTGAGCGGGTGGCCGTCCTGTTCGAAGTGAACTTCGCTGCTGCGCGGCACCGTCACCAGGTAGAACGCCTCATGGTCCTGGCCAACGTGCGCCTTGCTGCGCGAGTAGCCCAGCGGGCTGGAGCGCAGGCGTGAAAGGCTCAGTGGCGTGCTGGGCGTGCTCCAGCGCTGCAGGTGGCCATCGAATGGCTGCTCGCTGGCAAACTCCAGGCTCAACGGGAAATAGGTTTCACTGATGGCTTCGGCCCAGCGCGCCTGGCGCTCCGGCTGTGCCCAGCCGTGGGTCGAGATTTCTGTGGGCATGGTGGGTCCTTTTTCAAAGAGGGCAGCATTGAAAAAAGGAACTGCAGGCAAGCTACTCAAGCAGCTCTTGTTATTGTGCAAGCCGCCCGGCAGCGCAAGGCTGCCGAGCGGCTTCAGGCCCATGATCGGCGCACGCCGACCGTTTGATCAAGCCCCGCGTGTCACCCGGTAGGTGGCCGAAGGCTCCAGGCGCGCCTGCCAGCCAGGAGGCAGGACGATGTTGGTGGTGTCTTCCTCGATGACGCAGGGGCCATGCACGGTCTGCCCCGGCAGCAGGCGGTTGCCGTTGAACACCGGCGTGGGCTGCCATTGGCCCTCGGCACTGAACAGCATCGGGCGGACACTTTGCGCGGCCGGCGCGGGTGGTTGGGCCGGGCCCTGCAACTCGGGCTGTGGCGGACGCGGCAGGTGACCAATTACCGAACACTCCAGGTTCACCAGCTCCACCGGGCTGTCGGGCTCGCTGTACGAGTACAGGGTCTGGTGGCGGCTGTGGAAGCGGCTGATCAGTGCGGCCAGCCCCGTGTCATCCAGTGCATGCTGCTGCAGGTCCACGCTGCATTCATGGATTTGCCCCAGATAGCGCATTTCCAGGGTGTAGTGGCAGCTGCTGGCCTGGTCGCCAAAACCGTCTTCACGCAAGTTTGCCAGGCCTTGCTGGCGCAGTTCGGCCAGCGCCTGGTTGAGCTGCACAAGGTTCACGTGCCCGCCGTCCAGTCGCATGGACAGGCTGGTGAGCTGGTCGTAGCGTACGTCGGACAGGATCTGGCCGAATGCGCACAGGCCTGAGGCCACCTTGGGGATCAACACGGTCTGCATGCCGATTTCCTCGGCCAGGCGCACCACGTGCATGCCCGCTGCGCCACCCGCGCCGATCAGGGCGAAGTCGCGCGGGTCGTGGCCGCGTTCGATGGACACGCGGCGGATGCCGTTGACCATATTCAGGTTGACCAGGGTGGTGATCCCGAATGCTGCGCGTTCCACGCTGATGCCTAACGGTTCGGCGATATTGCTGCGGATAGCGTCCAGTGCGGCTTGGCGGTTCAGGCGGATGCTGCCGCCCAGTAGCGCGCCGTCGGGCAGGTAGCCCAGGGCCAGGTTGGCGTCGGTTACCGTGGGTTCGCTACCGCCTTTGCCATAGCAGACCGGGCCAGGCATGGCACCGGCGCTGCGTGGGCCGACCTGAAGCATGCCGAACTCGTCCAGGTGGGCGATGGAGCCGCCGCCGGCGCCGAGGGTCTCCACCTGGATCATCGGCACGCCGATGCGCTGGCGCAGGAAGTCGACGTCCTTGCTGAAGTTGGTACGGCCGGCGTTGGTCAGGGTGATGTCGAACGAGGTGCCGCCCATGTCCACGGTGATGACGTTATCGATACCGAACGGCCTCGCCACCGCCAGCCCCGCCTGTGGCGCCGAGGCGGGGCCGGAGTTGATGGCATTGACGGCGCGCTCGCGCATCAGGTGTCCGGGCGCCAGGCCACCGTTGGACTGGAAATAGCGCACTGGCTGCTGCGCGCCAAGCTCCTGGAACAGGCTGTCGATGCGCGCCACATAGCGCGCCATCACGGGGCTTAGGTAGGCGTTGACCACGGTGGTGGAGGTGCGGGTGTACTCGCGAATCTGTGGGAACACCTCGCAGCCGGTGCAGACGAACACCCCGGGCAGGGCGGCCCGTACCAGCTCGGCGGCCCGTTGCTCATGGCTGGGGTTGCGCACCGACCACAGGAAGGAAATGGCCACGGCCTGCACGCCTTCGGCACGGAAGTAGTCGATGGCGTCATGAATGGCGCGCTCGTCCAGCGGGCTGTGCTCACGTCCATCGCCGAGGATGCGGCCACCTACCGGGCGGCGCAGATGGCGTGGGGCAAGCATGTGTGCCGGCGGATAATGAGCGTCGTAGCGGTGGCCTTCTTCCTTGTGACCCAGGCGGATTTCCAGGCTGTCCTCGTGCCCCTCGGTGCACAGCAGGCCCACCTTGACCCCGGTTCGCTCGATCAGCGCATTGAGGGCCACTGTGGTGCCGTTGATGCACAAGTCGCAGTTGGCGATCAGCTCGGCCGGGCTGCGCCCGGTGGCGTCGGCGATCTGTGCCAGGCCGGCGCGAATGGCCAAGGTGCCATCCTGCGGCGTGGACGGGGCCTTGAACAGCTGCACGCCGCCGTCGCGGTCGGCCAGGATGAAATCGGTGAAGGTGCCGCCGGCATCGATGCCCAGGCGATATTGATTACGCATTATGGTTCTCCGGGCAGCGCGGGGTGCGGGCAAGGCGGGTTGCGGTTTCGTCGAGGCGGCCATCGTCATCGACGACCACGCCATACTCCAGGGCTGCCCCTTGTGGCGAGACCAGGCCGTTGCGTACATCCTCCAGTACTGCTGCGACCGGGCGGCGCAGCGGGTCGCCGTAGCCACCACCACCGGGGTTGATGTTGATGATGCGTTCGCCGGGTTGCAGGGTGAGCATCGGGTTTTGCGTGTAATGGTCTTCGCTGCCATCGGCGTGGCGGTGGATCAGCCGGCCCAACTTGGGCTCGAGCAGGGCATTGCGTGCCCCGGCGGCACCGGCGGTGGGCAGCTGGCGGCCCTCGCCGAAGCCGACCACAGTCATGGCGTGGTCCAGCGGTTCGATCTCCAGGCGGGTGCCCGAACCACCGCGCAATTCACCGGCGCCACCACTGTCGGCCATAAGGCTGTAGCGGTGGATCAGCACCGGATAAGCGTGCTCGAGCAGCTCGATATCACCGCTCATCAGCGCCCCGAAGCAGCACAGCGGGCCGCAGGCGTGCCATCCATCCATCACCTGGTTGGCACCGGCACCGGAAATGATCGAGGCCAGCACCATGGTCACGTACTCGCTGTTGCCGTTGCGCGGGTCGTGGCCGGCGATGTTGATGCCGCTGGTGTGCCCCCAGGACGCTGTTACCCGTTTGGGCGAAGCCTGTTCCAGCGCGGTGCGCACCGCATCGGCCAAAGTTTCCATTGGCGTGGTGGTGCAGTTGACATGGGGCGCCGGCTCCTCGGCGTTGCACAGGGTACCCCTGGGCCCGACATCGACCGTGACGCAGCGGTACAGGCCTTCGTTATAGGGCGGCGCCACCTGGGCGAACATCATCAGCCCCAGGTATACGCCCGACACCGAGTTGCCCTCGTAGGAGTTGATGAAGTAGGGCACTTGTGGCGGGCTGTCGATACGCACGTGGGCCTGGTCACCACGTATCTGCACATGGGCGGTGATGGCCAGTTCGCCAAGGCCGTGGCCGGCATCTTCGAGCACGGCGGTACCGCTGTAGTCACCATCTGGTACATCGCGCAACAATGCGCGCATGTGCCGGTCGGCCATGTTCTTCAGCTCGGCAATGCAGGCCCGCACCTGGGCCACGCCGTACTTGTCCAGCAGCTCCAGCAAGTGCCGCTCGCCGACCTTGCAGGCGCCGTACTGGGCGTTAAGGTCGCCTTCCTGATAGGGGCGGGCGCGCATGTTGGTGAGCATGAAGTTGATCACGTCTTCGCGGCGCTTGCCCTTTTCCCACAGCTTGACCGGTGGAATGCGCAGCCCCTCGGCGTAGATCTCCTTGGCGTCGGGATTATAGCCGGCGGGTACAGGGCCGCCGATATCGGTCAGGTGGCCTTTGCACACCGTCCAGAACACCAGTTCGCCTTGGTAGTACACCGGCTTGTACATGCAGCAGTCGAGAATATGGCTGCCCTTGTAGGCGGGGTCGTTGTGGTAGATCACGTCGCCTTCGGCAATGTCGTCGCCAAAGAATTCGGCCACGCATTTCATGGCCGGGATAAGCGAGCCCAGATGGATGGGTATGTCCTGGCCTTGCAGGATCATTTCCGGCAGGTGGTCGAACAGCGAGTTGGAATAGTCGTGGGCCAGGTTGAACACACTGGAGCGCCCGGTCTTTTCCAGGGTCAGGGTCATTTCGCGTTGCGCTGTCTCCAGCGCACCCCGGACAACCGCAAGGGTGATCGGATCTACTGTCTGCATAGGTCACCAACGTTTGTTCTTGTGCTTTGGGTGCGTGCCGCGGCGGCGCGGCGCGTGGTGACAGGCTACGGGGCAGGGCGGGGGGAAGGCTTGTCGCTGGGTGTACTGGTTGTTGTGTTATGGCGCACTACCGGGGGCGCTTAGGCAAGAGAACGTGACCCCCTGTAGGAGCGGCCTTGTGTCGCGATGGGCTGCTCAGCAGCCCCAAAATCTGGCAGGTTAAGACCTACTGCCCCAGCATCTGCTGCACCAGCCATTGCCCCGCCGGCCCAAGCGCCCGCCGGCTCGACCAGGCCACATCCATATCCACCCGGCGCGGGTAACCCGCTATCTGCAACTCCACCAGCTCGTTGCCAAACCGCGCCACCAGCGCCCTGGGCAGTTCGGCCCAGCCAAACCCGCGCACGGCAAATTCCAGCAGGGTGAGGTAATCCGGTGCTGACCAGGCCTGGCCGCGGCCGCGGTGCAGGCTGGGGGCATAGGTCTTGATGTACAGCTGTCGCGCGTTTTCAAGGTGTTGCGTTTGCACCGTTTTCAGCCCCGCCAACGGGTGCTCGCTGGCCACATACACACCGAACTCAGCCTGCTCGGGCAAGCGCGCTACGGCAACGTCGGCGGGGTAGCTGGGCTGTGTGGCCAGAATGCCGACGTGGGCCAGGCCCTGCTGGATCATATCGATCACATCAGCGTCTTCCGCCGGGCCGCAGCGCAATTCGGTGTGCGGGTAGTGCTGGGCAAAGCGGGCCATCACCGCGCCCTGGAAGGTGACGCTGTAGCTGTCCGACATCACCACCGAGACCAGCGCCTCGACGTTTTGCGCCAGCCTTACCGCCAGGGCATCGAGCTGGGCGCTGGCGTCCAGGATCGCTTCGACATGGCTTAGCACCTGTCGGCCCGCTTCGTTCAGCGTGGGGTGGCGGCCACCGCGATCAAACAGCGGGCAGCCGATATCGGCCTCGAAATTGGCAATGGCGATGCTGATCGTGGACTGGCTTTTGCGCAATTTGCGCGCCGCAGCAGAGAACGAACCCAGCGATGCGGCTTCGACAAAGGCGACCAGAGCTTCGGGTGAGTAGCGCATGGTATTGATAAAACCGATGGTAGCTATGTCGCGAGTATCAGTTCTATCGAAGAAGATAGGAAGCACGACTCACGCAATGGATGGAATTTGCAATGAAAACGGTCTCCTTCACCGAACGCCTGGTACACGCCGTGGGCTATGAAGTATTTGCTGTGCTGCTGTGCGCACCGCTGTTGTCCTGGGTGATGGGCAAATCGCTGGCGACGGCGGGTGCGTTGGCGGTCACCCTGTCGATGATCGCCATGCTGTGGAACATGGTTTACAACGCGCTGGTTGATCGCTGGGTGCAGACCGAACGCATCCACTGGAAGGCCAGTGCGCGCTTTGTGCACGGCCTGGGCTTCGAGGCCGGGCTGGTGGTGTGGTGCCTGCCGGTGGCGGCGTGGATGCTGGATATTTCGCTGCTGCAGGCGTTCATGGTGGAGCTGGGCTTCTTCGTGATCATTTTGCCT
The DNA here is from genome assembly GCF_052112345.1 of Pseudomonas sp. SAS7. NCBI lineage: Bacteria > Pseudomonadati > Pseudomonadota > Gammaproteobacteria > Pseudomonadales > Pseudomonadaceae > Pseudomonas > Pseudomonas sp. SAS7. The sequence continues at coordinate 172,126 of NZ_JBEGGO010000003.1, read as the reverse complement.
TACACCGTGCTGTACAACTGGGCGTTCGACAAAGCCCGGCATGTGCTGATGCAGCGCCGCGTGGCATAAAGTTGTTCGCGCAAAGCCGAAAGCTTGCACAGTCCCTGTGGGAGCGGGCAAGCCCGCGAAGCAGGCGACACGGTGGATGGCACCGGCTGCGCCGGTGTTCGCGGGCACGCCCGCTCCCACAGGGTCATCAACACCTTCAAAAAAAACGGGGCATGCCATCGCTGGCATGCCCCGTTTTATACAGCTGATACGGCTCAGGCGACCTTGACGATCCAGCCTGCCGGTGCTTCAACATCACCGCTCTGGATGCCGGTCAGCTCGTTGTAGAGCTTCTGGGTAACCGGGCCGACTTTTTCCAGGTCGTGGAACACGTGCAGCTTGCCGTTGTACTCGATACCGCCGATCGGGGTAATCACCGCAGCGGTACCGCAAGCGCCGGCTTCGATGAAGCGGTCCAGCTTGCTGATTTCGACGTCGCCTTCGATCACGGTCAGGCCCAGACGCGATTGCGCCAGTTCCATCAGCGACAGACGGGTGATGCCCGGCAGCACCGAGGCCGATTTCGGGGTAACGAACTCGTTGTTGGCGGTGATGCCGAAGAAGTTGGCCGAACCGACTTCCTCGATCTTGGTATGGGTCAGCGGATCGAGGTAGATGGCGTCGGCGAAGTTGGCCTTCTTGGCTTCAGCGCCTGGCTGCAGGCTGGCAGCGTAGTTGCCACCGACCTTGGCTGCGCCGGTGCCTTGTGGGGCGGCGCGGTCGAAGCTGGAGATCTGGAAGTTGTGCGGCTTCATGCCGCCCTTGAAGTACGAGCCAACCGGGATGGCGAAGACCGAGAAGATGAACTCGGGGGCGGTGCGCACGCCAATGTTGTCACCGGTGCCGATCACGAACGGGCGCAGGTACAGGGCGCCTTTGCCGTGCGGTGGCACGAACTTTTCGTTGGCCTTGACCACTTGTTTGCACGCTTCGATGAACACATCGGTCGGCACATGCGGCATCAGCAGGCGCGCGCAGCTGCGCTGCATGCGGGCGGCGTTCTGGTCCGGGCGGAACAGGTTGATCGAGCCGTCCTTGCAACGGTAGGCCTTGAGGCCTTCGAAGCATTGCTGGCCGTAGTGCAGGGCCGTGGAGCCTTCACTGATGTGCAGCACGTTGTCGTCGGTCAGGGTGCCCTTGTCCCACTCGCCATTGCGCCATACGGACAGGTAGCGTTTGTCGGTTTTGATGTAGTCGAAACCCAGCTTGTCCCAGTTAATGCTTTCGTTGCTCATGACACCCTCATTGTCTTGCAAGTGCCCGATCGCTCGGGCTGCTGTTATATGCGCACCACGCCACCATAATACATCCGTCGCGGATCGGGAACGGCCAGTCACGAATTGATAGCCTGCGATGCATTATTCTCGGTCCGCGGTCGTTGTAGGAGCAGCCTTGTGCTGCGAAGAGGCCGGTCCATTGGATGCAATTGCGTCGCCAGTACCGGCCCTTTCGCAGCACAAGGCTGCTCCTACAAGTGCAGGTAGCCATGCAGGGCCAGGTTTTCCAGCAATACCGAATCATGGGACGCCACCATCAGCGCCCCGCGAAACTGCCCGAGCATGCGCTCCAGGGCTGCCAGTGACGGCAGGTCCAGGTGGTTGCCGGGCTCATCCAGCAGCAACAGGTCGAGGGGGCGCTCGCGGTACAGCACGGCGGCCAGCGCTGCCTTCATCCGCTCGCCGCCGCTGAGCAGGCTGCTGGGTAGCTCGATACGGGCCGCATCCAGGCCCACTTGTGCCAGGCGGCTGCGCAACTCGCCCTGGGCCAGCACCGGGTTGGCTTGGCGCAGGTGTTCAAGCACGCTGTTGTGGCCTGCCAGCGTGCTGCAGTGCTGGTCGAGCAGGGCGGTTTCGCCACTGCGGCGCAACGTGTCGGGCAACGCCGGTAATTCCCCGTTCAGCAGCCTTAGCAGCGTGGACTTGCCACTGCCATTGGCGCCGACCAGGCCCAGCCGCTGGCCAAGGCACAAGCGCAGGTCAAGCGGTTTGCGGGTGCCATGGGGCAAGCGAAGTGCCTGCAGGGCCAACACTTCGCGGCCGGCATGACGCTGGGGCGTGGGGGCATGCAAGGTAATCGCAGTGGCTTGCTCGACCTCGCGGGCGGCGTCATGCACTTTGCCCAGCAGTGCTTGCCGGGCATCGCGATGATCACGCCGCTGCTTGCCCGCCGTGGCCTGGCTGCGTTGCTGCTGGCGGTCGACCAGGATCTTGGCCTGGTTGGCATGCCTGGCTTGACGCCCGGCCCGGGCCTGATGGCGTTCCAGGTCTTCGCGCTGGCGCTGCAGTTCACGGGCCTGGCGTTGTTGCTCCTGCTTCAGCCGGGCGAGTTGCTGCTGGGCCTGCGCCACCTGGCTGGCTTTTTGTGCTGCATAGAAGCTGTAGTTGCCGCCATAGGCCTGCAACCCCAGGCTGGACAGTTCGACAATGCGCGCCATGTGCGCCAGCAGGCTGCGATCGTGGCTGATTACCAGCAAACCTCGGTCCCAGCCCTCGATCATGCTCAGCAGCTGGGCACGGGCGTCGCTGTCCAGGTGGTTGCTGGGTTCGTCGAGGATCAAGTAGTCGGCACCGCTGAGCCATGCGCCTGCCAGCGCCACGCGCATGGCCTGGCCGCCGCTCAGGCTGCGTGCGGGCTGGCGGCAGTCCAGGTGACCCAGGCCGTTGCGCTGCAGGTGCGACTGCAATTGCTCGCGGATATCCCAGCGCTCGCCGACGGTGTCGAAATCCTGGGGGTTGATGCTGCCTTGCTCGATGCGCTCGAGCGCCGCAACCACCGCCCCCACCTGCGCCAGGTCGGCAAGCGTGGTGCTGCGCTCGATTACCTGCTGGTTCAGCAGATGGACAGCCCCATGGCGCCTGCAATGGCCGCTGCTCGGTGCACGCTGGCCGGCAAGAACCTGCCCTAGCAGGCTCTTGCCCACGCCATTGCGCCCGACCAGGCCGGTACGCCGTTGGTCGAAGGTTTCGTTAAGGTCGGTAAACAGTAGCCGGCCATCAGGCAAGGCCAAGGAGACGCTGTCCAGCGTCAGGATCGACGTGTTCGTCATGCACAACTCCACAAATGCCGCGACATCTCCGGAGCAAACCGGAGGCTGAAGACTGGCCGTCGAATGGACGGCGGCATCAATGGCGCATTGGACGAACACCTCGTAATGGGGGAGTGCGTAGCCTAACGGAGCGTCGGGGGCGGGTAAAGTACCGCCCGCCGTGTGCGAGGCGTGGGATGTGGGTTCAAGGTGTTCGCCGCAGCGGTTTCAGTGCCTGTGAGATCGAGCGCCGCGCGGGCGGCGCTCGATCTCACAGGCGCAGCCAATCTTACGTCTTACGCTTCACAGGCTGGCCTCGTCATCGATCTGCTGGCAGAAGCGCAGGCGGTTGCCGAACGGGTCGCACACCTGCATCTGCAGGCCCCAGTCCAGGCGCTCGGCCTCGGGCCGGGCGTAACCGTACTGTTTGCCTTGCAGTTCATGCTCCAGCGCACGCAGGTCGTCGAGCCGGGCGAATACTGTAGAGCCGGGGCAGGCATCACCATGGTGTTCGGTAAGGTGCAGGATCAAGCCATCGCGATGAATCTGCATGTACAACGGCAGGTCCGGGCTGAAGCGGTGCTCCCAGTCCAGGCTGAAACCGAGGAAATCCATGTAGAACTCCCTGGCCTTGTCGACCGAGAAGATGCGCAGTACCGGGATGGCGGGGGCGAGGGGCATGGGGCGTCCTTGACAGTGGGCAAAGTCGCCACTGTACCGCAGTGCTGCCAAGAGTTGTCGGCAAGCCCCGCAGCAATGGTTGACCACCCGCCAGCCACTGCGTAGCCTTGCCACTTCGAGGTTCTTCGGCCAGGCCGAAGCTAAGACGGGAACGCGGTACAAGCCGCGGCTGCCCCCGCAACTGTAAGCACCGACAACGGATCGACACAGCCACTGCGCCAACGCGCGGGAAGGCGTCATCCCGCCAGCCCGCCGTTCAACTGAACAGCGAACTGGAACGGTGCAAGCCAGGAGACCTGCCTCGCAACGTTTTCGACTTTCAACCGGGCGGGGTGATCCGGTGGCGAACAAGCCCGGCCGGCCTGGCCCGCGGCTGTCGTCCTGCATGCCCGCGCCACTCTGCCAAGGGCAATGCGACATGAAAACACTGGCCAAGCTCCCCGTTACCATCGTCACCGGCTTCCTCGGCTCGGGCAAGACCACCTTGCTGCGCCACATGCTCGACAACGCCCAGGGCCGCCGCATTGCGGTCATCGTCAACGAATTCGGCGAACTGGGCATCGACGGTGAAATCCTCAAGCAGTGCAGCATCGGTTGCACCGAAGAAGAAGCCAGCGGCCGCGTCTATGAACTGGCCAACGGCTGCCTGTGCTGCACCGTGCAGGAAGAGTTCTTCCCGGTCATGCGCGAGCTGGTGGCACGCCGTGGCGACCTGGACCACATCCTGATCGAAACCAGCGGCCTGGCCCTGCCCAAACCGCTGGTGCAAGCCTTCCAGTGGCCAGAAATCCGCAACGCCTGCACCGTCGACGCGGTCATCACCGTGGTCGATAGCCCGGCCGTGGCGGCAGGCACCTTCGCCGCCTACCCCGACCAGGTGGATGCCCAGCGCAAGCTCGACCCTAACCTGGACCACGAATCGCCGCTGCACGAACTGTTCGCCGATCAGCTGGCCAGCGCCGACCTGGTGGTACTGAACAAGGCCGACCTGATCGACGCCGAAGGCTTGGCCAAGGTCCGCGCCGAAGTGGCCGAAGAACTGCCGCCGGCAGTCAAGGTGGTCGAGGCCAGCAGCGGCAAGCTGCCACTGGAGGTGCTGCTGGGCGTGGGCGCCGAGGCCGAGGCACACATCGATGGCCGCCGCACCCACCACGATTCGCACCACGACGGCGATGATCATGACGACCATGATCACGACGCCTTCGACTCCATTTCCATCGACCTGCCAGAGGCTGACGAAAGCCTGCTGCTCGACGCCCTGACCCAGCTGGTGGTGGAGTTCGGCATCCTGCGCGCCAAAGGCTTCGCTGCCATCCCGGGCAAGCCGATGCGCCTGCTGGTACAAGGCGTGGGTACGCGTTTCGACAAGCACTTCGACCGCGCCTGGCGTGCCGACGAGCCGCGCATCACCCGCCTGGTGCTGATCGGCCAGGACCTCGACGCTGCCCAGCTGGAAGCGCGCCTGCGCCAGGCCTTGGGCGCCTGACCCGTGCACCTGCTGCGGACCCAGCCCGGCGGCTTCGTGCCGGATGACAGTATTGCCGACCTCGGCCAGACACCCGCCGAGCTGGTGATTCTCTGCAGCGGCGATTCGCACCTGGCGTTGCTCGCCGATACCGCCGAGCAATTGCCTGAAGGCTTCCCCAGCCTGCGCCTGGCCAACCCGATGCAGGTGCAGAACCACGCTTCGGTCGACCTGTATGTCGACCAGGTGCTGCGCCATGCCAAGGTCATCCTTGTGTCGCTGCACGGCGGCGTCGGCTACTGGCGCTATGGTGTCGAGCAACTGGTCGAGCTGGCCGCCCGTGGCGTGCAGCTGATTCTGGTGCCGGGCGATGACCGCCTGGACCCGGAACTGACCCGCCTGGGCACCGTCACGGGCGACCAGGCCGAGCGCCTCTGGCACTACTTGCGCCAAGGCGGCAAGGCCAATGCCATCAACCTGTACAACTGCCTGGCCAACCAGTGGCTGGGCCGCGATTATGCCTGGGACGAGCCGCAACCCTTGCCGCGCACCGCTGTGTATCACCCGGCCAAGGGCAGTGTGGCACTGGACGACTGGTACCCGCACTGGCACCCGGATTACCCGGTCGCGCCGCTGCTGTTCTACCGCTCCCACTTGCAGGCGGCCAACACCGCGTTCATCGACGTGTTCTGCCAGCGCCTGCAGGCCGCTGGCCTGAACCCGTTGCCGATCGCCGTGGCCAGCCTCAAGGAAAGCGCCTGCCTGGAGCAGGTCGAAGCCTGGCTGGACGAGGTCGGTGCCGAAGTGCTGATCAATACCACCGGGTTTGCCCTGTCCAGTCCCGAACGGCCTAACCTGCGTCCGTTCCGCCGTGACATTCCGGTGCTGCAGGCCATCTGCGCGCAGGACAACCAGCCCGGCTGGGAGGCCAGCGAACAGGGGCTGGGTGCGCGCGACCTGGCCATGCACATCGCCTTGCCCGAACTGGACGGGCGCATTATTACCCGCCCGGTCAGTTTCAAGGACATGGCCTGGCGCAGCGAGCGCAGCCAGTCCGACGTGGTGTGCTACCGCGCCCACCCCGAGCGCATGGACTTTGTCGCCGAGCTGGCCCGCCGCTGGGTCGAACTGGCGCGCCTGCCCAACGCCCAGAAACGCGTGGCCCTGGTGCTGGCCAACTACCCAACCCGCGATGGCCGCATTGGCAACGGCGTCGGCCTGGACACGCCCGCTGCCGCATTGAACGTTCTCAAGGCGCTGCAGACCGAAGGCTATCCGCTGGCCGATTTGCCGGGCAGCGGCACGCAATTGATTCACCAACTGCTCGGCGGCGTGACCAACGACCTTGACCACCTCGACCAGCGCCCTTGCGCCCAGAGCCTGAGCCTGGCCGACTACCAGGCCGCCTTCGAGCGCTTGCCCGAGGCCAATCGCCAGGCAGTGCTGGAGCGCTGGGGGCCGCCCGAGCAGGACCCTATGTACCGCAGCGGCCGGCTGATGGTGGCCGGCTTGCGCTTTGGCCTGACCTTCGTCGGCATCCAGCCAGCCCGGGGCTACCAGGTAGACCCCAGCGCGGTGTATCACGACCCCGACCTGGTGCCGCCGCACGGCTACCTGGCGTTTCACTTCTGGCTGCGCCACGCATTCGCGGCCGATGCGGTGATCCATGTCGGCAAGCACGGCAACCTCGAATGGCTGCCCGGCAAGGGCGTCGGCTTGTCGGCGCAGTGCTGGCCGGACGCGTTGCTTGGCCCGCTGCCGAACATCTACCCGTTCATTGTCAACGACCCGGGCGAGGGTGCCCAGGCCAAGCGCCGCACCCAGGCGGTTATCATCGACCACCTGATGCCGCCGCTGACCCGTGCCGAAACCTACGGCCCGTTGCGCCACCTGGAGCAACTGGCCGACGAGTTCTACGAAGCGCAGCTACTCGACCCGCGGCGTGCCCGCGAGTTGCAGCGCGACATCCTCGAGCTGGTCAAGGCCAACCACATCGACCGTGAGCTGCAACTGGAAGGGCAGCTGGACGATGCCGCCGTCTGGCTGCCGCGCCTGGACACCTACCTGTGCGACCTGAAGGAATCGCAGATTCGCGATGGCCTGCACGTGTTTGGCCAATCGCCAGAAGGGCGGCTGCGCCTGGACACGCTGCTGGCGCTGTTGCGGGTCGAGCGTGGCGACGGTCGTGGCGGTAATGCCAGCCTGCTGCGGGCCTTGGCCAAGGCACTGGTGCCGGGCTTTGATCCGCTCGATTGCGAGCTTGGGCTGCCCTGGCAGGGCGCACGCCCCGTGCAGCTGCAGGCCATCAGCATTGAACCCTGGCGCACCTGCGGGGATACCCGCGAGCGCCTGGAGCTATTGGCGCAGCAGGTGATCGAGCAAGCGCTGGGCGGCACCCTGCAGCTGCCTGAATCGAGCGAATGGCAGCCGGTGCGTGACGTGGTGCAGGCCTTGCGCGAAGCGGTGGCGCCCAGCCTGGATGCCTGCGGGGCTGCTGAAATGAATGGCCTGCTGGCGGCGCTGGCCGGGCGATTCGTGCCTGCCGGCCCCAGCGGTGCGCCCAGCCGTGGCCGCCTCGACGTGCTGCCCACCGGCCGCAACTTCTATACCGTGGACGTGCGCAACCTGCCCACCACCACGGCTTGGCGCCTGGGCTTCGCCTCGGCCAGCCTGATCCTCGAGCGCCACCTGCAGGACCATGGCGACCACCTGCGCCAGCTTGGCTTGTCGGTGTGGGGCACGGCGACCATGCGTACTGGCGGCGACGACATCGCCCAGGCCATGGCGCTGATGGGCGTGCGGCCGGTGTGGGCAACCGGCAGCCAGCGCGTTGACGACTTTGAAATACTGCCGCTGAGCCTGCTAGACCGCCCGCGGGTGGATGTGACCTTGCGCGTTTCGGGCTTTTTCCGCGATGCCTTCGGCAACCTAATCCGCCTGTTCGATGCGGCCGTGCAGGCGGTGGCCGCGCTGGACGAGCCCGACGATCTCAACCCTTTGGCCGCCCGTGTACGCAGCGAGCGTGCCACGCTGCAAGCGCAAGGCGTAGACGCCGAGCAGGCCGCGCGCCAGGCAGGCTGGCGGGTGTTCGGCGCCAAACCCGGTGCGTATGGCGCCGGGGTGCAGAACGCTATCGACGGGCGCCTGTGGCACAGCCGCGACGATCTGGCCGAGGTCTACCTCAACCACGGCGGCTACGCCTACGGCGCCAGCGACGACGGCACCCCGGCCCGCGCCCAGTTCGCGCAGCGCCTGGCCAAGGTGCAGGCGGTGCTGCAGAACCAGGACAACCACGAACACGACCTGCTCGATTCGAACGATTACTACCAGTTCCAGGGTGGCATGCTGGCGGCGTCAGAAACCTTGTCCGGGGCGCCGGTGGCCAGCTACCACGGCGACCACAGCCAGGCAGACCGACCCCGCATCCGTACCCTCAAGGAAGAGCTGAACCGGGTGATCCGCGCCCGCGCGCTCAACCCCAAGTGGATCGACGGGGTCAAGCGCCACGGCTACAAGGGCGCCTTCGAGATGGCGGCGACGGTCGACAACCTGTTCGCCTTCGATGCCACCACGCACCTGATCGACGACCATCATTACCAGGGGCTGGCCGATGCCTACGTGCTCGACCCGGCTACCCGCGATTTCATGCGCGAGCACAACCCCGAGGCCCTGCGTGACCTTACCGAGCGCCTGCTGGAGGCCCAGCAGCGCGGGCTGTGGCAGGCACCGGGCGACTACCGCGAAGCCCTTGAGGAACAACTGCTCGACGGCGAGGAACAGGCTTGAAATGAGTGAACCCGTGCAATTTCCGCTGGCCGCTGTGGTCGGTGCCGACGACCTGAAGCTGGCACTGTGCCTGACCGCCATCGACCCGAAAATCGGCGGCGTGCTGATCGAAGGGCCGCGTGGCATGGCCAAGAGCACCCTGGCCCGTGGCCTGGCGGACCTGCTTGGCGAAGGCCCGTTTGTCACCCTGCCACTGGGCGCCAGTGAAGAACGGCTGGTCGGCACCCTCGACCTGGATGCCGCGCTGGGTCAGGGCAAGGCGCAGTTTTCTCCGGGCGTGCTGGCCCAGGCTGACGGTGGCGTACTGTATGTCGATGAGGTCAACCTGCTGCCCGACACGCTTGTCGACCTGTTGCTCGACGTGGCTGCCAGTGGCACCAACCGCATCGAGCGCGACGGCATCTCGCACCGGCACAGCGCCCGCTTCGTGCTGATTGGCACCATGAACCCGGAAGAGGGCGAGCTGCGCCCGCAGTTGCTCGACCGTTTTGGCCTGAACGTGGCCCTTGAGGGGCTGCCTGAGCCTGAGGCCCGTCAGCAGATCATTCGCCGGCGCCTGGCCTTCGACAGTGACCCGCAGGCTTTCTGCACGCAATGGGCTGCGGCCCAGGCGCAGTTGCGCGAGCGCTGCCAGGCAGCGCGGCATGCCCTGGCCGGTATTGCCCTGGATGACCAGGCGCTGGCCTGGATTACCGAGCGTTGCTACGCCGCCGGCGTCGACGGGTTGCGCGCCGACCTGGTGTGGTTGCGTGCGGCACGCGCCCACTGCGCCTGGCGTGGCGGTGCGGCCATCGAAGAAGTGGATGTCGAAGCGGTGGCCGAGTTCGCCTTGCGCCATCGCCGCCGCGTTGCGCCCCAGGCCAACCCGCCGTCGGCGCCGCAGCCGCCTGACCAGCAGCCCGGCCAGCAAAGCGCAGGCAACGCGGGTGAACAGGGCGGGCAGGGCGACTGGGGGGCATTGCCGGCGCAACCCGTGGCCAGCGGCGCACGCCGCGAGGTACCGAACTGGGCAAAAAAGCCCTGAGCATCCCCCAGTCACCTGCAAAAGGGGCGGATGCCAAAGCGGGCGCAGGCAAGCAGATCGGTGCCAGCCGTGGTCGCGCGCGCAGTGCGGCAAGCGGCCGCGTGGCCTGGCTGCCGACCTTGCTAAAAGGGCGGCCACGGCTACGCCAGGACCTGTGCTGGCAACAACGCCAGGCCCAACCGGCAGAGTTGTGGCTGGTGATCGTCGATGCGTCGGCTTCGACCCGGCGCCATCAGGCGCTGACCCAAACCAAAGGGCTGCTGGCGGCACTGTTCGACCAGGCCTACCGCCAGCGCGCCCGCCTGGCCTTGCTGACCGCCAGCGGGCGCACACCGCAGTGGCAGCGCCATGGCCTGAAGGCTTCGGCGGCCTTGCAGCCGTGGCTGCAGGCGTTGGGCGCCGGTGGCGGTACGCCGCTGATCGCGGCACTGGAACAGGCGCGGAATTGGCTACAGGCGCGCCAGCGCGCCCATCCGGATGAAGCGGTACGCTGCCTGGTGTTTACCGATGGTCGCCTTCAGCACTGGAACGCCTTACAACCCATGCCCTGTACAACATTGGTGGTGGATATGGAGTTGGCGCCGGTGCGTATTGGGCGCGCGCAACGCCTGGCCGAACAACTGAAGGCCGATTACCAGCACTTGCAGCAGTTCAAAGCGGTGGACTGAACAGCGTGGATGCGACACTGTGTCGCTATAGTGGAAGTTGCCAGAACAGCAACTTTGCATTTGAACAAGTGCGTGGCATTGCACGCACTTGGTTTGCAAGGCGATATTACTTTGGCATCGACCACGGTTGCAGGTCGTAACCTTTTTCGCACAGTTCGGCGCGCACTTCTTCGATCAGGCTGGCCCACTGGGCAGGGTCGGAGTAGGTGCTCGAAGACACTCGCTTGCTGCCGATGCGGGTGTTGGTCCGGTCGATCACTGCCAGGCTCAGCTCACCAGTACCGTTGGGTGCATCCCAGGCTACGCACTGGAAAGGTTCGAAGGCGTGGTCGGCAATCAGCAGTGCTTCGTTGACACGGAGCGGGGCATTCATGGTTCGGTCTCTCTATGGTCCCAAACATCGAAGTGATTCCGCGTTGCTTTAAAGTCGCCTCAATGGTCGCGAAGTGCAGCGCGGGGTTATGTGTACTGATGCTCGTTGTCCGTCGGCAAGTCACACATTAGGTGTAAAATTTTTTGTCAGGCTTGAATCCGTTCTTCCCTGCGCCGCCATGTGATGTCGATAAAGTGCGAAAATTCCCGTGGCACTTTGTAAAAAAATGCGTCAGCAGACAGACGGTAGTGGGCACCGTCAACTTCGTTGCTACTGTTAAACGGGCGCCACAACTTGCTGTTTTACTTCACAAAACCAAAAACTGGCGCCAAGGAACGGTCATGCTGCAGCCTGCCGCCCAACGTCGTTTGCTCATCGTCGACCCCTGCGACGACTGCCACCAATTGTTGCCAGGCCTGAGTAGCGCAGGCTGGGATGTGGACAGCTGCGTGCTCGGTGCCGCGCTCGATCACCCTTGTGATGTCGGCTTGTTGCGCTTGCAGGCTTCGCACCTCAGGCACCCGGACGCGGTCAAGGACATGATCAAGCGCAGTAACACCGAATGGATCGCGGTATTAAGCGCCGAACAGTTGCGCATGCCGGCCGTCGGCGATTTTGTCTGCGAATGGTTCTTCGACTTCCACACCCTGCCATTCGATGTCTCCCGCGTGCAGGTCACCCTTGGCCGGGCGTTCGGCATGGCTCGCCTGCGTGGCAAAGGGGCCGCCAAGGTGGATGAAGCGACCCACGAACTGCTCGGCGAAAGCCGGCCGATCCGCGAGTTGCGCAAGTTGCTGGGCAAGTTGGCGCCCACCGAGTCGCCGGTGCTGATCCGTGGTGAAAGCGGCACGGGCAAGGAGCTGGTGGCCCGCACCCTGCATCGGCAGTCGCAACGCAGCGACCAGCCGTTCGTCGCCATCAACTGCGGGGCAATCCCCGAGCACTTGATCCAGTCCGAACTGTTCGGCCATGAGAAGGGCGCTTTCACCGGTGCCCATCAGCGCAAGACCGGGCGCATTGAAGCCGCCCATGGTGGCACGTTGTTCCTGGATGAAATTGGTGACTTGCCGCTGGAATTGCAGGCCAATCTGCTGCGTTTTCTACAAGAAAAGCACATCGAGCGGGTGGGCGGCAGCCAGCCGATTCCGGTGGATGCGCGGGTTTTGGCCGCCACCCACGTGGACCTGGAAAGAGCCATCGAGCAGGGGCGTTTCCGTGAAGACCTGTATTACCGCTTGAACGTGTTGCAGGTGGTGACCGCGCCACTGCGCGACCGACATGGTGACTTGTCGATGCTGGCCAGCCATTTTGCCCATTTCTACAGCCTGGAAACCGGTCGCCGGCCGCGCTCGTTCAGCGACCATGCCCTGGCGGCCATGGGCCGGCATGACTGGCCGGGGAATGTACGCGAGCTGGCCAACCGGGTGCGCCGCGGCCTGGTACTGGCCGAAGGCCGGCAGATCGAGGCGCAGGACCTGGGCCTGCAGACGTTGGATCAAGGGCAGCCGCCGCTGGGCACGCTAGAGGAATACAAGCAGCGCGCCGAGCGCCAGGCCTTGTGCGATGTGCTTAACCGGCACAGCGATAACATGAGCGTAGCGGCGAAGGTGCTGGGGATCTCCCGGCCCACCTTCTACCGCTTGCTGCACAAGCATCAGATACGCTGACTGATCTGTCCGAGGGTCAGTGTGGCGCGCGCACGATGGTCTTCAGCAGGTCTTCCGGGCTGATGTGTCCCACCACCTGGGCCACCGCGCTGCCTGGGGTTGGCAGGTCGATGATGTGGCTTTTCATCTTGCCGACCACATGCATTTCGCACGGTTTGCAGTCGAACTTAAGGGTCAGCACTTCATCACCCTGAATCAGCTGCATCGGTGCCACCTTGGTGCGCACGCCGGTCACGCCCTTGGCCTGCTTGGGACACAGGTTGAAGGAGAAGCGCAGGCAGTGCTTGGTGATCATCACCGGCACTTCACCGTGTTCTTCATGGGCCTCGTAGGCCGCGTCTATCAGCTGCACGCCGTGGCGGTGGTAGAAGTCGCGGGCCTTCTGGTTGTACACGTTGGCCAGGAAGGAAAGGTGCGACTCGGGGTACACCGGCGGCGGCGTGGTTTCGGCCTTGCGCCCGCCACGCGGGTGCGCCTTGATACGCGCCTCGGTCAGCGCCTCGATGGCTTCACGGCGCAGGGCCTTGAGCTGCGAGTTGGGGATGAAGTACGCCTGCGGCGCGTCCAGCTCGATGCTGCTGGCGTGGTACATCGTGGTACCCAGCTGGCCGAGCAGGTCATGCAACTGGTCCAGGGCCTGCTGCGGCTTGTTGGCCTCGCCGAACGGGCCGTCCAGGGCCACCTGCACGCTGACGCCTTCCTCACTGCTGAGGGTAAGCATCAAGCGCTGCTCACGCAGCACAGCATGCCATTCCACACCAACCCGGCGCTCGGAAGAGGTGCGTTGCAGGGCCTGCTGCCAGTTATGGTCGAGGTTGCGCGACAGCGGGTGGTTGGGCCGCAGCTTGTGCAGGCCTTCGGGCATTTCGTTGGGCTCGACGCGGTAGCGGTAGCGCTTCTGGCCGTCTTCCTCGAACTCGCCACGTGGTTCGGCGATGTTGGCGCGGAAACCCACCACTTCACGTTTGACCAGCACATTCAGGCCGTCGCCGTTGGTCAGTGGCACCTCGGTCACCACCTGCATGTCACGCTTGCCGACCTTTTCCACCACACCCACCGGCAGGCCGGTGAAGGTTGGCGAGTCGAAGGCACCGATGTCGACCTTGCGGTCGGTCACGAAATAGTCGGTGCTGCCGCGGTGGAAGGTCTTGTCCGGGTCGGGCAAGAAGAAGTGCTCGGTGCGGCCGCTGGACGCACGGGCATATTCCGGGCGGCCTTCGAGGATGGCGTCGAGCTCTTTGCGGTAGTGGGCGGTGATGTTCTTCACATAGCCCATGTCCTTGTAGCGGCCCTCGATCTTGAACGAGCGCACGCCAGCATCGACCAGGTCGGCCAGGTTGGCGGTCTGGTTGTTGTCCTTCATCGACAGCAGGTGCTTCTCGAACGCTACCACGCGACCCTGGTCATCTTTCAGGGTGTAGGGCAGGCGGCAGGCTTGCGAACAGTCGCCACGGTTGGCGCTTCGGCCAGTCTGCGCGTGGGAGATGTTGCACTGGCCGGAGAAGGCCACGCACAGCGCACCGTGGATGAAGAACTCGATGGCGGCGTCGGTTTCGGCGGCGATGGCGCGGATTTGCTGCAGGTTCAGCTCACGGGCCAGTACCAGCTGGGAGAAACCGGCCTGGTCGAGGAACTTGGCCCGTTCCAGGGTGCGGATGTCGGTCTGGGTGCTGGCGTGCAGCTCGATCGGCGGGATGTCCAGCTCCATCACCCCCAGGTCTTGCACGATCAGCGCGTCGACACCGGCATCGTACAGCTGATGGATCAGCTTGCGTGCCGGTTCCAGCTCGTTGTCGTGGAGGATGGTGTTGATGGTGGTGAACACGCGCGCATGGTAGCGGCGGGCGAACTCGACCAGTTCGGCGATCTCGCTGACCTCGTTGCAGGCGTTATGGCGTGCGCCAAAGCTTGGGCCGCCGATGTAGATGGCGTCAGCGCCGTGCAGGATCGCTTCGCGAGCGATGGCCACGTCACGGGCAGGGCTGAGCAGTTCCAGGTGATTCTTTGGAAGGGACATGTCGTTATATTTTCGGGCTGCCACGGTTTAGGCGGGCATTGTAGCGGCGAAACGGGCTGGCGGCACCATCGGGGTGCCGGGAGGTGCGGGACTGGCTGCCAGGTCCCGCTTATTGTAGGAGCGGCCTTGTGTCGCGATGGGCCGCAAAGCGGCCCCAGGGATATCTGCGGCGAAGCTGAGAATCTGGGGGTGCTGCGCACCCCTTTCGCGACACAAGGCCGCTCCTACAGGGATCGTGTATTGCGCGAAGATCAGCGCTTGGCAGCCATCGCCGTGACTTCTACGCGCATGCCTTCAAATGCCAGCGAAGCCACACCCACCGCCGCACGTACCGGCCATGGCTTGCTGAAGAAACGCTGGTACACCTCGTTGAACGCCGCGCGGTCGGCCATGTCGGTCAGGTAGATGGTCAGGTGCAGCACGCGGTCCATGCCGCTGCCGGCCTTTTCCAGCGCCACTTTCAGCGCCTGCAGGGTGCATTCGCTTTGCTCGACGATGCCGCCCAGCTCCAGGCTGCCATCGGCGTGGGTCGGAATCTGGGTGGTGACCAGCACGCCGTTGAACTCGGCGACGTCGGACGAAATCGACTCGGCGTCCGGGTCCGGGGTGTAGATGATGTCTGCATGTGCCATGGTGTGTTTTGCCTTGCTACGGAAGGAAAGCGGCAAGCCTACGCGAGCAGGCGGGCCCGGTCGAGGGCGCCCAGGTGTTTGAAATGCGCGGCGTTCGCCGTCAGAATCGCGGCCCATTGCAAAGCCAGGGGCACATTTTGAACGAACAGACTTTGTCCAGGCGCCTGGAGCGCGTGGCTGCACATGTGCCGCAGGGCGCCCGCTTGGCCGACATCGGCTCGGACCATGGTTATCTGCCTGTAGCGTTGATGCTGCGGGGTGTGATCGAGGCGGGGGTGGCGGGCGAGGTGGCGCAGACGCCGTTTGCCTCGGCCCAGCGCAACGTGCGCAGAAACGGCCTGCAAGACCGGTTAACCGTGCGCTTGGCCGATGGCCTGGCAGCGGTGGAGCCGCAAGACCGCATCTCGGTGGTCAGCATCTGCGGAATGGGCGGCGACACCATGTGCGAGATCCTCGAGGCCGGCAAGCAGTGCCTTGGCGGCGTCACGCGTTTGGTACTGCAGCCCAATGGCGGTGAGCGCGAGCTGCGCCAATGGCTGGCGGGCAATGGGTACCAGATCGTCAGCGAAGAGCTGCTGCGGGAAAACCGCTTCGACTACGAAATCATCGTCGCCGAGCCGGGCAGCGTGGTGTATAGCGCTGAACAGCTGTACTTCGGCCCGGTGTTGATGCAGGAGAAAAGCGAGGCATTTCTGGTCAAGTGGCGGCGCATGCTGCGCCAGAAGCAGCAGACTCTGGCCAATTTCCAACGGGCCCGCGATGCGGTGCCTCAGGCGAAAATCGACGATTTCAATCAGCAGGTGGGCTGGATCACCCAGGTACTGGCCTGACTCACTGCTGCGAGCAGTTGCCCATTTCGCGGTAGTCTATTTCGCGTTTCTGGCCCTGGTGATCGACGTACACCATGTGCGCAGTGCCAACCTGGCAGTCGGCAGCGTTGCTGGCCGGGGTGATGGAGATCACTTTGGCCACGTCCAGCGGCATGCCGTATTCATAATTGCTACTGGTTGGCTGCGTACTGCCCGCATCGGCAAAGGCACCGAACGAGGCGAGGGTGGCGGCAACAGCAAGGACAGCGATCGAACGTTTCATGACAGGCTCCTTTTCTTGAATGTATGACTAATGATGTATTCATTGGTCATACACAATAAATGGGCCAGTCCGTGATAGATTCCTGCCTGTAACGCAAGAATAAGACTGAACAAGGAGCACACCCTCATGGACATGCTGCATGCCATGCGTACCTTCGCCCGTGTGGTGGAATGTGGCAGCTTCGCTGCGGCCGCCAATGCGTTGGATATTTCCGCGGCCCAGGTTTCGCGCATCGTTGCCGAGCTAGAGAACCAGCTGCAGACCCGCCTGCTACACCGCACCACTCGCCGCCTGCGCATGAGCGAGGCGGGTGAGCGGTTTCTGGAGCGGGCGCGGCAGATCATGCTGCTGACCGAAGAAGCGGTGGGTGAAGCCCGCGGTGCGCACCTCACGCCTCGCGGCCATCTGCGCTTGCATTGCCCGCACGGCCTGGGCCTGTTGCTGATGCCGCTGGTGGCCGGCTACAACGCGCTGTGCCCGGAAGTGGTGATCGAGTTGACGCTGTCCCAGCGCAATCCTGACCCGCTGGCCGAAGGGCACGACGTGGTGATCACCGTGGACGGTGCGCTGCCGGACTCCCAGCTGATTGCCGTCCCGCTTGGCAATATCTTCAGTATCCCCTGCGCAGCGCCCAGCTATCTGGAGCGGCATGGCGTGCCTGAGCGCCCCGAGGACCTGCATGGGCACCGCTGCCTGCGCATGGCGTATCCCATGTATGAAGGCGACTGGGTATTCCCCCAGGGGGTGGACCAGTGCGTGATCGCACCCAGTGACAACTTCTCCACCAACGTTGCCGACGCCATGCTGGTGGCCAGTGAATTGGGCATGGGCATCGGCCTGCTACCGTTCTATACGGCCAGCCAGTCGATCGAGCAAGGGCGTTTGTGCAGGCTGCTGGCGCCGTACCGGCTGCGCGAAAGTGCGCTGTATGCGATGTACCCGTCGCGGCATTACCTGGATGCCAAGGTGCGTACCTGGATCGATTACCTCAAGGAGCAGTTGCCAGCGGTGTTCGAGGGGCATGCGCAGGTGGTGGATGATTCGCGGTACTGGCGATAGATGGGTTAACGCTGGCCCCTGTAGGAGCGGCCTTGTGTCGCGAAAGGGCTGCATAGCAGCCCCCGGATTGCAGGGCCAATGCAAGAATTGCTGGGGCCGCTTTGCGGCCCTTTCGCGACACAAGGCCGCTCCTACAGGTATTGCACGACGCTTTAAAGGGGGTAGTGCTTCAGCTCGCGTGCAATCAGCATGCGCTGGATTTCGCTCGACCCTTCATAGATCTGGGTAATCCGCGCATCGCGGTAATAGCGCTCCACCGGGTAATCTTCCAGGTAGCCATACCCGCCATGCACCTGGATCGCCATCGAGCACACCCGCTCGGCCATTTCCGAAGCGAATAATTTGGCCTGCGAGGCCTCCGACAGGCACGGCTTGCCGGCACTGCGCAGGCGGGCGGCATGCAGGATCAGCAAACGTGCGGCGTTTACCTGTACCTGCATGTCGGCCAGCAGGTTGGCGATGCTCTGGTGCTCGTTGATCGGCTTGCCGAACTGCACCCTGTCGCGCGAGTAGACCAGCGCCGCCTCGAACGCTGCGCGGGCAATGCCCAACGCCTGGGCGGCAATACCGATACGGCCGCCTTCAAGGTTGGACAGGGCGATGGCCAGGCCCTTGCCACGCTCGCCAAGGATGTTGGCAGCGGGGATGCGGCAATTGTCGAAGGTGACCGCACAGGTGTCGGAGGCGCGGATCCCCATCTTGTGTTCGCTGCGGTCCACCTTGAAGCCCGGGTTGTCGGTGGGCACCAGAAACGCCGAGAGGCCCTTCTTGCCCAGCTCTGGGTCGGTCACCGCGAATACGATGGCCAGGCCGGCGCGGCGCGCGTTGCTGACGAATTGTTTGGCACCATTGATTACCCACTCGCCGTTGACCAGCTCGGCGCGGGTGCGCAGGTTGTGTGCCTCGGAGCCGGCCTGCGGCTCGGTCAGGCAGAAGCAGCCGATGACCTCGCCGCTGGCCAGGCGCGGTAGCCATTGCTGCTGCTGTTCGGCGGTACCGTAGGCCAGTAGCGGGCCGCAACCTACCGAGTTGTGAATGCTCATCATCGCCCCGGTGGCGCCGCATCCAGCGGCGATCTCTTCCACGGCCAGGGCGTAGGCGACGTAGTCGGTGTAGCTGCCGCCGAAGTCCTCCGGCACCACCATGCCCAGCAGGCCGAGTTCGCCCATCTTGCGCACCACGCCGTCATCGATCCAGCCGGCCTTTTCCCAGGCCTGGGCGTGCGGGGCGATCTCGCCACGGGCAAAGTCCCGGGCCATGTCGCGGATCATGATCTGCTCTTCGCTCAGTTCCAGGTCTTGCATCTGTGTACTCCCGGGCTCACAGGCCTTCGAAGAATTGGTCAACCCGCTGCGGTTGCAGCGCGGCCAGGGTCGGCGGGTTCCAGCGAGGCTGTTTGTCCTTGTCGATGATCAGGGCGCGCACGCCTTCTATGATGTCGCCGTGCCGGAACCACTGGCGGTCCAGGTGCAGCTCCATGGCAAAGCAGTCTTCCAGCCCAAGGTGGCGACCGCGGCGCAACATCTCCAGGGTAACCGCCATGGCCAGCGGTGAGCGGCTTTCCAGCTGGTCGGCGGCGGCCACGGCCCAGGCATGGCTGTCACCGATACTGACCGCACGCAATTGCTCGACGATGGCTTGCAGGTTGGGCAGGGCGAAGAAGTGGTCGATGACCGGGCGCAGTTTTTCCA
Organism: Pseudomonas sp. SAS7; assembly: GCF_052112345.1. Classification (NCBI taxonomy): domain Bacteria; kingdom Pseudomonadati; phylum Pseudomonadota; class Gammaproteobacteria; order Pseudomonadales; family Pseudomonadaceae; genus Pseudomonas; species Pseudomonas sp. SAS7. The sequence goes on along the minus strand of NZ_JBEGGO010000003.1, from coordinate 152,898 downwards.
GTGGGGCATCTGCCAGTGCCTGGGTACCGAGCGTGGCCAGCAGGTTCTGCAGGTCCTTCAGCGGGTTGTCGCCAAAGTTCAGTTTGTTCAGGCCCTGGTCAAGGGCGGCGAGTTGCTCACTGGCCAGGTACCAGTCGGCCAGGCCGCAGTACAAGGCGTCGGCCGCCTGGATCTGGGTGCCGCTGACGCCCAGGTAGATGCCCAGTTCGCCGGGGATACGTGACAGGAAGTAGCTACCGCCCACATCGGGGAAGTAGCCAATACCGACTTCGGGCATGCCCAGGCGGCTGCGCTCTGTGACCACACGCAGGTCGCAACCCTGGGCCAGGCCCATGCCGCCGCCAAGGGTGAAGCCGTCCATCAGCACCAGCACGGGTTTGCGGTAGCGGTGGATGACCAGGTCTAGGGCGTATTCCTCGACGAAGAAGGTTTCATGCAGCGTGTCGCCAGCTTTGAAACTGTCGTGCAGCGAGCGGATATCGCCCCCGGCACAAAAGCCCTTGGGGCCTTCGCCGCGCAGCACCACAGCGCGCACTTGCGGGTCGTCGGCCCACTGGTCCAGGCGCTGGCGCAGGCTGCGGACCATGTCCAGGGTCAGGGCGTTGAGGCCGGCGGGGCGGTTCAGGGTCAGGTGGCCAACCTGATTGCGGACCTCGGCCAGTACATGATCGGTTGCCGAGGTATTAGCTTGCGCAGTCATTGCGTTCTCCCTGCTTTGTTATTGATTTTCCAAGTGAAGTCTGGAGTTCGCTGGAGGATCGCAGGATCCTGTCATGCGAATTTGCCTTGCACAATCGACAATTATGCAGGGGCATCGTGCATTTTTGCTTTAGGCCACTGATCCAACTAGGCAATTCATTAACCTGACCGTAATGAAAGCGCCGGCAGCTTGATTGATCCGCCAGGCAACGCGGCCCTAAGGTGACCTCCACGACAGCGAACCTGTGGAGCCACCATGACAATAACTCAGAATCCACCGCCGCAATGGTCGCGGCGGCGCGCCGAAAAGCAGCGCCGCCTTGATCGGGTACGTCACCTCGCCGACGGCGTGGTGCTGCCCACCGAGCGTATCGTCGAAGCCCTCGAACTGCTGCTGGCCCCGGGCGACCGGGTGGTGCTGGAGGGCAACAACCAGAAGCAGGCCGACTTCCTTTCACGCTCGCTGGCCAAGGTCGACCCCGAACGCCTGCATGACTTGCACATGATCATGCCCAGCGTCAGCCGCGCCGAGCACCTGGACCTGTTCGAGCGTGGCATCGCGCGCAAGCTCGACTTCTCCTTCGCCGGCCCGCAGAGCCTGCGCATCAGCCAGTTGCTGGAAGATGGCCTGCTCGAAGTCGGTGCCATCCACACCTATATCGAACTGTACTCGCGGCTGCTGGTCGACCTGATCCCCAACGTCACGCTGGTGGCCGGCTTCATGGCTGACCGTGACGGTAACCTGTACACCGGCCCCAGCACCGAGGACACCCCGGCACTGGTGGAGCCCGCCGCGTTCAGCGACGGTATCGTCATCGCCCAGGTCAACCAACTGGTGGACCGCGTGGATGACCTGCCACGGGTCGATATCCCGGCGTCCTGGGTCGATTTCGTGGTGGTCGCCGACCAGCCTTTCTATATAGAGCCGCTGTTCACCCGGGACCCTCGCCACATCAAACCGGTGCATGTGCTGATGGCGATGATGGCCATTCGCGGCATCTACGAAAAACACCAGGTGCAGTCGCTGAACCATGGTATCGGCTTCAATACCGCCGCCATCGAGCTGATCTTGCCCACCTACGGCGAGTCGTTGGGCCTGAAGGGCAAGATCTGCCGCAACTGGACGCTCAACCCGCACCCGACCCTGATCCCGGCCATCGAGACCGGCTGGGTGCAAAGCGTGCATTGCTTCGGCACCGAGCTGGGCATGGAGGACTATATCGCCCAGCGCCCCGACGTGTTCTTCACCGGCCGCGATGGCTCGCTGCGCTCCAACCGCATGATGTGCCAACTGGCGGGGCAATACGCCGTCGACCTGTTTATCGGCGCCACCTTGCAAGTGGATGGCGATGGCCATTCCTCGACCGTGACCCGCGGCCGCCTGGCCGGCTTTGGCGGTGCGCCGAACATGGGCCACGACCCGCGTGGCCGGCGCCACGCTACCCCGGCCTGGCTCGACATGACCGTGCCGGAAACCCTGCTGGAGCGCGGGCGCAAGCTGGTGGTGCAAATGGTCGAGACCTACCAGGAAGGCGGCAAGCCCACCTTCGTGGAAACCCTCGATGCCGTGGAAGTGGCCAGGAAGGCCGGCATGCCGCTGGCGCCGGTAATGATTTACGGCGATGACGTCACCCACCTGCTGACCGAGGAGGGCATTGCCTACCTGTACAAGGCCCGCAGCCTGGAAGAACGCCAGCAGATGATCGCCGCCGTGGCCGGGGTTACCGCCATCGGCCTGCGCCACGACCCGAAAGACACCCAGCGCATGCGCCAGCAAGGCCTGATCGCCTTGCCCGAAGACCTTGGCATCCGCCGCACCGACGCCAGCCGCGAGCTGCTGGCCGCACGCAGCATTGCCGACCTGGTCGAGTGGTCCGGCGGCCTCTACAACCCGCCTGCACGGTTCAGGAGCTGGTGATGAAAGCACTCGACTTGCAACCGCATGTGCAGCTTCGCGAGCATGCTCGCTCCCACAGGCTTACCGCCGTCCTTGAACCTTGTGCAGTCCCTGTGGGAGCGGGCAAGCCCGCGAATAGGCCCGCCCAGGCAACCGAAATCCCACTGGCTGAGCACCTGGCCGACCTTGCAGTAGAGGCCCTGATCGACGAAGCCGATCTGTCTCCCAAACCCGGCCTTGTCGACCGCCGCAGCAACGGCGCCCACCCCGACATGACCCTGGCCCTGATGCACGCCTCGGCCCTGGCCCTGTGGCCGTGCCTGCGCAACATGGCCGAAGCCGCCCAGTCCTGCGGCCAGATTGGCCAACCCCTGCGCGCCACACTGGGCCAACTCGGCCGCGAAGGCGAGGCCGCGATGCTTGCCACCACCCACGGGGTAAACACTCACCGCGGCGCCATCTGGGCGCTGGGCCTGCTGGTAGCGTCCACGGCCCTCGATACCCAGGCAGACGCCTGCACCCTGGCCGCCCGCGCCGGGCGCATCGCGCTGTTCGACGATCCGGCCATGCCGCACCAGCACAGCCACGGCTTGCAGGTCCGCCACCGCTACGGCACTGGCGGCGCCCGCGAACAGGCACAACAAGGCTTCCCCGCCGTCATCGGCCACGGCCTGCCACAGCTGCAGCGCAGCCGCGCCGCCGGTGCCAGCGAGCAGCACGCCCGGCTCGACGCGTTACTGGCGATCATGAGCGTGCTCAGCGACACCTGCGTGCTCTGGCGCAGCGGCCCGGCCGGGCTGGCTGCCGTGCAGCAAGGTGCCCACGCCGTACTTGCCGAAGGCGGCAGCGCCACACTGGCGGGGCGCCGCCAACTGCGCCAGCTGGACCGGCAACTGCTGCACCTGAACGCCTCACCGGGCGGCGCCGCCGACTTGCTGGCCGCCTGCCTGTTCCTCGACAAAGCCGGGAGCCTGTGACATGGAAACCCTGAATTTTCAATTCCCCGCCGCCGAACCGGGCCGCGGCCGCACGCTGGTGGGCTGCGTCAGCTCCGGCGACCTCGAAGTGCTGATGGAGCCCGGCACCGCCGGCAGCCTGCATATCCAGGTGGTGACTTCGGTCAACGGCAGCGGCGCCCGTTGGGCGCAACTGTTCCAGCGCCTGTTCGAAGGCCGTGTGTGGCCGGCCGTGAACATAGACATCCATGATTTCGGCGCCACCCCGGGCGTGGTGCGCCTGCGCCTTGAGCAAGGCTTCGAGGAGATTGCCCATGACTGACACCGAACGCTTGCTGCGCAGCCGCAGCTTTGTCGAACTGGGCGCCCGCCAGCGCGCCCGCGCCGTGCTAGACCCAGGTAGCTTCCGGGAGTTGCTGGGCCCGTTCGACCGGCTGATGTCGCCGTGGCTGCCGCGCCAGGGCATCGTGCCTCAGGCCGATGATGGTGTGGTTATCGCCAAGGGCCGGCTGAACGGGCGCCATGCCGTGGTCGCCGCCATCGAAGGCGGCTTCCAGGGGGGCAGCATGGGCGAGGTGGGTGGGGCCAAAATCGCCGGTGCCCTGGAACTGGCCATCGAAGATAACCGCAATGGCATCCCCACATGCGCCGTGTTGCTGCTGGAAACCGGCGGTGTGCGCCTGCAGGAAGCCAACCTGGGCCTGGCGGCGATTGCCGAAATCCAGGCGGCCATTGTCGAGCTGCGGGCCTTGCAGCCGGTGATCGGCCTGATCGCAGGTTCGGTGGGATGCTTTGGCGGCATGTCCATTGCTGCGGGCCTGTGCAGCCACCTGCTGGTTACCCGCGAAGCGCGCCTGGGCCTGAACGGCCCGCAGGTGATCGAACAGGAAGCCGGCATCGGCGAATACGACGCCAAGGACCGCCCCTTCATCTGGAGCCTGACCGGTGGCGAACAACGCCACGCCAGCGGGTTGGTGGACGGCTACGTGGCCGATGACATCGATGCGCTGCGCGAACGCTTGCTGCAACTGCTGGACGCACCCTCCAAAGACCGCGCCAGCCAGCACGCCTGGTTCCTCGACCGCCTGGCCCGGCTGGGCGATGACTGCCCGCAACTGGATGCCGCCGCCGTGCGCGCCCTTTACCAAGGAGAAGCCCAATGAACCGTGCCTTGAACTGGCTGCCGGGCCTGGCCGGCGGGCCAGCCTTGCCAGGTTACCCCGCATCGCTGCGGGTGATCGACGGCGAACTGGACAACCGCCTGGCGCGCTTCATCGCCGTGGTGCCCGATGCCGACAACCCATTCCCCCGTGCCCGCTCGGGCGAGGTCGGCCTGCTGGAAGGCTGGGGCCTGGCCAAGGCGGTGAGCGAGGCGGTGGAGGCTGACCGCAACGGCCAGAAGCGCGCCATTGTCGCAGTGATCGATGTGCCCAGCCAGGCCTATGGCCGCCGTGAGGAAGCGTTGGGTATTCACCAGGCATTGGCCGGTGCCGTGCAGGCCTACGCCGAGGCGCGGTTGGCCGGGCACCCGGTGATCGGTCTGCTGGTTGGCAAAGCCATGTCCGGCGCCTTCCTGGCCCACGGCTACCAGGCCCAGCGCCTGATCGCCCTGGACGACACCGGGGTCATGGTGCACGCCATGGGCAAGGCAGCTGCGGCGCGGATTACCCTGCGCAGCGTCGAGCAGCTTGAGGCCCTGGCCGCCGAAGTGCCGCCCATGGCCTACGACCTGGCCAGCTACGCCTCGCTGGGCCTGCTGTGGCGCCGGCTGACAGTGGATAACGCCGTGGCACCGAGCGCCGCCGACATTGCCCAGGTGCGTGCCTGCCTGGCAGAAGCGGTGCGCGATATTGGTAGCTCCACCGACCTGTCGTCGCGGCTGGCGGGAGAAAACCGCAGTGCCTCGCGCCAGGTACGCGAACAGCTGCGCCGCCAGTGGCAGGGCGCTTGAGATGAACGCGCCAAGGCCGCACGACCTGCTGTGGGGGATGCCCGTGGCGGGCTTGCCCGCAGACGCGCCGCAGTGGGCCCAGGACGTGCTGGCAAGCGGCCGGCCAGTGGTGGTGCGCCGTGCCTCCTGTGAGGATGGCTGGGTAGCGGTTGGGGTACGTGGTCAGGGCCGGGCGCAGCGCTTGGGTGGGTTGATGCGCCTGGCCGATATCCAGCGTCAGCAAGGCCCCGAAGCGCTGCGGGTGCATGTACAAAGCCCATGGCCTGCACTACAGGCACTGGCCTCGGTCACCCCGGTATTGCAGGCCAGCGGCCTGGCCTGGGGGCCGACGGGCGGGGTGGGGTACCAGATAGCGACCGGCATTGAAGTGGTACATGCCGACAGTGACCTGGACCTGCTGCTGCGCACACCACAACCGCTGGCCCGTGCTCAGGCGCGGGAGCTGCTGGATATCCTCGACTGCGCGCCGTGCCGTATCGATGTGCAGCTTGAAACCCCGGCGGGTGCCATTGCCTTGCGTGAATGGGCGGGCTTTGCCCGCCGCGTGCTGCTCAAGTCGCCTCATGGCCCGCGCCTGGTCTCCGACCCTTGGGCCGTGATGGAGCGTGCCGCATGAGCAGCCTGTTCGCCTTCCCCGGCCAGGGCGCCCAGCAGGTGGGCATGCTACAGCGCTTGCCTGAGGGCGCCGGGCAGCTGCTGGAGGAGGCCAGCGATACCCTCGGCCAAGCTGCGCTGGCGCTGGACAGCCGGGAGGCACTGCAGTCTACTCGCGCGGTTCAGCTGTGCCTGCTGCTGAGCGGTGTGGCCTGGGCTCGCTGGCTGATGCAGCGCAGCCCAGCGCCGGATTACGTGGCGGGGTTGTCGATTGGCGCCTATCCAGCGGCGGTTACGGCGGGCGCCCTGGGGTTTGCCGATGCCTTGCGCCTGATCGCCCTGCGTGGCGAGCTGATGCAGTGCGCCTACCCGCAAGGCTACGGCATGACTGCACTCAGCGGCCTGGACCTGACCAGTGTCGAGTGTTTGCTGAGCGAGGTGGGGGGCGAGGTGCATGTCGCCAACCTCAACAGTGAAAACCAGATCGTCATCGCCGGTAGCGATACGGCGATGGCTGCGGTCGCCGCCAGGGCTCGCCGCCAAGGCCAGGGCGTGGCCCGACGGCTGGCAGTCAGCGTGCCGTCGCATTGCCCGTTGCTGGCTGGGCCGGCAGCGGAACTGGCCAGCGCCTTCGCCACGGTCGAGTTGCAGCGCCCACGCATTACCTACCTCAGCGCCAGCAGCGCGCGCCCGGTGTTCGACCCACAGCGCCTGCGCGACGACCTGGCGGGCAACATGGCAAGGGTGGTCGACTGGCGCGCTACGTTGCGCAACGCCTTTGAACGTGGCGTGCGCCTGCACCTGGAAATACCACCCGGCAGCGTGCTCAGCGGGCTGGCCCGGGCAGTGTTTGAACAGGGCAGGGTGGTGGCCGTGGAGGGCACCCGTTGGGACACCCTGGATGCGCTGCTGCGCCAGGAGGTGGCCCAGAACCGATGATGGCAGGCTAACGCAATTCCTGTAGGACCGGCCTTGTGTCGCGATAGGGCCGCAGAGCGGCCCCGGCAATTCTGAAGTGAAGCGAAGATCCTTGGGGGCGCTGCGCACCCCTATCGCGACACAAGGCCGCTCCCACAAAGACCGCGAACGCCGCATAAGTGTGTGTTTACGAAGAACAACAACAAGCAACTTAGACACTACCTGAGGACAACAACAATGATCATCTATGGTGTGGCACTGCTGGCGGTCTGCACGCTTGCCGGCGTTATTGTCGGCGACTTCCTGGGCGTGTTGCTGGGCGTCAAATCCAATGTGGGCGGGGTCGGCATCGCCATGATCCTGCTGATCTGCGCGCGGCTGTACATGCACCGCAACGGTGGCATGAGCAAGGAGTGCGAGTTTGGCGTGGGTTTCTGGGGGGCCATGTATATCCCGGTGGTGGTGGCCATGGCGGCCCAGCAGAACGTGGTCACCGCCCTGCACGGCGGGCCGGTGGCGCTGCTGGCGGCAGTGGGCGCGGTGCTGGTGTGCGGCGCGACCATCGCCCTGATCAGCCGCAGCCACCGTGGCGAGCCTTTGCCTGCCCTTGAACCCACCCCCGAAGCCCGCGCGCAGGTTGCCCCTGCAGGAGGTCGTTGAACATGTGGCCGATCATTGAAAATGCCCTGGAGCACAACGGCCTGATCACTGCCTTTGCAGTGGTAGGCGCAATCATGTGGTTGTCGGTTGTGATGTCGAAGTACCTCACCTTCGGCCGGGTGCACGGCTCGGCCATCGCCATCGTCATCGGCCTGGTGCTGGCCTGGGTAGGTGGCACCGTGACGGGTGGGCAGAAAGGCCTGGCCGACATGGCGCTGTTCTCCGGTATCGGCCTGATGGGCGGGGCCATGCTGCGGGACTTCGCCATTGTGGCCACGGCCTTCGAGGTGCAGGCCACCGAAGCGCGCAAGGCCGGGATGATTGGCTTGGTGGCGCTGTTGCTGGGCACGGTGCTGCCATTTATTGTCGGTGCGGCAGTGGCCTATGCCTTCGGCTACCGCGATGCGGTGAGCATGACCACCATCGGCGCGGGGGCGGTGACCTATATCGTCGGGCCGGTGACCGGGGCGGCGCTGGGTGCGAGTTCGGACGTGATGGCCCTGTCGATTGCCACCGGGCTGATCAAGGCGATCCTGGTGATGGTGTTCACCCCAGTTTCTGCGCGCCTGCTGGCCCTGGACAACCCGCGCTCGGCAATGGTGTTCGGCGGGTTGGCAGGGACGGTGTCGGGGGTGACGGCCGGGCTAGCCGCGACGGATCGGCGGCTGGTGCCGTATGGGGCGCTGACAGCTACTTTTCACACTGGCCTGGGCTGCTTGATGGGGCCCTCGATCCTGTATTTCTGTGTGCGGGGGTTGGTTGGGTGATGGCCACCGGGTGTTTGTCGCAGCATTTTTAGCGCCTGGGAGATCGAGCGCCGCCCGCGCGGCGCTTCGCAGCACAAGGCTGCTCCTACATTTGTTTCGGGCCAGTAATGCCTGTAGCAGAGCGCGCGACCGCCTTGTTGATCCGGCGCGATATTAAGGTGGACGCCAAGGGACCGCGCGCTAATGGCACGGGAATAATTGGCCCGAAACAAATGTAGGAGCAGCCTTGTGCTGCGAAGCGCCGCGCGGGCGGCGCCCGGTCTGACAGACGCAACAAATGTTAAGGCGGGCACCTGCAAGCCGCCCCCCAAATCGGGGAAAACCGCCGGGTAATCCTCCCCAATCCGATTTGGTTACCTACGCAACCATTTGAAAATATTAGGTATCTTCTCCTGGCACACACCTTGCTCCACACCTCCGCAGAGTTCCTGTGTTCTGGAGGTGCAGCATGTCTACGCCACGCAAAGGCCCCCTTCTGTCATCACTCGTTCTGGCCCTGTTAGGCTGGGAATCGACCAGCGAGGCGGCCGTGCAGTGCCAGCGCACCTTGGTCGCCAATGTGGTGGCACTGGACCAGCCACTCATGTTCAACCGCCTTGGCGCGCAAAACGCCAATGGCATGATGTTCGCGCTTCGTGAAGATGTGGTGGACGACAAGCAAGTCCCCCTCAGCAAGGGCGGGGCTGCGGTACCGGGCAAGGTCACCCTGCGCCCGGACAAGCGCCCACGGCCGATTGTGCTGCGGGTAGCCGCCGGTGACTGCCTCACGGTCAACCTGACCAACCTGCTGGCCTACCAGGCCAACCCCAAAAAGCACGGCATCGATCCTGAAGAAAACGAAGCCGAAGGCGAAGAGGAAGGCCCGGAGAACGAAGTCGAGAACGAAGGCGGTGAGGATTTCGTCGCTGATGAGCAGGTAAATGACCGGCATGTCGGCTTCCAGGTGAACGGCATGCAGGCGGTCAACAGCATTGGTGATATCGCCGCCAACACCGGCCGCAATGGCAACTTCCTGGTATCGCCCGGCAACACCCGCAGCTACACCCTGTACGCCGAGCGCGAGGGGGCCTTTGCTGCCACCAGTCAGGGCGCTACTTTTGGCGGCCAGGGTGGGGCAGGTAACGTTGCCAATGGCCTGTTTGGCCAGGTGGTGGTCGTCCCCAAAGGTGGGCGAACCTTCCGCAACACCTTGACCGAAGAAGAAATGCGCCTGGCCACCACCGGCCGTACCGCCACCGGCCAACCGGTCATCGATTACCAGGCCCGTTACCCGCAGACTCAACCGTGGATCAGCGAGGGCAAGGCCGGCAAGCCGATCATTGCCATGGTCGACGGCAATGAAATTCTCAACAGCGAGACCGACGCCATTGTCATGGGGCCGAACCCGGACGGCAGCTTCCCGCGCTCGACCTACCCGCTGGAAAGCGTCAACAAGCGCAACCCCGCATTGCCCAACCGCCTGGAAGCGTTCCGCGATTTCGCCTCGCAGTTTGCCGATGAAGTGGCCGCCACCCAGGCCTTCCCCGGCTACTGGGCGGACCCGGTGATGGGCCATGTGCTGGAGCCAACGCGCGATTCGTTCATGATCAACTACGGCTCCGGCGGCATGGGCGCTGAAGTGGTCGCCAACCGCCTGGGTGTGGGGCCGATGCATGACTGCCTGTCGTGCGCCTACGAGGAGTTCTTCCTCAGCGCACACACAGTGGGCGATATCGGCACCCTGGTGGACGTACCGGCCAACGTCGGCCTGGAGAACATTCGCCCAGGCCAGACGCCGCCGGCCAGCGCCGTGGGGGTCAAGGCCAGCATGGCGCTTTACCCGGCCGAGCCAGCCAACGTGCACCACAGTTACATTGGCGATTTCACCAAGTTCCGCAACACCCACAATGGCCATGAGCAGCACATCTTCCACCTGCATGGCCACCAGTGGCTGTTCAACCCCAACGACGACAACTCCGACTACATCGACGCCCAGGGCATCGGCCCGGGTATCGGCTACACCTACGAGATTGCCAACGGCGGTTCGGGCAACCGCAACCGCGTGGCGGGCGATGCCATCTACCACTGCCACTTCTACCCGCACTTTGCCCAAGGCATGTGGGCCATGTGGCGGGTGCACGATGTGTTCGAAGAAGGCACCCGGCTGGAAGTGAGCGGGCAGGGCGAGAATGGTTTCCACAGCACCCCGTTTGCCCTGCGCAGCGGCAAGCCGGCTGCTGGCGCCCGGGCATTGCCGGATGGCGAAATCGTTGCCGGTACGCCTATCCCGGCTATCGTGCCGCTGCCTGGCAAAGCCATGGCGCCAATGCCTGGCAAGGTGGTGGTGGTACCCAAACTGTCTGAGCAACTGGTCGCCGCCAACGACGATGATGGCGAAAACGAGGACGAAGGCGATGACGACCACGCCAACCAGGCGCCGGTGCGCAAAGCCGTCGGCTCACTGGCGCTGGTCGACCGCACTGATGCCAACCGCAACGCTGATGGCACCCTGAAAAACCCAGGCTACCCGTTCTGGATCGGTGGCATGGAAAGCAGCGTCGGCAATCGCCCGCCAACCCCGCCGCTGGACATGCTCGACCCGGCCCTGGCCCGGCAGCTGAAAGACAGCGGCAAGGCCCTGTGGGCCAACCTCGACGCCAACCAGGTAGACGGCTGGGATGGCGGCCTGGGCCGTCATGCGCTGGACGGTGTATCCGCCGGTGGCGAGGCTGTGACCACCACCACCAAGCTGGACTTTTCCAAGGTGGTGCACAAAGCCAAGCCCATCTACTTGCCTGAAGAGGGTACCGATGTCGAGCAGGCCGCCATGCAGTTCCACGCCAAGGCCGAGCACCCCAGCTTCGCCCTGATCCCTGGCAGCCAGCCGGTGGCCAAGGCCTTCCGCACCAACGGTGCCTTGCCCACTGCCGGCGCGCCGTTCTATGAGCCTTGCATGGATGACCGCGGCAAGCGCCTGACCCAAACCTCGGGGGTAGGCGAGTTTGCGAGCGGTGAGAGCCTGACTGGCATGAGCTTCCGTGGTTCGTCCACCTTTACCGCCGACCGCCCGCGCATCTACAAAGGTGCCAACATCCAGTTCGACGCGGTGTACAACAAGGTCGGCTACCACTTCCCGCAGGCGCGTATTCTGGCGCTGTGGGAAGACGCCTGGCCGGTGATCACCAAGCAGCGCCCGCCAGAGCCGCTGGTGATGCGCATGAACACCTTTGACTGCACCATGTACACCCACACCAACCTGATCCCGTCGTACTACGAAATGGACGACTACCAGGTGCGTACCCCGACCGACGTGATCGGCCAGCACATCCACCTGCCCAAGTGGGACCTGACTGCCGCCGACGGCTCGGCCAACGGCTGGAACTATGAAGACGGGGTGCTCTCGCCCGGGAGCGTGGTCGAGCGTGTGCATGCCATCCGCGCCTATAACGGCTGCACCGAGGGCGACAGCCGCGATGGCACCGCCGCGTGCCCGAGAGCCAAGCAGCACCCGTACTTCGGCCGCTTTGGCCGGGCCGACTGGCTGGGTGCGCGCACGGCCATGCAACGCTGGTTTGCCGACCCGCTGGTGAACGTGAACAACGTCGACCGTGGCTTGGGCACCATCTTTACCCACGACCACCTCGGCCCATCCACCCACCAGCAGCTGGGGCTGTATGCAACCGTGCTGGCCGAACCGGCCGGCTCTACCTGGTACCACGCCGAAACCGGCGAGCAACTGTACAACCCGGCCACACGCCAGGATGGCGGGCCGACCTCGTGGCAAGCGGTGATCAAGACGGGCGACCACGATGGCGATGGCAAGAACGACAGCTACCGCGAGTTCTTCCTTGAATACAGCGACTTCCAGCATGCCTATGAAGCGGGTGTGTATGTGGGCGCAGGGCCGGACGGCATCCCCAGTGGCCAGGCCTACCCGGCTACGGCCGACAGTTTCCGCTATGCCATCAACCCGCCGGTAAGGCAGAAGGCATCCAACCTGCTTGAATCGGTGGTCGAGTCGCGCGGTGGCCTGGCCCCCGGCTGCCCAAGCCGGCCTTGCCCGCAGGCAATTTCGGTCGATGACCCGGGCATGTTCGTCGTCAACTACCGCAACGAGCCGCTGGCCCTGCGGGTATTCGACCCGAACAAGGTCGGCCCCGATGGCAAGCGCGGCATGCAGGCAGACGGCCTGGCCGGCGACCTGAGCTATGCCTTGCAGAGCCGTACCGACCGTGCGATCCCGGCCATGAACCTGGCGCCTTCGGCGATCACCTCGGCGGTTGGCCCTACCGGCGGCACCACACTGTTCCCACCCCACATCAACAAGGCCGGCAGCGAGCCGGGGGACCCGTTCACGCCCATGTTGCGCACCTACTCCGGCGACAACGTACGGCTGCGCCTGCACGCCGGTGGCCACGAGGAGGAGCACAACGTGACCTTGCACGGCGTGAAGTGGCTGCAAAACGGTTCGGGCTTCGGTAACAGCTCCAACTCGGGTTGGAAGGCCTCGCAGATGATCGGTATTTCCGAACAGATGGGCTTCATGGCACCGGTGTCGATGATTTCCAGTTCTGCTGCCACCAACGGCGATTACCTGTACGCCATGGACGCAGCCCTGGAAGGCTACTGGAACGGCATCTGGGGCGTGATGCGCAACTACACCGCACAACGCGCTGACTTGTTCCCGCTGCCCAACAACACGCAACCCGTGGCCATGCGCAATACCGTGAACTTTGACGGCATCTGCCCGAAAACCACGGCCAACCCCAACGGCATCGGTACCCGCACCACCGTCAAGCGCAGCTACGAGATTGTCGCGGCGCTGGCCAACGACATCCTCGAGAACCGCGTTGGCGTCAGCATCAACGACCCGGCCGGTGTGGGCCAGCATGTCGGCGGCCCGCTGAAGGCCAATGGCGGCACCCTGGTGTTCAACAGCCGCAAGACCAGCATCCCGCAGGTGACGGTTGTCGACGAGGAGGACGGCACCACCTTTACCGTGGGTGGCCACAGTGCGCCGCTGCATGACCCGACCGCCGTGCTGTATGTGCGCAAGGCCGACCTGGACGCCACCACCGGCAAGCTCAAGGCCGGCGTACCGGTGGAGCCGCTGGTGCTGCGTGCCAACGCCGGGGACTGCATCAGCATCACCCTGGAAAACCGCCTGCCACAGGTCATGCCAGACCTGCCAAGCACGGCCGTGATGCAGAACGTGGTCAAGCGTGACCGCTTCGACAGCGAAGGCTCCACCGCCTTCAACAACAACCTGATGCGGCCGTCCAGCCATGTGGGCCTGCATGCCCAGTTGCTGGCCTACGACATCACCAAGTCCGACGGCGCCAACGTGGGTGCCAACCCGGTGCAGACCGTGCCACCCCGGGTGGGCAACAGCGGTGCCTACCCAAGCCGGGTGTACCAGTACTACGCCGGCCACCTGGAGCGCGAAGGCAAACCGGTGCTGCAACTGGGCCGCACGGTGGACAACATCAACACCACGGCAATCGAGTTTGGTGGCCTGAACCTGATGCCGTCGGATTTCATCAAGCAGCCACAAAAAGGCCTGGTGGGTGGCATGAGCATCTTGCCGCAGACCGCAACCTGGACCGAGGACACCGCCAGCCGGGCCCAGGCCACGGTCAAGGTCACTGGCCAAACCGATTACCGCGACCTGGTAACGGTGTGGCAGCGCTCGATGAACATGCGCTGGGCTGACGGCCGCCCGGTCGAAGGCATCGCCACCGAAGGCAATGGCGTGCCGGGGGACCCGAAAGACAACGGCAACATGGCCATGAACTACAAGACCGAACCGCTGTGGCTGCGCTTTGGCCTGGCGCCGGATGCACCGTTCGGCCATGCCGACGGCTTCGGCTTTGCCGATGTGCCCAACGCGCACATGGCCTACAGCAACGCCCTGGTTGGCGGTGACCCGCAAACCCCGGTGCTGTACGCCAAGCCTGGGCAACCGGTGCGCAGCCATGTGCTGATGCCCAGCGGTGGCAGCCGTGGCATCACCTACCAGCTGGACGGGCACCTGTGGCCATTGCACAACTACCAGGCCGAGAGAAATGACGCGGACGGCTACCCGATGGGCCTGCCTGGCATCGGTTCGGTGCGCTTCGGCTACAACCCGATGGCCATGTACATCGGTGCTCAGGAGAGCGTACTGCCAGCGGCGCACTTCAGCTTCATGCTGCCGAGTGCCGGCGGTGCCAACGCGGTGGCGGGTGACTACCTGTTCCGCGACTACGCCGCCTACGGCAACCTCTCTGGGCTGTGGGGGATTTTGCGGGTGACCAACGAAGCGCCGCCGGCAACGGCCCCGGCGCAGTGACGGAAGGGGAGCGCGAGCATGAATAACAAGACTCGCCCTGCTTGCTTGGGGGTGTTGCTGGGGGTAGCGCTGATCGGCCTGGGCGTGGCGTATGAAAAGCTCTGGTGCGATCCCCGCGAGCTGTTGCAGGAACCTGCCGACCCGCAGGCCCTGCACCGGCTCAGCCGGGACGGCGTGACCGTGGATTTCGAGGCCCGGCCGCTGGCCGGGGGCGAGTTGAAGGAAGGCGCCTTCGCCAATATCCGCTTCAAGGTCAGCGACCAGACCAGTGGCCAGCCGCTGTCGGGCATGGCCCCGGGGGCGTGGATCGACCCGGCGCAGTCGGCGCCGATAGGCGACCGCAACCAGAGCTGCAAGGCGCGGGTTGCGCTGTTTCTCAAGAGCAGCATCGGCGCCCGGCCGCTGCTCGACCTGAACAGCTACTTCCTGTTGATGCTGAACAACGACGCCAGCCTGACGGTGATCGACCCGACCGTTTCGGTGGGCGGCGTGACCAGCACCATGGCCCGCATCGACCTGCCCGGGCGGCCCATGGACTGGGTGGCTACCGGCGACGACAAGCAGGTGTTCGTGTCGATCCCTGAGCGCGGCAAGGTGGCGGTAATCGATACCGAAACCTTCACCCGCATAGCCGACCTGGACGCCGGCGACCAGCCGCTGCGCGTTGCCTTGCAGCCGGACCAGCACCGGTTGTGGGTGGGCAACAACAGCAGTGACCCGGCCAAGGGTGGGGTGACGGTGATCGACGTGCCAGGGCGTACTACCCTGAAAAGCTTCAACACCGGCACCGGGCACCACGAAATCGCCTTCAGCGCCGACTCGCGTTTTGCCTACGTCAGCAACCGCGACAGCGGCACCCTCAGCGTCATTGATATCCCGGAAATGCGCCTGGCCAAAACCATCAAGGTTGGCCCGCACCCGCTGTCGGTCAGCTACTCGGCGCTGTCCCAGGCCGTTTACGTGGTCGATGGCGAGGAAGGCAGCGTGCGGGTGTTCGATGCCCGCAGCCACGAGCTGCGCCATATGGTCAAGGCCGAGCAGGGCCTGGGGCCGATGCGCTTCAGTAGCGATGGCCGCTACGGCGTGGTGCTCAACACCCTTGAGAACCAGGCCCTGGTGATCGATGCCAGTACCGACAAGCTGATTCACCACATCCCGGTGGCGGCCGAGCCCTATCAACTGACCTTTACCAAGGGCTATGCCTATGTGCGCGGCCTGGCTTCCCCGAAAGTGACCATGATCAACCTGTCCAGCCTGGGCGAAGGGCGCTCGCCGATCATCCAGGGCTTCGAGGCCGGCCCGGCAGCGCCGCGCCAGGCCGGTGACCTGCCACTGGCCCAGGGGTTGTCGGTGTCGCGTGATGACAACTCGGTGTTCGTGGTCAACCCGGTGGACAACACCACCTACTTCTACGCCGAGGGCATGAACGCGCCGATGTCCGGCTACAACAACCGTGGCCACCAGGCCCGCGCTGCCCTGGTCGTTGACCGCAGCCTGCGCGAGGTGGCGCCCGGGGTGTACGGCTCGACGGTGAAACTGCCCGCTGCCGGCAAGTTCGACGTGGCCTTCCTGCTCAACCAGCCGCAGATCATCCACTGCTTCAGCGCCGATGTCGCCGAAGCGCCCAATGCCGGCAAGCGCAAGGCCGCGCATGCCGAGTTCATCGGCCTGGACCAACCAATGCCGCAGCACAGCGCCATTACCGCACGGGTGCGTATCGTCGGTGACGACGGCCAGCCACGGCTGGGCCTGAACGACCTGAGCCTGCGCTACTTCCTGGCGCCGTCGTCGATGCCGCGCAACCTGCAGTTGCAGGAAGTGGGTGAGGGCGTCTATCAGGCAGCCCTGATACTGCCCGAAGCCGGCGCCTGGTACCTGCATGTGCAGTCGCCATCGCTGGGGCGCAAGTTTGCCGAAGAAAACTACACCAGCCTGCGCATCCTGCCGGCCACAGCAACCAACGCTTCCCAGACTGAAATGAGGAGTGTGCGATGAACGCCAAGCATTCTTTCCAACTGCTGGCCCTGAGCCTGGCACTTGCCAGCAACCTGGCCCTAGCCCACGCCGGCCACGATCACAAGGGCCACGCCGAACAGCCACCGGCGGCTCGCCAGGAAAAGACCAGTGTACGTTTTGCCGACGTTTCCCTGCTGAACCAGGACGGCATGCCGGTGCGCCTGGAGAAGGACCTGGTCGGTGACCACCTGGTGGTCATGGGCTTCATCTACACCAGCTGCACCACGGTGTGCCCGGTGGTGTCGTCGATCATGGGCAAGGTCCAGCAACAGCTGGGTGGCCGGGTAGGCGAAGAAATCCACATGGTGTCGATCAGCGTCGACCCGCAGCGTGACGACGCCAAGCGCCTGCAAGACTACGCCAAGGCCTTCCAGAAGGGGCCAGGCTGGAGCTGGCTGACCGGCACCCCGTACGCTGTCACCGAAACCCTCAAGGGCCTGGGCAGCTTCAGCGCCGACCTCCGTCAGCACCCGCCGCTGATTCTGGTGGGTGACGGGCGAAGCGGGCACTGGACGCGGTATTACGGCTTCACCGACCCCTCCGTACTGATCGAAGAAATCAACCGTCTCAGCGCCCGCCGGGTGCATGCCAAGAGCACGGCCATTGCCGACCACCATGAGGTGCAACCATGAGCTCTGTAACCTCCCGCCGCGGCGGCATGCGCGCTTTCGACTGGCTGGTGCTGGGCGGCTGCCTGTGGATTCTCGCTTCTGTGGCGTTCGCCCATGAAGGCCACCTGGAGCAGGCGCCCGAGCCGCAGCCCGCACCTCAGGCAATGGCCAGTGGTGGCGGTACCCGCGATGCCCAGACCTGGTTTACCGATACCGTACTGAAGGACCAGAACGGCCGCGAACTGCGTTTCTACAGTGATGTGCTCAAGGACAAGGTGGTGGTGCTGAACGTGATCTTCACCCACTGCACCGACGCCTGCCCGCTGATCACCCGCAAGCTGCGCGAAGTGCGCGAGGCCATGGGCCAGCAACTGGCCAGCCAGGTGACCTTCGTGTCGATCAGCAGCGACCCGCTCAACGATACCCCGCAAGCACTCAAGGCGTTTGCCGAGAAGCAGGGGGTTGATGGGCCGAACTGGCTGTTCCTGACCGGTGACAAGGCCAATGTCGACCTGGTGCTTGGCCGTATTGGCCAGTTCCTGCCCAGCCCCGAGCAGCACTCCACGCAGCTGATTGCAGGCGATGTGGCGGGCAAACGCTGGAGCAAGATCCGCCCGGATGCACCGCCGGCGGCCATAGCCCAGCGCATGCAACTGCTGACCCAGCCTTTGGCAGGCCGGTGAGCATCATGCCCAATACTTCACCACTGCCGACGCGAACCCTTGTAGGAGCGGCCTTGTGTCGCGATCGGGCGCGCAGCGGCCGCAGGACCTGCAAATGTATTTCATCAGGCCCTGCGGGTGTGCCTGTTTTGCGGCCGCTGCGCGCCCGATCGCGACACAAGGCCGCTCCTACAGGGATTCGTGCCGGCATTGAGGGAGTATTGCGCTATCTGGCATTCGCATTAGGTATTGCCATGTCTAGCGGTGCATTGGCCGTGGACCTGACCCACCACGAACAAGCCGGCAAGCGCCTCTACCGCGAGGGGGTCTCCAGCAGCGATGCGCAATTGCAGGCCCGGGTCGGCGCCAGCGACATCCGCGTGCCCGCCAGCGTGCTGCCCTGCGCCAGCTGCCACGGCAATGACGGCAGTGGTCGCGCCGAAGGCGGAGTACGCCCACCCAACCTGGACTGGCAACGCCTGGCACAAGGCCAGGACGCACGCGAAGCCAATGGCCGCAGCTACCCGGCGTATACCGAGCGCAGCCTGGCCCGGGCCATCCAGCATGGCGTAGACCCGGCGGGCAATCGGCTGGACCCGGCCATGCCACGCTTCGAACTGACCATGGCCGACCAGCGCAACCTTACCGCCTACCTGAAACGCCTGGCCGAGGAACGCGACCCCGGCATAGAGGAGGGCGTACTGCGCCTGGGCACCTTGCTGCCGACGTCCGGCCCGCTGGCCGACGCCGGGCAGGTGGTACGTGCGGTGCTGGAAGACGGGGTGGCGCAACTCAACCAGCAAGGCGGCATTCATGGGCGGCACCTGGAGCTGGTTGTGCTGGACCCTGGGTTCGACCCGGCCAGCGCCGAGCAGGCCTTGCAGCAGTTGCTGGAGCAAGAGCGCGTGTTCGCGCTGATTTCGCCTTTGGCACCGATGCTCGACCCGCGGCTGACAACCTTGCTGGCGCCACAGAATGTACCCCTGATTGGCCGTACCCCGCGCAGCGGCGGCAGCGCACAGATCTTCGACCCGCTGCCCGGCTTACCTACGCAATTGCTGAGCCTGGCGGGCCACGCCCGTGCAGGGTTGGGCCTGGCTCCGGGCGACTTGCGCGTGGTGTACGCCGGCAACGACCAGGCAGAGGCGGCCGAGCAGGTACGTGAACGCCTGTTGCAGGAGGGCTGGGCGCCGCCCGCCATCGAGGCCTTCGACGGCCAGGCAGTGGACGGGCAGGGCATCGTCTTCCTTGGCCGCGCCCAGGCATTTGTCGAGCTGGCGACGGCGCTGCAAGCCGCGGGCCGCCAGCCCTACCTGTTCGCCGCGTCCAGCCAGGTGGCCGGCGCCGTGGCGCGGTTGCCCGAGCAATGGTCGCAACGGGTGTTTCTGGCTTACCCCTATGTCCCCGAAGACTGGACCGAGCAGGGCCTGGCCACCCTCGCCGGGGTACAGCAGCGCCAGGGCCTGGACCCTCGCCAGGCGTCGTTGCAGGTCAATACCTTGTGCGCCCTGCGCCTGCTGAGCGAAGCGCTGAAACAGATTGGCCGTGATGCCAGCCGTGAACAACTGATTGGCGCACTGGAAGGCTTGCACGATGTGTCTACCGGCCTGACCCCGGCGCTGGGCTTTGGCCCCGGTCGCCGCCAGGGCATGGCCGGTGCCCATGTGGTGGCAGTGGCCCTGCCCGGGCCGCGTTTCACCGCAGTTACCCCTTACCGGCCGGTGCCGGACAGCCTTTGAGTGGAGGTTGCCATGCGTATTGTGTTGCTGTGCCTGTTGCTGGTAATGGCCAAGGCGAGCTGGGCCGATGTACCTGCTGCGCGGGTCAATGGCGTGGAGATCGGGTTGACGCGCCTGGAGCGCTATTTCAGCGAATACCTGGCCGCCCAGGGCCGCGCGGTAACCAGCATCCGCAACCCGGGGCTGTACAAGCGCCTGCGCGATCAGGCGCTGAATGAGCTGATCGACAAGGAGCTGCTGTGGCAGGAGGCGCGGCGACAAGGCATCGCCATCAGCGACGCGCAGGTGTCGGCGCATGTCGGCGAGGTAGAAGCTGCGTTCGGCAGCCCGGCAATTTTCGAACGGCGTCTGGCAGAGGCGGGCTTTGACAGGGCACAGTACACTGAGTACACCCGGCAAGACATGGCGGCCCAGCAGGTGTATGCCCAGCTCAGCGCAGTCGACGCGCCGAGCCCGGCCGAAGTGCAAGCATTCTATGATGCCAACCGAGAAACACTGCAGGGAGCGCAGAACCAAAGTGATAACCCTTCGGTCATACACGAACAGGGCCTGGTCTTGGCCAGGGCCGCGCTCATCGGTGAGCGCGAGGCGCAAGCGCGCACGTCCGTGCGCCAACGTTTGCGCAATTCCGCTAAAGTGGAGATCGCTGACTGAAGCCCCTGATGGCGTTTCCCCCAATGCTGGGGAATTAGGGTTTGGCAATGTGCCATCAGTTTCCCCGGTTGTGGGGAAGCGGGCGGGTGTGCCTGCCCGCCGTGTTTTGGGTGCTGGCCGGCACCTTTTGCGAATCAATGACTTACAGCGGTGCAACATGACTATTCACGCCTGGCACGAAGCCTGCTCAAGCCTGTACAAGGGCGCACTTCGCAGACCGGGTAACCGGGCAGTTCTTGGGAGTCGACCTTGGTGAACAGAGTATTGGTAGTCGATGACGAACAGACCCTTGCGCAGAACCTGCAAGCGTACCTGCAGGCGCAAGGCCTGGAAGTTCATGTTGCCCACGACGGTGCTAGTGGTATCGAACAGGCTGAGCGCCTGGCGCCACAAGTGATCGTGCTGGATTACCGCTTGCCCGACATGGAAGGGTTTCAGGTTCTGGAGGCCGTACGCAAGAACAGGCAATGCCACTTCATGCTGATCACCGCCCACCCCACCGTCGAGGTGCGTGAGCGGGCCGCCGAGCTGGGTGTGAGCCATGTCCTGTTCAAGCCGTTCCCATTGGTGGAACTGGCCCGTGCGATCTTCGACCTGATGGGCATCGAGCGCCGGCGCAGGGCCACGGACAACCCGGCAGAAGGGTTCGTCGAACGACGCCAGAACAGGAACGAATCGTTCCCCCTGCAGTTGTACGATGGAAGCTGGGTGTTGGCTGAGCGCCGCCGTAATGGCGCCATGCCGCCAGGGCCCGACGACGATCAACTGCTCACAGGGGAATAGCGGCGCCCGCACCCCTGGCTGAGCCAGCCTGCGACGCGCCCCCTGAGCGGAGTCGCAGGCCATGCCAGCAGCATTCGATGCACCAGTCTCTGCCTACCCCCGCGACCTGCTGGCCCAGGCCCGTCTGCAAGCCAGCGACGAGCGCCTGCTCAACTGCCTCGAACGCCTTGCTTGCGACAACCCCGACACCTTCACCCGTCGCCTGGGCCTGACCCTGCATTACCCGGTGCTGGACAGCCACACCCTGCTGGCCAGCAGCCCACGCTTTGACAAGGTAAGCCTCGCCGCGTGCCTGAAGCGCGAATTCGTGCTGATCGAGCAGGGCGGCCAGCTGTTGGGCGTGTTCGCCGACCCCTTCGACCCCGCCCGCCTGGCCTGGATCGACGATGTGCTGCAAGGCGCGCCGCTGTACCTGGCCCACGCCGCCGAACTGGCCACCTTCCTGGCCCGCCACGAAGAAAGCTTCCACGCCGTCGATGCCCTTGACCACGACGCCGAGGCCAGCAGCGAAGGCGACCCGCTGCAACGCCTGTCGCTGGCCAGCATCAGCGAAGACCAGAGCCGCGTGGTCAAGCTGGTCAACTCCACCCTGTACGACGCCCTCAAGCTGCACGCCAGCGACATACACCTGGGCATGACCGGCCAGGGCCTGACCATCAAGTACCGCATCGATGGTGTGCTCAACGGTGCCGGCAAGGCCAGTGGCAGTGCCTTTGCCGACCAGGTGATCTCGCGCATCAAGGTCATGGCCGAGCTCGACATCGGCGAAAAACGCGTGCCCCAGGACGGCCGCTTCAAGGTTGCCGTGGGCGATCGGCAAATCGATTTCCGGGTATCGATCATGCCCAGCATCTTTGGCGAAGACGCCGTGCTGCGGGTGCTCGACAAGCAGGACTTGTCCGACCGGGTCAGCGGCGTGCAACTGCAGGCCCTGGGCTTTGCCGACGAAACCCTGCGCGCGCTGCGCCGGCTGGCTGCCGAACCCTACGGCATGATCCTGGTCACCGGCCCCACCGGCAGCGGCAAGACCACCACCCTGTACGCCATGATCAGCGAAATCAACCATGGCGTAGACAAGATCATCACCATCGAAGACCCGGTCGAGTACCAACTGCCCGGCGTGTTGCAGATCCCGGTCAACGAGAAGAAGGGCCTGACCTTCGCCCGCGGCCTGCGCTCCATCTTGCGCCACGACCCGGACAAGATCCTGGTGGGCGAAATCCGCGACCCGGACACCGCGCAAATTGCCGTGCAGTCGGCGCTCACCGGCCACCTGGTGTTCACCACCATCCACGCCAACAACGTGTTCGACGTGATCGGCCGCTTCAGCCAGATGCAGGTCGACCCCTACAGCTTCGTTTCTGCACTGAACGCGGTGCTGGCCCAGCGCCTGATCCGCCTGGCCTGCACGCATTGCTCCAGCCCCTGCGAAGTGGATGACGACACCCTGTATGGCTCGGGCCTGAGCCGTGAAGGCGTGGCCGGCTGGAAGTTCGTGCGCGTGCAGGGCTGCGGCCAGTGCCGTGGCAGTGGCTTTCGCGGGCGCATCGCAATCGCGGAACTGCTGCACCTGGACGACGACCTGCGGCAGATGATCGTCGAGCGCCGCCCCCTGTCGCAAATCAAGACACTCGCCTGCCAGCGCGGCCTGCGCCTGCTGCGGGCTTCGGCGCTGGACCTGGTCCGCGATGGCCGCACCACACTTGAGGAGATCAACCGTGTCACATTCATCTGATCGTTTCTGTGCCGTGGTCGGCGCCGAGGGTGTCGGCTTGGGTTGCTGGCATAAACACCAGCACCAGTGGCTGGGCAGCCGCGAGTTCAGTTGCGACGCCGCCCAGCCAGCCTGGGAAGCCGCCGTCGACGCGCTGGCCGGGCTGCTAGCCGAGCATGCTGTACGTGGCGCCCAGTTGCGGGTGCTGTTGTCGGCCCGCTACAGCCGCTTCTGCCTGGTGCCCTGGAGTGATGCCATCGGCCACCCGCGCGAGCTGGACGCCTATGCCCGGGCCTGCTTCGAAAACCTTTACGGGCAGCCGCTGGACGACTGGCGCATCGTGCTGTCGCCCGAGCCTGCCGGTGCCGCCCGCATCGCCACGGCGCTGCCCGAAGCCCTGCTGCAACGGTTGCAGGGGTTGGGCCGGGAAAGCCGCCTGAGCCTGCGCTCGGTGCAGCCTTACCTGATGGCTGCCTATAACCGCTGCTCGCCGCAGCTGGAGCAGGGCGACTTCCTGTTCGTGCTGGCCGAGCCGCGCCGCAGCGTGCTGCTACTGGCCGCCGGTGGCGCCTGGCAGCAAGTGCTGGCGCAAGGCTGCGCCGACAGCGACCAGGCCCTGCAAGCGTTGATCGAGCGCACCTGCGAGCTGTATGGCGAGCACCTGCCACGGGTGTACCTGCACGCCCCGGGCCGGGGCGACGTGCCGCAACTGGCGGCGGTGCAGCTGTGCCAGCCGGCCAGCGAAGCCGACCCCCTGTGCGCCATGTGGCGGGCGGTGGCCTGACATGCGCCGCCTCGAACTGGAATTCCAACCCCGGCGCAGCGGCCCACTGGCCTGGTCGCTGCTGGCCCTGGGCAGCGCCATGGTCGCCGGCCTGGTACTGCTGCAACAAGATTTGCAGACCGAACAGGTAGACCTTGAGGCCAGCGTGCACAGCCTGGAGCTGCAACTGGGCCGCCGCCCGGCCACGGTGGCCCCGCAAAGCACTGCTGCCAGCCGTGAGCAGGCCGAGCGGCTGGCCCAGATGCGCAGCGTGTCGCAACAACTGCAACGCCCCTGGCAGCAGCTGTTCGCCATGCTCGAAGCCTTGCCGCAGGACGATGTCGCGCTGCTCGGCCTGACCCCGGACGCGCGCAAAGGCCAGGTCCGTATCGCCGCGGAGGCACGCAACCTGGAAGCGATGCTGCAGTATCACCAGCGCCTGGAGGCCAGCGATGAGCTCAGCGATGTATCGCTGCTAAACCATGAGGTGTTGGCCGCGCAGCCCGAGCACCCGGTGCGCTTCACCCTCACCGCCACCTGGGAGACTGGCCATGCGCGCCCTTGAATCGCTGAACAGCCTGATCCTCCAGGAACGCCTGCGCCGCGTCGGCCCGGTCGGCCTGGCCGCTGTCGCCGTGGGCTTGCTGGCGCTGGGCGTGGTGTGCGCCGGGGTGCTGCCGCAGTGGCAGAGCGTGCGTGAACTGCGCGCCACCGAAGCGGACGCCAGCGTACAGGTTGGGCGGGTCAAGCGTGGCGAGGTGAAGATCGCCGTCAAGCCCGAGCAGCAGGCCCTCGACAGCCTGCGCCAGCAACTGCCGGGGCAGCCCCAGGCCAGCGAGCTGATCGAGCGCCTGTACCACCTGGCCAGTGCCGAGCACATCAGCCTGGCGCGCGGTGAGTACGCCTTGGGCGTCGATCCCAAGACCCAGCTGGCGCGCTACCAGATCGTACTGCCGGTGCGCGGCAGCTACCCGCAGATTCGCGCCTTTATCAAAGGCCTGCTCAAGCAGCTGCCGACCTTGGTGCTGGAAGACCTCGAGCTGCAACGCAAACGCATTGGCGACAGCGAGCTCAATGCCCGCCTGCGCATGACCCTTTACCTGTCGAGGTCATGATGAACACTCAACGTGCAGTCATCTGGGCCGGTTTCCTCGGCGTGAGCGCAGTCCTCGCCTGGGCACCAGGGCACTGGTTCGGCCAGGAAGACAGCGTCGCAGCCTTCGCGGGCAAGTCGGATCGCCGCACCGCCGCTCCCACAGGAGTTGTGCGCAACGCCGAACCTGTGGGAGCGGCTTTAGCCGCGAAAGGGCCGGAACAGGCCTCCAGAGATCTGTTCCCAACCCAGCAATGGACCAAACCCCAAGCCCTGGCCACCGTCACCGAACAACCCGTGGCTGTCGCGCCCATCGTGGCCGCAGCGCCGACCGCCCCGGAGCTGCCGTTCCAGTTCATCGGCCGCATGGGCAACGACGACGACCTGCAGATCTTCCTGCAGAGCGGCGAAAAACTCTACGTCGTGCGCCAGGGCGACGTCATCGAAGACACGTATCGCCTCGATCGGGTATCGGCCAGCGAGCTGAGCCTGGTCTACCTGCCTTTGCACCAGTCGCAGACCTTGTCTGTCGGGAGCGCACCATGAAGTCGTCAAAGCTGTGCAAGCCTGCTCCGTTCCTGCTTGTGGCGTTGTGCGTGGCCATTGCCGGCTGCGGCTCCAGCGCGGTACGCAAGGACAGCGACCAGCTGATGAAGGAGGGCCAGTACGAAGCCGGTATCGCCCGGCTGGAAGAAGCCCTGCGCGATGACCCGCGTGATACCGAGCTGAATATCGCCCTGGCCCACAGCCGCCAGGCCGCCGTGGAGGCACTGCTGACCCAGGCCGACGCCGACCGCATTCGCCACGACTTTGCCAACGCTCGCATGGGCTATGGCCGGGTGCTGACCTTGGAGCCGAACAACCGCCGCGCCCAGGAAGGTACGCGCCAGCTGGAACTGATCCGTACCCTCGACGAGCGCGTGGCCCTGGGCCAGGCAGCGTTGCGCCAGGGCGACCTGTTCGGCGCCGAGCGTTACATGCGCGAAGTGCTGCGCCTGGACCCGCAAAACCAGAAGGGCATGGCCCTGCGCAGCGACATCGAGAATGTTCAGGCGCGCACCGCGCAACCCTTCCCGCAGCTGCGCAGCAAGCTGGACCGGCCGGTCACCCTGGAGTTTCGCGATGCCAACCTGAAGACCATTTTCGAGGTGCTGTCCCAGGTCGCCGGTATCAATTTCATCTTCGACAAAGACATGCGCCCGGACATGAAAGCCACCATCTTCGTGCGTGAAGTGCGCATAGAGGACGCCGTGGCGCTGCTACTGGAGCAGAACCAGCTGCGCCAGAAGATCGTCAACGACAACACCCTGATGGTGTACCCCGACTCGCCGCAGAAGACCAAGGACTACCAGGAACTGGTCATGCGCACCTTCTACCTGACCAGCATCGACGCCAACACCGCGCTGAACATGGTCAAGACCATGCTCAAGACCCGCGACGTGTTCGTCGACGAGCGCCTCAACACCCTGACCATGCGCGACACCCCCGATGCCGTGCGCATGGCCGAGAAGCTGCTGCAGTCGCAAGACCAGTCCAACCCCGAGGTGGTACTGGAGGTGGAGGTGATGGAGGTGGCTACTTCGCGCATCCTCGACCTTGGCCTGCAATGGCCCAACACCTTTGGCGTGCTGACGTCCGACGGCAAGTCGGTGAGCGTGCTCGACCAATTGCGTGGCATCGATTCCAGCCGCATCAGCATCTCGCCGGCCCCGCAGGCGAAGATCAATGCCCAGGACAAGGACATCAATACCCTGGCCAGCCCGGTGATCCGCGTCAGCAACCGTGAGCAGGCGCGCATTCACATCGGCCAGCGAGTGCCGATCATCAGCGCCACTTCGGTGCCGTCCACCCAGGGCCCGGTAATCACTGAAAGCGTTACCTACCTGGACGTGGGTCTCAAGCTTGAAGTGCAACCCACCGTGCACCTGAACAACGAAGTGGCGATCAAGGTGGCCCTGGAAGTCAGCAACGCCACCCCGCTGGAGGCTACGCGCCAGGGCACCATCCCGGTCCAGGTCGACACCCGCAATGCCCAGACCACCCTGCGCCTGCACGATGGTGAAACCCAGGTACTGGCCGGCCTGGTGCGCAACGACCACAACGCCAGCGGCAACAAAATCCCGGGGCTGGGTGATATCCCTGGCCTGGGCCGGCTGTTCGGCAGCAACAAGGACGACATGAGCAAGTCCGAGCTGGTGCTGGCGATTACCCCGCGCATCGTGCGCAACCTGCCGTACCAGAGCCCGTCGGACATGGAGTTCTCCACCGGCACCGAGTCGGCCATGCAGGTGCGCCAGATGGCACCACTGCCGCCAATGGACGTGCCCGGCAACGCGCCGGCTACCGACGCACCGGTCGTGGACAGCCAGATGGCAGTGGCCCCGGTCAACGGGAGCTCACGGCCATGAAAGCCCGGCGCCGCATGCAGGGCTTCAGCCTGATCGAAGTGGTGCTGACCCTGGCACTGCTCGGGCTGCTGGCCAGCATGGCCGCGCCACTGACCGAAACCGTGGTGCGCCGCGGCAAGGAACAGCAACTGCGCGAGGCGCTGTACCAGATTCGTGATGCCATCGACGCCTACAAGCGGGCCTTCGACGCGGGCTACATCGAGAAGCGCCTGGACGCCAGCGGCTATCCGCCGAACCTGCCGGTGCTGGTGGACGGCGTGCGCGATGTGCGCAGTGCCAAGGGCGCCAAGTTCTACTTCCTGCGGCGCATCCCGCATGACCCGCTGGTGGCGGCCAAGGATGAAGACGAAGGCGGCTGGGGCCTGCGCGCCTATGACAGCAGCCCCGACAACCCGCGCGAAGGCGAAGACGTGTTCGACGTGTATTCCAGGGCCCGTGGCAAAGGCCTCAACAGCATCCCTTACGGGCAATGGTGACAGCCATGAAACGCAGCAAAGGCTTCACCCTGATCGAACTGCTGGTGGTCATGGCGATCATCGCCACGCTGATGACCATCGCCATGCCGCGCTACTTCAACAGCCTGGAAAGCTCCCGCGAAGCCACCCTGCGCCAAAGCCTGGCGGTGCTGCGCGAGTCGCTGGACCACTACTACGGCGACACCGGTCACTACCCGGACTCGCTGGAGCAGTTGGTTGAGCAACGTTACCTGCGCAACACCCCGGTTGACCCGATTACCGAGCGCAGCGATGCCTGGCAGCTGGTGCCACCGCCCGAGGGCGTGGCCGGCGGCGTGGCGGATATCAAGAGCGGTGCCACAGGGAGGGCGCGTGATGGCAGCCTCTTCGCTGAATGGTAAGGCCGAGCGCGGCTTCACCTACCTGGGCGTGCTGCTGCTGATTGCGGTCAGCAGTGTGGCCCTGGCCGCCACCGGCACGATCTGGGCCAGCGCCGCCCAGCGCGACCGCGAGCGCCAGCTTATGTGGGTGGGCAGCCAGTACGCCCAAGCCTTGCGCAGCTACTACCGTGCCTCGCCGGGCCTGGCCCAGTACCCGCAGGAGCTGGCCGACCTGCTGCAGGACAACCGCTTTCCAAAGGCCAAGCGGCACATTCGCAGGCTGTACCCCGACCCCCTCACCAACAGCGACGAGTGGGGCCTCCTGCGCTCGATCGACGGCCGCATCACCGGCGTGCACAGCCGCTCGGACGACACCCCGTTCAAGCGCAGTGGCTTCAGCGCCGAATGGAGCGGTTTCGAAGGGCTGGAACACTACAGCGACTGGCAGTTCGTTGCCGAGCAAGCGTTTACCGAAAGTGCAGGCGCCGTGCAGACGCATGCAGGCCCGGGAGATACGCCATGAGCCGCCTGGTTGCGTTGTACCTGTGCCTGCTGCTGATGGCAGGAGCGACCACCTCGGCCAAGGCGGGTGTTGAGGACGAGATGCAGGGTTTTATCGTCGATAACACGATTTCGCACATCGGCCACGACTTTTACTACTACTTCGCCGACCGCCTGCGCGCCACCAGCCGCCTGGACTTCAACCTGGTGGTACGCGAACGCCCGGATGCCCGCTGGGGCAGCCTGGTCACCGTGGAGTTCGAGCGTGAGGTGATGTACCGCCGCTTCCTGCCACCAAACACCACCGAGCTCAAAGACGAGGCCGTGGCAGCCGCCGACCTGGTCAAGCAGCAAATCATTCAACGCAAGCTGCAACGCCTGCTACAGGACACCACCGACTTGGAGAGGGACGAGCTATGAACCACCGCATTCCACGTTGCATTGCCGCCTGCCTGCTGGCCAGCGCTTGTGCTGCCCAGGCCACCGAGCTGGTGTACACCCCGGTCAACCCGGCCTTTGGCGGCAACCCGTTGAACGGCACCTGGCTGTTGAACAATGCCCAGGCGCAGAACGACTACGACGACCCCGACCTCAAGGACCGTGCCTCGGCCTTTACCGGCACCACGGCCCTGGAGCGCTTCAGCAACCAGCTGGAGTCGCGGATGTTGTCGCAGTTGCTGGACAACATCAGCAACGGCAGCACCGGCAGCATGGCGACCGATGCGTTTCTCATCGACGTCATCGACGATTCCGGGGCCTTGAGCATCAAGGTCACCGATCGTGCCACAGGAGAGATTTCGATCATTGAGGTCAGCGGCCTGAACCCCTGAGAGGGAAAGGCTTTTATGTTGGGGAGAGAACACCATGAAACGTCTGCTGAGCACGCTGCTGATCCTCACCGCCCTTGGCCTGCAAACTGGTTGCAGCCTGCGCGAACCCATGTCGGCCGAACAGGACTCGGAAACCCCGACCCTGACACCCCGGGCCTCGACCTACTACGACCTGATCAACATGCCACGGCCCAAAGGTCGGCTGATGGCCGTGGTGTACGGCTTCCGCGACCAGACCGGGCAGTACAAACCCACCCCGGCCAGCTCGTTCTCCACCAGCGTCACCCAGGGCGCGGCCAGCATGCTGATGGACGCCCTGAGTGCCAGCGGCTGGTTCGTGGTGCTGGAGCGTGAAGGCCTGCAGAACCTGCTGACCGAGCGCAAGATCATCCGTGCTTCGCAGAAAAAGCCGGACGTAGCCGAAAACATCATGGGCGAACTGCCACCGCTGCAGGCCGCCAACCTGATGCTGGAGGGCGGCATCATCGCCTACGACACCAACGTGCGCAGCGGCGGCGAGGGTGCCCGCTACCTGGGCATCGACATCTCCCGCGAGTACCGGGTGGATCAGGTCACCGTCAACCTGCGCGCCGTGGACGTGCGCACCGGGCAGGTGCTGGCCAACGTGATGACCAGCAAGACCATTTACTCGGTCGGCCGCAGCGCCGGGGTGTTCAAGTTCATCGAATTCAAGAAGCTGCTCGAAGCCGAGGTGGGCTATACCACCAACGAACCGGCACAGCTGTGTGTGCTGTCCGCGATTGAATCGGCGGTAGGGCACTTGCTGGCGCAGGGGATTGAACGGCGGCTGTGGCAGGTGGCGGGGGATGCGGGGGAGGGCAAGGCTACGGTGGACAAGTACCTCAGCCAGAATCAGCAGCCGTGATCGACCTTGGGGGCCTTTTTGCGGGTTTAGCCGCAAAGAGGCCGGTGCAGGTGCCATCTTGCATATTCATCATCGCCGCATCGTTAACGACATGCCATGACCTGATAGAACTGCCAGTAGCCGTCATTTTTTTACTGTGAGCAAATAGCATCAATGCCCCGTACATATCTCAATGTGCGGGCGGAGATGACATGGAAAAGGTGCTCGGTAATGATGACTCGGATAGGGATGCTATTTTTAATCATTGGTAGTTTGGTCGGTTGCGGAGCGCATACGCCCTCTGTGCAGGCTCCCCGCCCAGTCGCACAGACCCAGTTATTGATAAGTGAAACAGCCAAATCACAGCAGTTGACCGCGCTGAACAAGCGCGGGGAGCAGGCAATCGCGCAACTCAAGGTTTGGTATGATTCCGTCACCGAAGACTGCGGCGGGCCTGATAAACCGAGTTACCTGTGCAGCGGTATCGAAATGCGTGCCACGGGCCTCAGCCCAGGCTTTCTACCTTGGGACCCGAGCCAGAAGCACTTGGACAAAGGCGCCATCGCGTTTTCCTGGGTGCGCCGCGATACCAACTTCGGCAGGGCGGCGGAACGCTTCAATGGTTTTTTGTTTCCGCCCCTCCAGGCCATCCCGTATAACAAGATTCGCGATCTTGAAGTGTTGTGCACGTTCCCAATAGATGGCGGAACGGACAACCGCGATACGGCAAACGGATGCGGACCGCATGACGGGTTTGAAGCCACCACCGATGCGTGCCAGAAAGTCGGTGTGAGGGATGCCGATGCGTGGCTGGCTACGTACAGTGACGATGACATCGCGAAATCCAGAGTCTGCGGTTGGGACCTGCGCGAAGCCCCCGCTAACATGAAGGCGCAGTGGTTCGAGATGCCGACAAAAGTCAGGGCGGGGTTGAGCGCAGAAGCGTGGTTTGGCTACAACGAGATTTTGCTCCCTGTCTGGAAAGTCGGCGTGGGCGCAGACTTGCCTTTGTATGCATTTTTCTATGTGGAAGGTCAAACGCAAGCGGGCTTGCTGGCCCAATTTGACCAGGTCCGTTATCACGCTGCTTATGGCCAGGCGGTTCCTGTCATCCGAATCAAGCTTCCCACGGCAAAGGACCAGGTCATGCAGTTTACCTACGATGAGGAAGACCAAGCAGTGGGGCGCCCCGTCGTCACCTCGCACATTGATTTTGAATCCGAGGAAGTCGGTGACCGCAAGGAATTCAAAGTGGACCGGTTAGCATTCATTCTCCATGGGGCGGGTGGAATCAGTGACGACACGCACGAGGGCGGCGGAAGTTCCATTAGCGGGAAACATCTAAAGTTCGTAGATTCAACCGAGATTTTACTCCCTGGCAACGGGCGTCGCCGCGTAAGTTACGACTGGGGCTGCAGTGATATATGCACAAGGGATCTCTCGTTTACCGAAAACCACAGGCTGCTGAATGACCGTGAAGGTATGCATTATGGATCGGATGAACTTACGGTCGACGGCCCTGAAATCCTGAACCTTTACATGGTTGACGATGGCAAGAACCCGAGAATGGTCATAGACAACCTGAAAGTCACGCAGGCGCAAGAGCGATAACAGCCTTTATGTTGGTCGCACCGTGGGAAAAACCGCGAAGCAGCCGGTGCGGCCAACATAAGTGTTACTACCCATGCCCTCAGCTTGAAACCCTTCCCTGAACGCGGTCTCTGTAGGAGCGGCCTTGCGTCGCGATGCGCCGCGCGGGCGGCGCTCGATTCATGCGCCCACACAAAACCTCAGCCGAACACCCGGCGATCCATGACACCCCCCTCAACCCATCAACCAGATGACGCCCAGCCATTTCTCCCGCACACTGCGGAAAATTCCCAAGCCCGTACCCCGCCACCTTGCAGGGCACAGCCGGAGTAGAAAATGGCGCGACAACTCATAACAAACGCCCACGACCCGCTGCATGAATCCCGCCAGGCCCGCCTGAAGCTGGCCAGCGAAGGCGAGCTGCCGCTGGGCATGCTGCGCGACGAGATCGACGCGTCCTGGCGCCGCAGCCTGGGCCATGGCCTGGATTGCCTGCAGGGCGAGCAGGTCGGCCTGGGCCTTGAGCAGGGCCACGACCTGCGCATGCTGCTGGAGCGCAATCGCCTGTTGGTCGACGCCGTCACCCCGGAACTGGACTACCTGGTCGCACGTCAGGGCAAGGCCGGTATCGTCATCCTCGGCGACGCCCAGGCCAACGTGCTGGCCATCGAGGGCCAGACCCACGTGCTCAGCCGCGAGGGCCTGCGCGACCTGCACCCGGGCAGTTGCTGGAGCGAGTCGCTGCGCGGCACCAATGCCATCGGCACCGCCGTGGTGGAAGGCCGGCCGACGCTGATCAACTGCGGCGAACATTACCTTGACCGCCTCAGCCCGTTTTCCTGCACCTCGGTACCCCTGCGTGACCCGCGTGGCGAGGTGATCGGCGTGCTCGATATCACCCGTGAAGGGGTGATGGCGCAACCGCAGGACAGCCTGTCGACACTGATGCTGGCCGCCGGCAACATCGAAAGCCGTATGTTTGGCCTGTGCCACCCAGAGCAACTGGTGCTGGCGTTCCACAGCCGCCCGCAATACCTGAACAGTGCCTGGCATGGCCTACTGGCACTGAGCCTGGACGGTGAAGTGCTGGCAGCCAACGACAGTGCCTGCCAGTTGTTGCAGGTGCCGCGCCACGAGCTGATTGGTCGGCGCAGCACTGACCTGCTCGGCGAGCGCTCACCTGCGTTTATCGCACGCCTGTGGCAGGGTGGGGTGAGCAGTGTGCAGACGGCCAAGGGCGAGTTCTACTTCCGTGCCCTGCAGCTGCCGCGCCATGGCCAGCTCCATGGCAGCTGGCCGGCAAGCAAGCCCGCGCTGGGCAAGCAGTCGCCGGCACTCGACGCCCTGGCCGGTGCTGACCCACGGTTGGCGCGCAACCTGCGCATGGCGCGCCAGGGGCTGGGCAATGGCCTGCCGGTGCTGCTGCTGGGCGAGACCGGTACCGGCAAGGAAGTGGTCGCCCGGGCCCTGCACCAGGCCAGCCCGCGCGCTGACAAACCGTTTGTAGCCGTGAACTGCGCAGCCATCCCCGAAGGCTTGATCGAGTCCGAGCTGTTCGGCTACCGCGAGGGCGCGTTCACAGGATCGCGCCGGGGCGGCATGGTCGGGCGGTTGATGCAGGCCCATGGTGGCACGCTGTTCCTCGATGAAATAGGTGACATGCCGCTGGCCCTGCAAGCGCGCCTGTTGCGGGTATTGCAGGAACGCCGGGTGGCACCGCTGGGTGCCGGCGACGAGCAGGACATTGATGTGGCGCTGATCTGCGCCACCCACCGCGACCTCAAACGCCTGGTACAGGAACAGCATTTTCGCGAAGACCTGTACTACCGGGTCAATGGCGTATCACTGCGCTTGCCGGCGCTGCGCGAGCGTGATGACCTGGCGGAGATCATCCAGGGCCTGCTGGACAAGGCCGGTGCCCGCGGTATAACCCTGGACCCGGCTCTGGCCACATTGCTCGAAGGCTTCGACTGGCCGGGCAACATTCGCCAGCTGGAAATGGTAGTGCGCACAGCGCTGGCCATGCGCGAGGACGGCGAGCAGGTGCTGACCCTGGACCACCTCACCGACTGCCTGCTGGATGAACTGGCCAGCGGCACGGCGCCTTCCGGCAGCCTCAAGGACAACGAGCTGGAATTGATTCGCGGTGCCCTGGCGCGCCACCAGGGTAACGTTTCCGCCGCGGCCGAGGCACTGGGGATCAGCCGGGCGACGCTGTACCGCAAGCTCAAACAGTTGCGCGGCTAACCATGGGCCCATTGTTCGCAAGGCTGGTGGACTCCAGCGACCCTGCACTCATGCGCCAGGCGTTGGCCTGGCTGTATGGTTTCGTACGCCCGCATCGGCGCGCCATCGGCCTGTTGCTCGGCTTGTCGCTGGGCGCCTCGCTGCTGGCGTTGGCGCAGCCCTGGCTGGTCAAGACCCTGATTGACGAGGGGCTGTTGGCCAAGGACTACCAGACCCTCTGGCACATGGCGGCGATCATGATCGGCGCGGGCCTGTTGGGTACGGTGCTGGCAGGGGTCAACCGCTACCTGCACACGCGGCTGTCGGGGCGTATCCTGTTTGCCCTGCGTGATGACCTGTACCGTCACCTGCAGCAGCTGTCGCCGACGTTCTATGGGCGGCGGCGCATGGGCGACATTCTTTCGCGGCTGGATGGCGATGTGGCGGAGATCCAGCGCTTTGCCGTGGATTCGTTGTTCTCGGCTGTGTCTGCCGTCATTGGCCTGGTGGGCGCGGTGGCGTTGATGCTGATGCTGTCATGGCAGCTGTCGCTGTTGCTGGCGCTGCTGGTGCCGATCGAGGTGCTGTGGCTGCGCTGGATGCGGCGCAAGGTGGAGCGCGAAGTGCGCAGCCTGCGCGAGCGTTCGGCGGACGTGTCGTCGTTCCTGGTCGAGACCTTGCCGGCGATGAAGTTCATTCAGGCGGCCGGCCAGCAAGGCCGCGAAGCAGGTAGGCTGGATCAGCTTGGCCAGGGTTACATGCGCCAGTTGCTGAAGGTACAGGTGACCGAGTTCTTCACCCAGGCCATCCCCGGCACGCTCACTTCCTGGTGCCGCGCTTGCGCGTTTCTGGTGGGCGGCTGGTGGGTGATCCAGGGAACGTGGCAGTTGGGTGCGCTGATCGCCTTTTCCACCTACATGGGCATGGCAGTAGGCCCGGTTCAGAGCCTGCTGGGCCTATATGTGGCGGTACAGCGCATGGCGGTGAGCCTGGGGCGGGTGATGGAGCTGAAGCGCGAGGCCGTGGCCGTGCGCCCGGCAGCCAACCCGCTGCCCATGCCCGACGGGCCGGGCGAATTGCGCCTCGAGGCGCTGAGCTTCGCCCATGAAGGGCGGCAGGGCGCGGTGCTGAACAACGTGCAGGTGTGCGTGCCGGGTGGCCTGAAGGTGGCCATCAGCGGTGCCTCGGGGATGGGCAAGTCGACCCTGATCGACCTGCTGCAACGTTTTTATGACCCGGACGCCGGGCGCATTCTGCTGGACGGCACCGACCTGCGCGACCTGGATCTGGCCGCGCTGCGCCGACGCATCGCGGTGGTCAGCCAGGACATCGTGCTGTTCCGTGGCACCTTGGCGCAAAACCTCGCCTACGGCGTGCCGGATGCCAGCCGCGCGGAGCTGGAGCGAGTGGTGCGCCTGGCGCGGCTGGACAGCCTGGTCGAAAGCCTGCCGTTGGGCCTGGACGGCTTGCTGGGCGAGCGTGGCCAGCAGTTGTCCGGCGGGCAGAAGCAACGCATCGCCATCGCCCGCGCAGTGCTGCAGGCCCCGGCGATTCTGGTGCTGGACGAGGCCACCTCGGCAGTGGACGAAGCCACTGAACGGGAAGTGATCGCGGCCATCGACCAGCTATTCGCCGGCCGCACGCGCATCCTGATCAGCCACCGGGCTTCGACCCTGGCCGATGCCGACCTGCACTTGCAACTGCATGATGGCCAGTTGCAGGTGCTGGCGCAGGAGGTGATGAAGCATGGGCACTGACGTGTGCGTTGGCATCATCGACAGCGGCTGCTCGCCGGAGCAGGCCAGCGGTTTGCTTGGCGCGCGGCGTTTCTGGCTGGAAGGCGGCCAATTGCGCGAAGGAGAAATGCTGCCCGACCAGCTAGGGCATGGCAGTACGGTACTCGCCGGCCTGCAACGCGAGGCCGGTCCCGTACGGACGCTGGTGGCCCAGGTATTCGGCGACCAGGCCAGCACCAGTGCGTTACAGGTCTCTGCCGCGCTGTTGTGGCTGGTGGAGTCAGGGGCAACGCTGGTCAATCTCAGCCTTGGCTTGCAGCAGGACCGGCCTGTACTGCACCAGGCTTGCGCTGAAGCCTTGGCTGCGGGTGTGCTGTTGTGTGCATCCAGCCCTGCACAGGGTGGGCCGGTGTACCCGGCCAGCTACCCCGGGGTGCTCCGGGTTACCGGTGATGCGCGTTGCGCGCCTGGCCAGTGGTCCTGGCTGGGCACCCGGCAGGCGGACTTCGGCGGTTATGTGGGGGAGGGCGGCAGAGCGGGCGCGAGCTTGGGCTGTGCGGCTTTGAGCGGAAGGATTGCGGCGTTGCTGCGTGACGAGCCGGGTATGGACCGCCAGCAGATCCATGACTGGTTGCGTGCTCACGCGTCGTTCATCGGCCCTGAGCGGCGAGGGGCCAGCCATGGCTGATGCGCGCATTGTGGTGCTGGGCGCCGGCCCTGCAGGTGCTGCCACGGCCATCGGCTTGCGGCGGCTTGGCTACACCGTGACGGTGGTGTCGGAATGGCGCCGTTTCGCGGCAGTGGAAGGGGTTTCGCAGCGAGTACTGGAGGGCTTGCGGCATGCGGGCCTTGGCGGGGCCTTGGGCCAGGCGACCATGTTGGCTACCCGGCAGGTGCACTGGAACGGCCAGCACCTGCAAATGAACCAGGAATTTCTGCTGGGTCGACAACGGTTTGACCGGGCGCTGCGCGACGACCTTCAGCGGGCCGGCGTGAGTGTGGTCGAGGGGCGGGTGCGCGAGGTCGTGCACGAGGGCGGTCATCGTGTTCGTCTGGACGATGGGCAGGTACTGATCGCTGATTTTCTCGTTGAGGCCCGAGGCCGTCAGGCACCGCTGGCTGCAGACCGCTTGCGCGGGCCCGAAACAGTCAGCCTGCTCAATGTCTGGCAGGGTAGCCCCGGGGCGCCTGCGTCGGCAGTGGAAAGCCTGGAGGATGGCTGGGCGTGGATGGCGCGCCTGGAAGATGGCCGCTGCTACTGGCAAGCCACCCTGGACGCTGCAGGGCTGCCGGGCAAGGCCGGACTGGCGGAGTTCTGCGCGGCGCGGCGTGCCAGCAGTGCGCTGGTGGCCGAGCTGTTCGATGAGAGCGCGCTGGTGCCAGCACAGGTGCATGCGCGCAGCAGTACGGCGATTTTGGCGGGCGAATGTGTCGGGCAGGACTGGATACGGGTGGGTGATGCCGCGATGGCCGTTGATCCGCTGTCGGGCAACGGGATCTTCCAGTCGCTATCTTCGGCGCTACAGGCACCGGTGGTAATCAATACGTTGCTGCGCAGGCCTGAACGAGCCGAGTTGGCGCGTCAGTTTCACCAGCAGCGGGTCGAGCAGCTGTTCTTGCGCTTTGCCCGTATCGGGCGGGATTTCTACGGGCAGGAGCAGGGGCGGGCGGGGCAGCCGTTCTGGGCCAGGCGCCAGGGCTGGCCGGATGCGCAGCCACTGCATCAGGCGGCTGATTGGCAAGCAGCACGGGTTGAGCGGCGGCCGGTGCTGCGTGATGGGCTGGTGGATGCGGCCGAGGTGGTGGTAACGGCGGATCAGCCGTTGGGGGTGTGGCATTTGCAGGGGGTGGAGTTGGCGCCGGTGGTGCGGAGAATACGTAGTGGCTCGCCTGTCGAGGCTGTGTTGTCAGGGCTTGCGGGTGAACAGCAGAGGATGGTGCGGCGGTGGTTGGCGGAGCAGGGGTTGGTTTGAGATTGCCGGGGCCGCTTTGCGGCCCTTCGCGACGCAAGGCCGCTCCTACAGGGACCACTGAGGCGCGTTGTGTCGCGAAGGGCTGCGGGGCCGCCGCAAAATTTTCAATTCAGAAGAACGTTCCGATGATCAACTGCATATAGGTGCCGGTGTCACGGCTACCCAGCTGCGTACCGCCATTGGCCGCACTGCGCTCAGGCTTGTAGAACCCCACCAGCGGGCTGATCAGCAGGTGGTCGTTGACCATCCACTCCACATACAGGTCCAGCTCCCGCCCACCGAGGTTGCCCTGGTCGGTGTCCAGCGTGTCGAAGTCGAAGTACAGCGCGCCGACGGTGAGGTTGTCCTGCGGCTTGCCTTTCAGCGCCACGTGGTGCACCTGGCTGTTCTTGTTGAACGGCCCGGCATAGTTGGCTGCCACTTCACCCTGGAACCAGGTGCCGTAGCCTCGGCTCAGCCCATAGAACAGTGGGTCGAAATCTTCGGAAAAGCGGCTGTAGCGGTAGGTGGCGGTGGGTGACCAGGGGAGCTCGGAGAAGGTCCAGTTGCCCTCCAGGTACCAGGCATTCTCGCGCCCGCCGGTCTTGTCCTGGGTCACGTACTCGGCAGCCAGCTCGAGGTCTTTCACGCCCAGGTTGCCGCGCCCGCGCAGGCTGGCGGTGTTCATGCCGTCGCGGTGCTCCAGGCCCATGATCTGCGCGTAGCGCTGGTCCACGTCCAGGCCGCGGATCCAGCTGAGGCCAAGGGTACCGGCGTCGGCGACGTGTTCCAGGTTGGCCACCGCCAGCGAGGTGTCGGCCTGGTAGTGGTTGTCGGACTTCAACCACATCAGGTCGCCGCGCCAGCCCTGTTTGCCGCCCAGGCGCAGCACGGCGGTGCGGTCGAAGGCCTTGCGAGCAGCCAGGTAGTAGGCACCGCCACGGTCGAAGTTGGCGCCCAGGTCGACCTTGCCCAGGTTCACCGGGTCGCCCTGGATCAGGAAGCCGTCACCCAGCGTCACCACCTGGCGGCCGCCAGAAATGTCCACGCCGTCTTCGCCCAGGGCCGGGAACAGGTTGGCCGAGCGCCAGCCCAGGTACAGGTCTTCGATGGCGGTGCGACGCTCATCGCCCAGGGTCAGGCCGGCAGCATCGCCGTCGCCCCAAGTGGCAGAACTGAGCAGGTTGAAGGCACCGTACATGGCCCCGCTATCGGCCAGGGCCTGGCTGGCGCTGAGGCCGTATTTGACGTAACCCTCCTGCCAGGCGGTGCTGCCGGGTTGGCGGTTGCCGGCCTGGTTGAAGCTTTCGTCGCTGTGGAACGTGCCGAACAGGGCTTCGAGGTCGGCGTTGAGGGTGGTGCCGTTCTGGTTGTACAGCTCGTAGGCCTGGCTGGCGGGCGCGGCGAGCAGCATGGCCAATGTGCAGGCGAGTGTGTGCCTCATGGGGTGCTCCATGGTTTTTTATTGTTGTTTTGGGTTGCCTGGGCCGGCCTCTTCGCAGCACAAGGCTGCTCCTACAGGGACCGCGTGCGCTTGTGTGCGGCGAAGAGGCCGGTACAGGCAGAAGATCAGAGCTTGATCAGCACTGACTTGAGCTCGGTGTAGTGCTCGATGGCCGCTGCGCCCATCTCACGACCCACGCCAGACATCTTGTAGCCACCAAACGGCAGCGCCGGGTCCAGCGCGCTGTGGCAGTTGACCCACACCGAGCCGGACTTGATGCGCGGGATCATCCGATGCACCGCCGCCAGGTCGTTGGACCAGATGCTCGCACCCAGGCCATAGGGGTTGTCGTTGGCCATGCCGATT
The DNA here is from genome assembly GCF_052112345.1 of Pseudomonas sp. SAS7. Taxonomy (NCBI): domain Bacteria; kingdom Pseudomonadati; phylum Pseudomonadota; class Gammaproteobacteria; order Pseudomonadales; family Pseudomonadaceae; genus Pseudomonas; species Pseudomonas sp. SAS7. The sequence goes on along the minus strand of NZ_JBEGGO010000003.1, from coordinate 113,358 downwards.
ACTTCGTCCAGGTCATCGAACGGCATCGCCACCAGCACCGGCCCGAAGATTTCTTCCTGCACCAGGCGGTGGCGCTGATCGACATCGACGATCACCGTCGGCTTGACGAAGTAACCCGGGCCAAAGCCTTCGCCGCCGCAGGCGATGGTCGCACCCAGTTCGCGGCCAAGCTCGATATAGCCGGTGACGCGGTCCTGCTGCTTGGCCGAGATCAACGGGCCCATCTGCACGGCTGGGTCCAGCCCGTTACCCAGCTTCATGCCGTTGGCGATCCCGGCGATGTCGGCCACCACATTGTCGAAGTGCTTGCGGTGCACGTACAGCCGCGAGCCAGCGCAGCACACCTGGCCCTGGTTGAAGAAGATCGCCGTGGCGGCGCCGGCAGCAGCTTCCTGCAGGTTGGCGTCGGGCATGACGATGGTCGGCGACTTGCCGCCCAGCTCCAGGGTGACGCGGGTCATGTTGTCCATGGCCGCCTTGCCGATCAGCTTGCCCACTTCGGTGGAACCGGTGAAGGTCAGCTTGTCGACGCCGGGGTGGCGGCTGAGCGCGGCGCCGGCGTTCAGGCCGGTGCCGGTCACCACGTTGAACACGCCTGCCGGGTAGCCAGCTTCGTCTACCAGTTCAGCCAGCTTCAGCACGCTCAGTGGGGTTTCATCGGCGGGTTTGAGCACGATGGTGCAGCCGGTGGCCAGGGCCGGGCCGAGCTTCCAGCAGGCCAACAGCAGCGGGAAGTTCCAGGCGACGATGGCGCCGACCACGCCGATGGCCTCACGGCGCACAAAGCCGTGGAACTGGTCGTTGGGCATCAACGGCATGGAGGCTTCGACGGTGCTACCCTCGATCTTGGTGGCCCAGCCCGCCATGTAGCGCAGGAAGTCAATGGCCAGCTGCACGTCCATCACCTGGGCCACGGCGGCGCTCTTGCCGTTGTTCAGGCATTCCAGCTCGGCCAGCTGGCGAGCGTCGCGCTCCATCAGGTCGGCCAGGCGCCACAGCAGGTTCTGCCGTTCGCGTGGGCGCAGGCGGCTCCACGGCGAGTCGTCGAAGGCCTGGCGTGCTGCGCGCACGGCGCGGTCGACATCCTCGGCGTCGGCGGCGGGCACTTCGCCCAGCACTTCGCCAGTGGCCGGGTTGCGGAACGACAGGGTGCGGCCGCTGGCGGCGTCCTGCCAGTCGGCGCCGATGCGCATCTTCAACTTGCGTTCGAGAAAGGCGCGGGTGGCGGGCAGGATGGGCAGATCGGAAAGCATGGGGCTGTGCCTCTTGTCATTGGGTGTGAAGGGCACTGGCGCAATGGGCGTGCCAAGGTGGGCAGATGGCCGCAAGGCGTTGAAGGCGTTGGGTTTTGCCTGGGCGCAAGGTTGTGATTGCAGGCGTGCGCTGTTGCACATTGAGACGGTGTGAGACGGTGGTGCAACAGTGGATGTCCCGGCCTCTTCGCGGGCTTGCCCGCGAAGGCCTGCGTGGCAGGCCCTTGTCTCAGGATGAAACACCTAGTCGCGAAATGGCACGCTGCAAGTGGCCATGTTGGCTGCTGGTCAGGCCACGGAAACTGCCTAAAAGGTTGAAAGGCAACGCTTTTACAGCAACTGGCACAGTTCCTGTATCACAACTGCCACATGCACACCTGCTGTACCAAAGCGTGCGAAAAACGATAAGAACAACAACCGTGGAGGTCTGACCTTGAAGACGACTCGACTCCGGCGGCATGCGGGCAAACTGGCGCTGGCCGCCGCCGCGCTGCTGAGCACCCAGGCCATGGCGGCCGAGCAGGGCCCGAGCCTGTTGCAGAACAAGTGCATGGGGTGCCATATCCCCGAAGGCAACGATACCTACAGCCGCATCAGCCACCAGCGTAAAACCCCGGAAGGCTGGCTGATGAGCATCGCTCGCATGCAGGTGATGCACGGCCTGCAGATCAGCGACGACGACCGTCGCACGCTGGTCAAGTACCTGGCCGACAAGCAGGGCCTGGCGCCCAGCGAAACCGATGGCGTGCGCTACGCCATGGAGCGCCGGCTGAACACGGTCGAGCATTTCGACACCCAGCTCAGCGAAACCTGTGGCCGCTGCCACTCTGGTGCTCGCGTCGCCTTGCAACGCCGCCCGGCCAAGGAGTGGGAGCACCTGGTCAACTTCCACCTCGGCCAGTGGCCGTCCCTCGAATACCAGGCCCAGGCGCGGGACCGCGACTGGTTGCCGATTGCCCTGCAACAGGTGGTGCCGGAACTTGCCAGGCGCTACCCGCTGGACAACCCGGCCTGGGCTGAATGGCAGCAGGCAAAACCGAAGGCCGACGTGCTGCCGGGGCAGTGGGCGTTCAGCGGCCACATGCTGGCCAAGGGCGATGTGCGCGGTGTGATGAGCGTTTCGGCCGGGGAGGGCGACACCTTCAAGGTCGAGGTCAAGGGCGCCTATGCCGACGGTACGCCGTTCAACGGCAGCGGCACGGCGATCCTGTACAACGGCTATGAATGGCGCGGCAACGTCAAGGTTGGCGACACCAATCTGCGCCAGGTGTTCGCGGCGCTGGATGGCGAAATGAAAGGCCGCATGTTCGAGGCCGAACACGACGAGCGCGGCCTTGACTTTACGGCAGCCAAGGAAGGCAAGGCGCGCCTGCTGGCGGTGCAACCGGCATTCATCAAGGCCGGTGGCGAGAGCGAGATCACCTTGGTGGGCAGCGGCCTGGACGGCAAGCCCGACCTGGGTGCCGGGGTAGAAGTGACCCAGGTACTGGAGCAGACCCCGACGCTGGTACGGGTCAAGGCCCGCGCGGCAGCCGACGCCAAGCCCGGGCAGCGCGAAGTTGCAGTGGGCGCGCTCAAAGGCGTGAGCCTGGCGGTTTACGACAAGGTCGAGGAAGTGAAGGTCGTGCCGGCGTTCTCCATTGCCCGCATCGGCGAAAACGGCGCTTCGGTGCCGAAGGTGCAAGGCCGTTTCGAGGCCGAAGCCTGGGGCAAGGATGCCAGTGGCCAGCCGCTGCGCATCGGCTACCTGCCGGCCACCTGGAAGGTCGAGCCGTTCAACGAGCGTGCGGTCGAGGACGAAGACGTCAAGTTCGCCGGGCAGATGCAGGCCGACGGGGTGTTCGTGCCAGGCGGTGCCGGCCCTAACCCTGAACGCAAGATGATGACCAACAACGCGGGCAACCTGAAGGTTATCGCCACGCTGGCCGACGGTGGCCAGACCGGCGAAGGGCACATGATCGTCACCGTTCAGCGCTGGAACAACCCGCCGCTGCCGTAACGGCAGGGTGTAACGGTTTTCCATCGGATCGATTACCGGGAGGTCGCCATGGGCGCACTACTGAACCTGGTCGAACGCAACCTGCATGAAGTGCAGGTTGATGCCGACCGCATGCTGTTCCATATCCCCAGCAGTTCGCTGTTCACCGCCGACGCGGTGACCGGGGGCATCATCGACACGTTGCGCCAGCAAGGCTGTTCGGCCGAGGAGCTGATGCAGCGCCTGGGCCAGCAGTTTGCCGGCGACGATATCCAGGACACCCTGCGCGAGCTGATCGCGCTGGAGCTGGTCAGCGACGGCTCGCCGCTGACCCCGGAAATCGGCGTCAAGCGGGTCGAGCGCACCGCGCTGAATACCGTGGTGCTCAACGTCAACACTGGTTGCAACCTGAGCTGTACCTATTGTTACAAGGAAGACCTGGACAAGCCTTCTGCCGGCAAGAAGATGAGCACCGCCACCGCCGAAGCCTCGGTGGAAATGCTGCTCAAGGAATCGCCCGACGAGGAGCGCTACAGCGTGGTGTTCTTCGGTGGCGAGCCGTTGTCCAACCGGCCGCTGATCGAGCACATGGTGGCTTACTGCGAGCGGCGTTTCGCCGAAGCGGGCAAGCAGGTGGAGTTCATCATGACCACCAATGCCACGTTGCTGACCGAAGAAATTGTCGACTGGCTCAATGCCCACCGTTTCGGCCTGTCGATCAGCATCGACGGCCCCAAGACCGTGCATGACCGCAACCGCATCACGGTGGGCGGGCAGGGTACCTACGACGTGGTGCGGCGCAAGGCCGACATGCTGCTGTCGCGTTACAACAGTCGCCCGGTGGGGGCGCGGGTAACCCTGACCCGCGGCATCACCGATATCGAGACTATCTGGAACCACCTGTTCAACGAAATGGGCTTTGCCGAAGTCGGCTTTGCCCCGGTCACCTCCGGCGACATGGCGGCCTTCAACCTCACCGGCGAAGAACTGGTTGAGGTCTTCGCCAACATGAAGGCGCTGGGCCGCCGCTACCTGGACGCAGCGCTGGAGCACCGCAACATCGGTTTCTCCAACCTGCACCAGCTGATCACCGACATTCACGAGGGCCACAAGAAGGCGCTGCCATGCGGTGCCGGGCTGAAAATGCTGGCGGTGGACCATGAAGGCGAGCTGAACCTGTGCCACCGTTTCACCGGCTCTAGCCTGCCGACCTTCGGCAACGTGCACCAGGGTGTGAAGCAGGTGGAGCTCAACGACTTCCTGTCGCAGCGCCTGGACCGCAGCAACACCGGCTGCGAGAGCTGCCGCATTCGCAACCTGTGCTCCGGTGGCTGCTACCACGAAAGCTACGCCCGCTACGGCGACCCGCAGCACCCGACCTACCACTATTGCGAACTGATGCGCGACTGGGTCGACTTCGGCATCGAAGTCTACAGCCGCATCATGGCCGCCAACCCGGCCTTCATCGACCGCTACATCACCCCGCGGAAGGCGCACTGACATGAAGCACTTGAAGCCCCTGAACAACAAGGCGCGCATCCTTGAGCAGGCCGCTGCCGAAGACCGCATCGAAGAAGTCGTGGCCATGAGTGCGGTGGCCGGCTGCACGGCCACCACCGACCCGGGTTGGGAAGTGGATGCCTTTGGTGGCGTGAGCTCGCTGTGCCAGCCGATGGAGGCCGACCTGTATGGCTGCTCCGACCCTTGCTGGTGGCCGGCCCAGGTGCCGGACATGATGAGCACCTATCAGGACTGGAACGCCCAGGCGACCAACTCGGCGGATGACTGGCGCAACCTGGGCACTGTGTTCCCGAAAGACAAGTGACCGGCCCAACAAGAATGACAAGGGGAAACCGCATGAAAGCTGGACGCTGCGCGCAACTCGCGCTCACCATCGCCGCCACGGCCTGCGCCGGGCTGGCTCAGGCTGACGACACCGGGCCTGCGCTGAAGGCTGGCCACGAATACATGATCGTGACCAACTACCCGAACAACCTGCATGTGGTCGATGTGGCCACCGACACGGTGTACAAAAGCTGCCAGATGCCCGACAAGTTCGGCCCTGGCACGGCGATGATGGCGCCGGACAACCGTACCGCCTACGTGCTCAACAACCATTACGGCGACATTTACGGCATCGACCTGGACACCTGCAAGAACACCTTCCGGGCCAACCTGTCGAGCGTGGCGGGTGAAGTGGGCCGGTCGATGTACTCCTTCGCCATCAGCCCGGATGGCAAGGAAGTGTACGCCACGGTCAATCCGACCCAGATGCTGAACGACCATTACGTGGTCAAGCCGCCACGGCTGGAGGTGTTCAGCACCACCGATGGCCTGCAGGCCAAGCCGGTGCGCACCTTCCCGATGCCGCGCCAGGTGTACCTGATGCGTGCCGCCGACGATGGCAGCCTGTTTGTCGCAGGGCCGGACATCTACAAGATGGATGTGAAGACCGGCAAGTACACCGTGGCCTTGCCGCTGCGCAACTGGAACCGCAAAGGCTACAGCGCCCCGGACGTGCTGTACTTCTGGCCGCACCAGAGCCCGCGTCACGAGTTCACCATGCTGTACACCATTGCCAGGTTCAAGGACGACAAGCAGGACCCAGCCACCGCCGAGCCGTTGTATGGCTACCTGAGCGTCGACCTCAAGACCGGCAAGACCCACACCCAGGAATTCGCCGACCTGACCGAGCTGTACTTCACCGGCCTGCGCTCGCCTAAAGACCCGAACCAGATCTACGGCGTGCTCAACCGCCTGGCCAAGTACGACATCAAGCAGCGCAAGCTGATCAAGGCGGCTAACCTTGAGCACACCTACTACTGCGTCGCTTTCGACAAGAAGGGCGACAAGCTGTACCTGGGCGGCACCTTCAATGACCTGGCGGTGTTCAACCCGGATACGCTGGAGAAGGTGAAGAACATCAAGTTGCCCGGTGGTGACATGTCCACCACTACGCCGCAGGTGTTCATCCGCTAGAACGAGGGTGGATTTACTGGCCTTTTCGCAGCACAAGGCTGCTCCTACAGGTCACCACGTTCCAATGTATGGGCCGGCCTCTTCGCAGCACAAGGCTGCTCCTACAGGTCACCGCGTTCCAATGTAGGAGCAGCCTTGTGCTGCGAAGAGGCCGGCCCAGACACTACAAAAACAACAAGAGAGCGCCCATGCCCCAGCCAAGCTACTCCCAGGGCAACCAGAACAAGGCCCTGCTTACCCAATGCATCGGCGACGCCTTCGACGCCACCGTCGCCCGCTTCCCCGACCGCGAGGCGCTGGTGGTGCGCCACCAGGCTCTGCGCTACACCTGGCAGCAACTGGCCGCTGCCGTCGACCAGCACGCCCGCGCGCTGATGGCACTGAGCGTGCAACCCGGTGACCGGCTGGGTATCTGGGCACCCAACTGCGCCGAGTGGTGCATCACCCAGTTCGCCAGCGCAAAGGTGGGCGCGATCCTGGTCAACATCAACCCGGCCTATCGCTCCAGTGAGCTGGACTACGCCCTCGGGCAGTCCGGCTGCCGCTGGGTGATCTGTGCCGACGCATTCAAGACCTCCGATTACCACGCCATGCTGCAGGGCCTGGTCCCTGGCCTGGCCAGCGGCCAACCAGGCGCACTGAGCTGCGAGCGCTTCCCCGAGCTGCGCGGGGTGGTCAGCCTGGCTGCCTCGCCACCATCTGGCTTTCTGGCCTGGCACGCATTGCAGGCGCGTGCCGAGTCTGTCAGCCGCCAGGCCCTGGTCGAACGCCAGGCGCAGCTGCGCTGCGACGACCCGATCAACATCCAGTACACCTCCGGCACTACCGGGTTCCCCAAGGGCGCCACCCTCAGCCACAGCAACATCCTCAACAACGGCTACATGGTCGGCGAAAGCCTGGGCCTTACCGAGCACGACCGGCTGGTGGTGCCGGTGCCGCTGTATCACTGTTTCGGCATGGTCATGGCCAACCTTGGTTGCATGACCCACGGCAGCACCCTGATCTACCCCAACGATGCCTTCGACCCGCTGGCCACGCTGCGTGCCGTGGCGGAGGAAAAGGCTACCGCGCTGTACGGTGTGCCGACCATGTTCATCGCCGAACTGGACCACCCGCAACGCGGCGAGTTCGACCTGTCCAGCCTGCGCACCGGGATCATGGCCGGCGCCACCTGCCCGATCGAGGTGATGCGCCGGGTGATCGGCGAAATGCACATGGCCGAGGTGCAGATTGCCTATGGCATGACCGAAACCAGCCCGGTGTCGCTGCAGACCGGCCCCGATGATGACCTGGAGCGCCGGGTGACCAGTGTTGGCCGTACCCAGCCACGGTTGGAAAACAAGGTGGTGGACGCCGACGGCAACACCGTGCCGCGTGGCGAGATAGGCGAACTGTGCACCCGCGGCTACAGCGTGATGCTCGGTTACTGGAACAACCCCAAGGCCACGGCCGAGAGCATCGATGAAGACGGCTGGATGCACACCGGCGACCTGGCGGTAATGGATGAACAGGGGTATGTGCGCATCGTCGGGCGCAGCAAGGACATGATCATTCGCGGCGGCGAGAACATCTACCCGCGCGAGCTGGAAGAGTTCTTCTTCACCCACCCGGCGGTGGCGGATGTGCAAGTGATTGGCGTGCCGTGCAGCAAGTACGGCGAAGAAATCGTGGCCTGGGTGCGGCTGCACCCGGGGCATACCGCCAGTGAAGAAGCGCTGCGTGAGTGGGCGAGGGCGCGGATTGCGCACTTCAAGGTGCCCCGGTATTTCCGCTTTGTCGACGAGTTCCCGATGACGGTCACTGGCAAGGTGCAGAAATTCAGGATGCGTGAGATCAGTGTCGAGGAGTTGTCCTCCCGATAACCATCACCCCTCAGCTACGCGGACCTTTGTAGGAGCGGCCTTGTGCCGCGAAAGGGCCGCACAGCGGCCCCAGCAATTTATGCATCACAGCTGAAATCCCGGGGCCGCTTCGCAGCCCTTTCGCGGCACAAGGCCGCTCCTACAATGACCGCGCCATGTGCTTAGCCTTGCAATAGTTCCGGGCTGTTGAAGTTGCTTAGCCGGCGATCATCCTCGGTGCATTCCAGCCCCTGCACCGCCTCGCGCAGCAGGGCCTTCTGCAAGCTGCGCTCACCCGCCGCCCAGGCCTGCTCCAGCATTGGCAGTATTCGCCGTGGCAGCACGCTGAACATCGGCTGCCAATACCCGCCCTGGCGCACCATTGCCGCACTGTCGCCGGCCACCGCCAGCCTCAGCAAGTCTTCGATCAGTTCGCGGTCAACCCGCGGTGCATCGCAGGCCAGCAGCACCACCCAGTCATGCCGAGCCACCTTGAGACCGGCAATCACCCCTGCCAGCGGCCCCGGGAAGTCGGCTTCTGCATCGCCCACCAACTGGTCGGCGTACGTGCCGTAAGCCTCCTGGTTACGGTTGCAGGAAATCACCAGGTCATCGCTTAGCGGCCGCACCACCCGCTGTACATGCACAACAAGCGGTTCGCCCTGCCAGGCGACCAGGCCTTTGTCGCGCCCGCCCATGCGTTGGCCACGGCCGCCGGCGAGAATGAGGATGGAGCAGGGGGGCAGTGCATCAGGCATGAAAAAGGGCTCCGGGCAGTCATTGCCGGGAACCCTCCCATTTCACACGGGGCTTGTCCAGTCAGCTTTCGCTTATCCCGCCTTGTGCGTTGGCATCACGCGCCTGACGCCGTCCCGCAAGGCGCATCACCACCACGAAGAACACCGGCACAAACACCACCGCCAACGTGGCGCTGAGCATGCCGCCGATCACCCCGGTGCCGATGGCCTGCTGGCTGGCCGAGCTGGCGCCGCTGGCAATGGCCAGGGGTACCACACCGAGGATGAACGCCAGCGAGGTCATCACGATGGGCCGCAGGCGCAGGCGGGCAGCCTGTACGGCGGCGTCTGCGGCGTCCACGCCCTGGTCGACCAGGTGCTTGGCGAACTCGATGATGAGGATGGCGTTCTTCGCCGACAGGCCGATCAGGGTAATCAGGCCAACCTTGAAGAACACGTCGTTGGGCATGCCGCGCAGGGTCACGGCCAGCACCGCCCCCAGGATACCGAGCGGTACCACCAGCAGCACGGCGGTCGGGATCGACCAGCTTTCGTACAGCGCTGCCAGGCACAGGAACACGATCAGCAACGACAATGCCATCAGCATCGGCGCCTGGCTGCCGGACAAGCGTTCTTGCAGCGACAGGCCGGTCCACTCAAGGCCCGCGCCGGGCGGCAACTGCGCCACCAGGCGTTCGATTTCGGCCATGGCTTCGCCCGAGCTGTGGCCAGCTGCCGGCTCACCGGAAATCGACACCGCCGGGTAGCCGTTGTAGCGGGTCAACTGCACCGGGCCGCTGACCCACTTGGCCTGGACGAATGCGCCCAGTGGCACCATCTTGCCGCTGTTGTTGCGTACGTGGATTTTCAGCAGGTCTTCGACCTGGCTGCGCTGGTCGCCTTCGGCCTGCACCACCACACGCTGCATGCGGCCCTGGTTGGGGAAGTCGTTGACGTAGCTGGAGCCCACCGCCACGTCCAGTACCGAGCCGATATCGGCAAACGACACCCCCAGGGCATTGGCCTGGCGGCGGTCGATTTCCAGCTGCACTTGCGGGCTTTCGGCCAGCGACGCTTCGCGCACGTTGGTCAGCACCTTGCTTTTGCCCGCATTGGCCAGCAGCGTGTCGCGGGCAGCCATCAGCGCGGCGTGGCCCATGCCGCCGCGGTCCTGCAGGCGGAACTCGAAGCCGGTCGACTCGCCCAGGCCGTCGATAGGCGGCGGCAGCACCGAAAACGCCACGGCGTCCTTCAGCTGGGAGAAGGCCGCGCTGGCGCGGTCGGCAATCGACTGGGCGCTGTCGTCGGCGCCGCGCTCGGACCAGTCCTTGAGGGTGGTGAAGGTCAGTGCCGCGTTTTGCCCGCTACCGGAGAAGCTGAAGCCGAGGATCACGGTAGTGTTGCCTACGCCGGGTTCCTCGGCGTTGTGTGCCTCGATTTGCGCAGCCACCTGTTCGGTGCGCATGCGGCTGGCCCCGGGCGGCAGCTGGATGTCGGTGATGGTGTAGCCCTGGTCTTCGGTGGGCAAGAATGCCGTGGGCAACTGGCTGAAGCCATAGCCCAGCACCGCCAGCAGCACCGCGTACAGCAGCAGGTAGCGGCCGCTGCGCTTGAGCGCCTGTACCACCCAGCGCTGATAGCCGTTGCTCATGCTTTCGAAGCGGCGGTTGAACCAGCCGAAGAAGCCTTTGCGTTCATGGTGCTCACCCTTGGCCACCGGCTTGAGCAGGGTGGCGCACAGGGCGGGGGTGAGGCTGAGGGCCAGGAATGCCGAGAACAGGATCGACACCGCCATCGACACCGAGAACTGCTGGTATATCACCCCAACCGAACCCTGCATGAAGGCCATTGGCAGGAACACCGCCACCAGCACCAAAGTGATGCCGACAATCGCACCGCTGATCTGGCCCATCGCCTTGCGCGTTGCTTCTTTGGGCGGCAGGCCTTCCTCGGCCATGATGCGCTCAACGTTTTCCACCACCACGATGGCATCGTCGACCAGGATGCCGATGGCCAGCACCATGCCGAACAGGGTCAGCACGTTGACCGAGAAGCCCATGGCCAGCATGACCGCGAAGGTGCCCATCAGCGCCACCGGCACCACCAGGGTGGGGATCAGGGTATAGCGCAGGTTCTGCAGGAACAGGAACATTACCGCGAACACCAGCAGCATGGCTTCGAACAGGGTGGTGATGACCTGCTCGATCGACACCTTGACGAACGGCGAGGTGTCATAAGGAATGTCGTACTTGACGCCTTCCGGGAAGTACCGCGCCAGGTCCTGCATTTTTGCCCGCACCAGGGTGGCGGTTTCCATGGCGTTGGCACCCGGTGAGAGCTGCACGCTGAACGCGGTGGCCGGCTTGCCGTTCAGGCGCGTGCCGTATTGGTATTCCTGGGCGCCGATCTCGACCCGGGCGACATCACCGACGGTGACCGTGGAGCCATCCAGGTTGGCGCGCAGGACAATGGCGGCAAATTCCTCGGGGGTGCTCAGCTGGCCCTTGACCACCACGTTGGCGGTGATTTCCTGGGTGTCGCGGCTGGGCAGGTCGCCGATGCTGCCAGGCGCCACTTGGGCGTTCTGCGCCGCGATGGCCTCGGCCACGTCGTTGGGCGTGAGGTTGAAGCCGATGAGCTTGCCCGGGTCGATCCAGATGCGCATGGCGCGCTCCGAGCCGTACAGCTGGGCCTTGCCGACACCCTTGAGGCGGCGGATTTCGTCCATCACGTTGCGCGCGAGAATGTCCGACAGTGCGGTTTCGTCGAGCTTGCCGTCTTCGGAGGTGAGGGTGCCCAGCAGCAGGAAGCCGGTGGACACCTTTTCCACTTGCAGGCCCTGCTGGGTGACCGGGCGCGGCAGGCGCGACTCGACCACCTTCAGGCGGTTCTGCACGTCGACCTGGGCCAGGTCCGGGTTGGTCCCCGGCGCGAAGGTGGCGGTGATGGTGGCGCTGCCCAGGCTGCTCTGCGACTCGAAGTACAGCAGGTTGTCGGCGCCGTTGAGTTCCTGCTCGATCAGGCTCACCACGCTTTCGTCCATGGTCGCCGCCGAGGCGCCCGGGTACACGGCATAGATTTCCACCTGCGGCGGTGCCACGTTGGGGTACTGGGCTACCGGCAGCTGCGGGATGGCCAGCGCACCGGCCAGCAGGATAAACAGCGCGACCACCCAGGCGAACACCGGGCGGTCGATGAAGAATTGCGGCATGAATCAGGCCCTCACTGGCCGGTGTGCTGAGCGATGGGTGCTACACCGGGGTTTTGTTCAACCTGCACCTGGTCACCGGCCTTGACGTGCTGCAAGCCTTCGACCACCACCCGCTCGCCAGGGGCCAAGCCCTCGCTGACGACCCAGCGATCGCCCTGGGCGCTGCCCAGCACTACCTGGCGGTCGCTGACCCGGGCTTGCTGGTCGACCACCAGCACCTTGGGCACGCCGGCGCTGTCGCGCAGGATGGCGCGCTGCGGCACGCTCAGGCCCTTGGGTTGCACGGCCTGTTCCAGGCGCACGCGCACGTAGCTGCCGGGCAACAGGTCGAGGTCCGGGTTGGGGAACTCGCTGCGCAGGGTGATCTGGTTGGTGGTGGGGTCGACGCTGATGTCCGAGAACAGCAGCTTGCCTGGCAGCGGGTAGGCGCTGCCGTCGTCCTGGATCAGCGTGGCGCGGGCCTGGCCGTCGCCCACCTGCTGCAGTTCGCCTGCGCGCAAGGCGCGGCGCAGGGCGTTGAGCTCGCGGGTAGACTGGGTGACGTCGGCATGGATCGGGTCCAGCTGCTGGATGGTGGCCAGTGGGGTGGTCTCATTCTGGCCGACCAGTGCGCCTTCAGTGACCAGGGCACGGCCGATACGGCCAGAAATCGGCGCCGTTACGGTGGCGTAGCCGAGGTTCAGGCGGGTGCGTTCCAAGGCAGCCTTGGCCGCGGCCACTTCGGCATCGGCCTGCAGGAAGCTGGCCTTTGCGTTGTCATATTCCTGGCGGCTGACAGCCTTGTCGTCGACCAGTTCGCGGTAGCGCTGCTCCTGCAAACGCGCCTGGTACAAGGTAGCCTCGGCCTTTGCCAGGGTGGCGCGGGCGCTGTCATGGTCGGCCTTGAATGGCGCTGGGTCGATCAGGAACAGCACATCGCCCTGTTTGACGTCACTGCCTTCGCGGTACACCCGCTTGAGCACCACGCCCGCGACGCGCGCGCGCACTTCGGCGGTGCGCGGAGCCAGGATCCGGCCGCTGAGTTCGCTGCTGATGGCCAGTGGCTGCAGTTGCAGGGTTTCTACCCGCACTTGCGGGGTAGGGGCTTTTTCGTCTTGCTCGGCGCTGTCGCCACAGCCGGCCAGGGACAGGCTCAGAAACGCCATGAACGCCAATGGGCGCAGGCGAGGGGGGAGGGTAGTAGGCATGCGGATCTTCCGATGATGACCGGGCGTATGGTACGGCAGGTATTGCCCGTGCGGCTGTTAACACCTGTAGGGCGAGTGTGAAAAAGTGTGAAGAACAATCCTTTCGTGCGGCTGGGTTCTATATTCTGCGTATGCCTGTGCCGGCCTCTTCGCGGGTAAACCCGCTCCCACACGGATCGCGTACAGGCCTACCTCAACCCAGATTCCCAAGCACCTATGCCGAATATTTTCCTGGTCGAAGACGACAGCGCACTTTCCGAGCTGATCGCCAGCTACCTGCAACGCAACGACTTCCATGTCCAGGTGATCGCCCGGGGCGATCATGTGCTGGACGAATATCGTCGGCAAAAACCCGACCTGGTCATCCTCGACCTGATGCTGCCGGGTATCGATGGCCTGCAACTGTGCCGCCTGCTGCGCCAGGAGTCACAGACTCTGCCGATCCTGATGCTGACCGCCCGCGACGACAGCCATGATCAGGTATTGGGCCTGGAAATGGGCGCCGACGACTACGTGACCAAGCCCTGTGAGCCGCGCGTGCTGCTTGCCCGCGTGCGTACCCTGCTGCGCCGCAGCAGCGTCAACGAGCCGCGGCTGGATAACGACCTGATCCTGATCGGTGGCCTGCGCATCGATCTGGCCGAGCGCACGGTCAGCTGGCGCGGCGAGGAGGTGGAGTTGTCCAGCGGCGAGTACAACCTGCTGGTGGTACTGGCGCGCAATGCCGGCGAAGTGCTGAACCGCGACCGTATCTTGCAGCAGCTGCGCGGTATCGAGTTCAACGGCACTGACCGTTCGGTAGACGTGGCCATTTCCAAGCTGCGGCGCAAGTTCGACGATAACGCCGGCGAAGCGCGCAAGATCAAGACCGTGTGGGGCAAGGGATACCTGTTCAGCCGCGTCGAGTGGGAGTGCTGACCGACCATGCTCAAGATCCTGGTGCGGCTGTACCTGGTGATCATCGTCGCCTACGCCGGTGCGCTACTGTTCATTCCTGACACCATCGTCGGCCTGTTCCAGGAGCGCTTCATGGCCTACAACCTGGACCAGGCCAAAGGCGTGCAGTCGCTGATCGTGCGCCAGTTCCACCAGGCCCCGCGCGAGCAGTGGCCGGCTGTGGAGCAAGACCTGGCCAGCGCGTTCGCCCCGCTGGAAGTGAAACTGCTGCGTATGGATCAGGCCGAACTGAGCGCGGACGAGCAGGCGCGCCTGGAGCAGGGCCAGTACGCTGTGCGCATTGCTGAGTGGGGTTACTACGAAACCGTGCTGGCACCGCTGGACAAGGACTGGCTGGTGCGCCTGCACGCACCGCCTGACCCGCTGGACATCAATGTGCTGTCGTGGGGCGTGACCGTGCTGATCGGTGCGGCCATGCTGGGCTGCCTGCTGTTATGGGTATGGCCGCACTGGCGCGACCTGGAGCGCCTGAAGGAAACCGCCCGGCGCCTGGGCCAGGGGCAGATGGCCGAGCGCACTCACATTTCGCCGCATTCCAACATTGGTGAGTTGGCCGGGGTGTTTGACACCATGGCCAGTGACCTGGAGCGCCACGTCAACCAGCAGCGCGAGCTGCTCAATGCGGTGTCCCATGAACTGCGCACACCGCTGACCCGCCTGGACTTCGGCCTGGTGCTGCTGTTCGACGAAGTGCCGCCGGCCAGCCGCAAACGCCTGCTGGAGCTGGTGGGGCATGTGCGCGAGCTGGATGAGCTGGTGCTGGAACTGCTGTCCTACAGCCGGCTGTACAACGCCGACCAGGCCCGCGAGCGGGTCGAGGTGTCGTTGCTGGAACTGGTCGACAGCGTACTCGGCGGCTTTGCCGAAGAACTCGATGGCCGGGGTATCCAGTGGGAAGTGCGGGCCGAGGGCAATTTGCCCCGGTTTGTGCTGGACCCACGGCTGACGGCGCGGGCGGTGCAGAACCTGGTGCGCAATGCCATGCGCTATTGCGATGAAAGCCTGTTGCTGCGCTTGCGGCTGGAGGACGATGGCGCTTGCCTGCTGACGGTGGAGGATGACGGGATTGGTATTCCGGTGGAGGAGCGGGAGCGGATTTTCCAGCCGTTCTACCGGCTGGACCGCAGCCGCGACCGCAACACCGGCGGTTTTGGCCTGGGGCTGGCGATCAGCCGGCGGGCGATCGAAGGGCAGGGCGGGACCTTGACCGTGGCGCAGTCGGCGCTGGGCGGGGCGCAGTTCAGGATCCGCTTGCCTGCAGGGTGATGGGGTGCCTGTGCCGGCCTCTTCGCGGGTAAACCCGCTCCCACAGGTACGCCACAGCGTTCAAAATCTGTGCGGTCCCTGTGGGAGCAGGTTCACCCGCGAAGAGGCCGGGCCTGCTAGCCCTGCTCCGCCAACTGTGTACTCCACAACACAAACCGGTCCTTGCCGGTGTGCTTGGCTTCATACAATGCCTGGTCGGCGCGGACCAGCGCTGTGGTCAGGCTGTCGCTCCTGCCCACCCGGGCCAGGCCTATGCTGATGGTTACCGGGTGCTCGCCCCTGTCCTCGCGCACTCGTTGGCACAACGCCGCCACCTGCTGCTCGGCACCCTGCTGGTCCAGCCCCTGCAGGAAGATTGCGAACTCCTCACCGCCCAGCCGGGCAAACGCATGGCCGGCCATGCTCGCCTTGATATGCAGGGCCACTCGCTTGAGCACTTCGTCGCCTACGTCATGGCCGAAGCGGTCATTGACCCGCTTGAAATTGTCGATATCGATCATCGCCAGGTACTGCCCGGAGGTGGCCATGCGCAGCTGGCGGTCGGCCTGGGCCATGAACGAGCGGCGGTTGGGGATTTCGGTCAGGGCGTCGACGTAGGCTTGCTCCAGCAACACCTTGGACAGGTAGAAGTTGTGCAGTTTGGTCTTGCGGATCTGCAGGTAGCTGTAGCTGACCAGGCCGCTGAGAAACACTGCGTAGCTGATCAGCATGGCGCCTTCGAGCGCGTCGGGCTCCATGCGGGTGTGGTAGAACGGGCTGAGCATCACCCAGGTGATGGCCATGGCGCAGAAGAATGACCAGCGCCGCACCGGCAGCACCGACATGGCATACAGCACGGTGGAGACCCCGAGGATCAGCCACACCGGGCGCAGGGCCACCGGGAGGCCTTCGATTACCAGCCGCATGCCCAGAGTAATGACGGTAATGAACAGCAGGTTGAGCACATCGAAGTGATGGCTGCGACGGGTGAAATGCAGCACGACGGTCAGGCAGCCGAGCAGGGCGAAGAACAGGAAGGAAAGCCAGGTAAAGCCTTGGCCGCCGAGAAAGCTGACGATCAGGTCGAATACCAGCCAGGTCAGGAGGCTGACGCAGAACACCAGCAGGCAGAACGGGCGCATGGACTCGAATTCGTGCTGGCGGAACTCGGCGCGCAAGGCGGCGGGGGCGACCTGCTTGCGTACGTGTTCCTCGATGGTTTTGAACATGGGTGAGCTCCTGGGGGTACTGCTTTGCCAGGCCCGGCCCTTTCGCAGCACAAGGCTGCTCCTACAAGAGGCCTGCGCTATCTGTAGGAGCAGCCTTGTGCTGCGAAAGGGCCAGCTTTGGCGACTCAATTCTGTGGCAAAACACCCCGGGCCCAGGGCCGGTAGCGCAAGTCAAACACCGCCTCGAGATGGCACCCGCCAACCAGCTTCGGCTCCGTAGGTTCAGCCCTGAATACCTGCCCAGGTGCGCTCACCTGGCGGAACGCCTCGCGCACCACGCCTATCCGGCATGGCAAGGCCTGTTCGTAACCCTCGCGCACCAACGGCGGCAATCGCCCAGTGCCGGCGCCATCCTGCCACCACACAGTCAAGCCCAGGCCTGCCAGTTGATCCAGCCAGGCAGCGTTGACCCGGGGCGACAGCTTGCCTGCGCTGAAGGCACTGATGTGCAAAGGCTTGTCCAGTTGGCGGTTGAAGGCCTGTAACTGGCTGAACAGCGCTTCGCGCCGCGCGGGGTCGCGAAAATGCTGGTCGTCCAGCTCCATGGGCAGGTACCAGCCGTCCACCGACAACTGCCAGGCCTGGCGCAGTTGCTGGTACTGGCTGAGTGAGCGCCCCAGTTGCGCTTTCCAATAGCTGCTCAGGCCTTCGCCGTCCAGTTCGTCCAGACGCTGGTAGTAGGCGGGGTCCATGTACAGCCCCAGCACCACCTGCAGGCCTTGGGCACGTGCGCTGCGCAGGCTGTTGGCCAGCCAGCCCTGGGCGCCGCCGAAGTCGCTGTCGCCATAGGCGCTCCATTGTACGATCAGGGCCTTGCCCCCCTGGGCCACGGTGGCATGCCACAGCTGTTGCCACTGGGCGGGAGTGACATTGGCGTCGCGGTTGAGCGGTTGATAGAACAGGCGCTGGTCGGCCGTGGCGGGCAGGCACAGGGCAAGCAGGCAGAAGGCGAGGATCGCACGCATCAGAAGGTCATCTCCGCACCGACCAGCACGCCGTTGGCGCGCTGGTAAAGATTGCCGCCCAACGACTGCTGGTACTCGGCACGCACTTTCAGCGAGCCGCGGTAGGCGTTGTAGCGGTCGTCATCGAACCACCATTGCCAGCGCACGCCCACTCCGGCCCGGACGTCCTGACGCCAGTCGTTGCTCGGGTCCTGGCTGGAGAACTCGACAAAGCCATAGGGCATGATGGTTTGCGGGGAACTGCCGGGCAGCTTCCAGGCATGGCCTTGCTGGTAGCGTGACAGCCAGGCGTGGTCGCCGGCGCGGGTCCACCAGGCCGCGTCGAGGTAGAGGAAGCGCTCGTTCCACTCGTCTTCATCCACGCGCCAGTCATTGCGCCAGTCGCCCTGGTCAAGGAACGAGGCGGTGGCGCGCAACAGCAGGTCATTGCTCGATTCGGCATGGTGGCGCAGGTCGCCCCAGTTGCCGCCGACCTTGGCCGGGCT
The DNA here is from genome assembly GCF_052112345.1 of Pseudomonas sp. SAS7. Classification (NCBI taxonomy): domain Bacteria; kingdom Pseudomonadati; phylum Pseudomonadota; class Gammaproteobacteria; order Pseudomonadales; family Pseudomonadaceae; genus Pseudomonas; species Pseudomonas sp. SAS7. The sequence continues at coordinate 95,291 of NZ_JBEGGO010000003.1, read as the reverse complement.
CAACAGCTGACCAAGGCTCAGGCCGCGGTAGTGCGCTTCGTCGATCTGCCGCTGGTGGTAAAGCTCGGCGTACAGGTTGAGGTTGGCCTGGCCGAGCGGCTTGTAACGCAGGCCGACCCCGGTACCCATGCTTTGCGCATAATCGGTGCGGCTCTGGCCACCGAACAGTACCCGGCCATACACCGACAGGGTGCTGCCGTTGCGGCTGGGTTCTTCGCCCAGGGCATGGTCCCACATGGCCAACTGCACGTTCTGCGACTGGGCGCGGCGTGAGCTGCCGGTGCGCTGGCCGGTGTCGAGGAACTTGTCGTTGGTCGAAGTGCCGGCGGGTGACCAGGTGCTGGCCAGGGTGACGGTGTCACGCCGTGACAAACTTTCGTGGGCACGGCGCTGTCGGTACTTGCGGGCTTCCAGGCTGCCGTATTCGTCGTCACCGTCGACCAGGTTCTGCTCCACATCGAGGATGCGGCGCAGTTCGCGGCGTGCCGAGGCGCTGTCTTCAGCTTCGTCGTAGCGCAAGGCCAGCGTTTCGCCGAGGCGATAATCCTCGGGGAAGTCGTGGGTGGCACGCTCCAGGTAGGGGATCGACTGGCGGCGCTGGGCCTTGTCTGTCGAACCGGCCAGGCGCATGCCGTAGTCGGCGCGGTAACGCGGCTGATCGGGGGCCAGCCGCACGGCTTCGGCCAACCAGGCCATGCTTTGCTCGCTGTTGCCGGCCAGCTGCGCGGTGCTGGCAGCTGCGTAGTAGTGGTCGGCCCGTGGGCTGCTCGCCAGTGCCTGGCGCTGAAAACCCAGGGCAGCCTGGTAATCGCCCTGGCGCTGGGCAATGGCAGCGCCCAGTGCCCAGTCATCTGCGCTGTGGTGTGCGGCAGCGTCCCAATAGCGCCGGGCCGCGTCAGCATCGCCTGCGTTTAGCGCGCCACCGGCCGCGGTGAGGCGGGCGTTGTCGGTCCAGGCGCTGTCCGGCAGGCTGCGCCAGATAGGCAGCGCGGCTTGGGAGTCACCGGCTGCTTCAAGTGCATAGGCCAACGGCAGGCGGTTACTGGCATCCCCCAGGCGCTCGGCAGCCTGGTAGTAGACCACCGCTTCGCCGGGTTGGTCGGGCATGGCGCAGCGGCCGAGGGCGCGGTATTGGCCAGGCTCGCGGGGGGTGGCCGGTACCGCTTGGCGCACTGCGTCGCACTGGCCGGCCTCGGCCAGGCGGCCGAGCAACTGGGCACGGGTATTGGCATCGACCCGGGGGATCAGGCCGAGCATGCGGTGGCTGGCCAGAGGCCCATCGTTGCGGGCATACAGGTTGCCCAGGCGCTGCAACAGCGATGGGCTGAGGCGGCCCTGACGGCGGTCGTAGGCCTGTTCCAGCAGTTGCCGGGCGTGTCCGGTCTGGCCCTGTTCCACCAGCAGGAACGTAGCTTGCTCCAGTGCGGCCAGGTCGCCACTTTGCCGGTAGCGGTTTTCCCATTCGCTGGCTGTGCGCGGTTGTGGGGGTTGTGGCGGGTCGCCATACAGGCGTTGGTGGAGTACGGCGTAGGCGCGTGTGTCGGTAGTGGGTGTGCAGCCTTTGAACTGTTCGCGGGCCAGGTCCGGGTCATGGCGTGACAGCCAGTCGACGGTGTCCAGGCAGGGGCGCTGCAGGTCGTTGCTCAGGCGGCGCACCAGTGCCGCATCATCACCTTCGCGGGCCAGCTCCCACAGTTGCTGGCGCTGGCCGGGCTGATTCAGTTGATCTGGCGGCAGCGACTGCAACCAGCGCTGGGCTTGCTGGTTGTGGCCCATGGCAATGGCGCGGTTGGCCATGGCCAGGCGCGCCTGGTCGGCTGCTTGAGGGGAGGGGGCGCTGGGCAGCAGTTTGTTCAACCCTTTTTCATCCACCTGCTGGACATAGGCGTTGGCCAGGCGTTGCCAGTCTTCGGCGGGCAACTGGCCCTTGTCGGCGAGCGGCTGCAGTTGCTCGATGGTTTCCTTCCAGTTGCGCAGTTGTTCGGCGAAGTTGGCCCGGGCCAGGCGTAATACCTGGCCGTCATCCCTAGGCGGCAACTGGCTGAGCCAGTCCAGCGCCTTGCCCGCGCCACCGAATTTGGCCAGGCTCAGGCTGTAGGCCTGCCACAGGCGCACGCGTTGATTACCCTCACTGGACGCCAGCCATTGTTCCACCTGGCTGGCGGGCGGTGGGTCCTGTTCGATCCAGGTCAGGCGCAGTTCGAGCAGGGCGTCGGCGTATTCGGGGCTGCCGCCCAGCTGTTCGGCCAGCGCCTGGGCTTCCTTGTAGCGGCGTTGGTGGGCCAAGGCCTCAACCAGCAGGGCTCGGGCCTCGTCGTTGTTCGGCACCCGGCCCAGCACATGGCGGGTCAGCCGCTCGACCTCGGCCCAGTTATCTTTCCTGGCCTCGCGATAGCTGCGGTCCATAAACGGGAAGCTGGTGAACCGCTGGAAGTCGGTCATCGGTGCCGAGGCAGCGACAGGCAGCGCGGCGCAGCACAGCAACAGGCCAGTGAGGGTGAGGGAAAAGCGCGGCTTCATGCCACCTCCCGGGTCAGATCAAGGGCGGCCTGCTGCTCGCTGGCCTGTTCAATGAGCGCCTGTTGCAACACCTGCTCGGTGATGATGCCGCGGGCAATCAGGTGCTCGCCCAGGCTCTGGTGCTCAGGGTCGAAGTCGATCAGTGCCTGGTTGAACAGGGTGACCGGGACCATGCCGCGCACCTGCAACAGGGTGCCGAGCATGACCTGATGATGGCTGACACGCTCCAGCAGCGCTTCGTCGTCCTGATGGCGCTCCAGAATGGCCAGCATGTCGCGGGTTTCCGCCTTCTGCCAGGGGCTTGGGTAGTGGTAGCGCAGGCCCAGGGTGACCCGGCCCTGCGGCGCCAGGCGAATGCGGACCGGGCGTTTCAGGTAGCGGCTGATCACCCCCAGCGACACTTGGCTGACCGGGCTTTCGCTGGCCAGGACCAGCGTGTCGCCGTCTTCGGCCACGGGCAGTACCCCATAGTGCGTCGCCAGTTTGCGTGGCAGCCTGGCAATCAGTTGCGGCTCGAGCTTGAACGGGTTCAGCGGCGCCCAGGGCAGGTCGAGTTGCTCGGCCAGGGTAGCCACCAGTTGTTCGCTGTTCACCCAGCCACGCAGCAGCAGTTCGCGCCCCAGGCGCCGGCGTACCGGGTTGGTGAGTGCCTGCTGCAGCTGTTCCTCACTGATCAGCCCTTTGGCCACCAAGCGCTGGCCCAGCGGCGTGCGTGCAGGGGCGGCGATGGCGGGGAATTCATGGGTGGTCTTGTCCCAGGCCACACGCCGCGAATCGCCCATTTCCATCACCTGGCGCAGGGCACGCAGGTTGGCGAAGAAGTTGACGAAGTTGCTCCACATCATCCGCGGTGCCGACAGCAGGCCTTCGCCAATGCCGTAGAAACGGGTGACGAACCAGCCGCGCTGGAACAGGCGATTGAACAGCATCAGCCCGTTCAGCCACAGTAGGGTAGACAACAGCCAGCTGTCGCTAAGGATCGACATGAAGCGCCACGAGTCCGGCGCAATCACCGTGACCAGCCACATGGCCAGCAACACCAGCAGCAACAAGTTGACCAAAAAGCTCAGCAGGTAGGCGAACAGCCCACGGCGGTCGCGCCAGAGGAAGTAGTTGAGTGCGCCCTTGCGGCTCCAGCCGAGGTTGCTGGTGCCCTGGAATACGATACCCACGATCCACCGTGACTTCTGCCGGATGGCATGCTGCCAGTCACGCGGGAAGTGTTCGCGCACGCAGATCACCTGGGAGAATTCCCGGCTCATGCCCGGGCGCCACTCCTGCTTCAGGGTCAGCGCCGGGTCGGTGATGGAATAACGGGCGAAAATGCACTTCATGCCCTTTTGCTTCAGACGAAAGCCAATGTCGTAGTCTTCGGTGAGGCTCTGCACGTCGAAAGCAATGCCGTCGCCGTCCTCCAGCAGCGCACTGATGGCGCGGCGGCTGAAGCAGGTACCGACACCGGCGCTGGGCACCTGGCCGGTCAGCGCTTCGCGGACGATGACGTCCTTGCCGTGGTTTTCGGCAAACTCGTCGACATAGTGGCCGGCGGTAAAGCCTTTCCATTCCGGTGCGTAGGGGTAGACCGGGATCTGGATCATGTCCTTGTTCGGCAGCAGGTAGTTGAACAGGCGCAGCTCCATGGGCGAGATCACGTCTTCGGCGTCATGCAGGATGAAACCGGCGAACTCGATGCCGGCGTCCTGCTGGAAGCGCAGCAGGGCGTCGATGATGTTGTTCAGGCAGTCGGCCTTGCTGGTGGGCCCAGGGCGTGCGCACACCACCTTGTGCACGTTGGGGTAGTGCAGGCACACCGCGTCGACGTCGGCCTGGGTTTGCGGGTCGTTGGGGTAGGTGCCGACGAAAATCTGGTAGTTCTCGTAGTCAATGGTGGAGGCCGCCAGGCGCGCCATTTCACCGACCACGCCCACTTCGTTCCAGGCCGGGACCATGATGGCCAGGGGCTTTTCCGGCACTTCGTACAGGCGCTTCTCATCGGCCTTTTCGAACTTGTCGTAAATGCGAAAACGCCGGATCAGCTTGCGGCCCCAGTAGCACAGGTCGATGAACAGGTCGTCCAGGCCGAGCAGAAACATCAACGAGGCAAGGGTGATGGCCAGGATCTTCAGGCCGAACAGCACATAGGTGAGAAAATCGATGAATGCCAGGCTCATGTGGCAGTCACCGGCAGCGCAGAGTGGGCCATCGTCTTTATCCTCGCTCGGTTCCCTCGACGAAGTTGTACGAAATGTCACTTTTGTACGGGATAGATACAAGCAGCCGTATGCGCTGTTGTCCAAATTTCGGGCTTTTTCTTGTGAGCTACATCTTGTAGCTTTACAGGTCGTTCATTCAGGGAGCTGAACATGCAAGGCAAGGCCCGCAAGATCGTCCAGGCCATCCTCTATGAAGCCATCGCGGTCGCCTGCGTGGCGCCCGCGCTGGAGCTGGCGTTCGGTGCCGGCATGGCGCAGTCGACGGTGCTGTCGGTGCTGATGTCCGGCATCGCGATGAGCTGGAACATGGGCTACAACTGGGTGTTCGAGCGCTGGGAAGCGCGCCAGCGCCAGCGTGAGCGCACATTCATGCGGCGCTTGCTGCACGCCTTGGGCTTCGAGGGCGGGTTGGTGGTGATCCTGCTGCCACTGGTGGCGTACTGGCTGGATGTGAGCCTATGGGCGGCGCTGCTGACCAACCTGGCGTTGTTCGTGTTCTTCTTCGTTTACGCCTTTGCCTTCCAGTGGGGCTTCGACAAGGTGTTCGATGTGCCGCTTTCGGCGCAGCAAGCCAAGTGTTGACTTTGTGCCGCACTAACGGCTAAGTTCCTACCCCATGAATACATTCCCGCATGTGAACGCCATTATTATTACCGCCATTATCAGCTTGGCGGGCTAGCGCGTACGTGCACCTAACCCGCCCTGGAGGCGGGTTTTTTCTCTCTGACTCCTGGGCAACATAAAAAAGCCAAGGAGTCATCGATGACCAGCTTCAGCGTCCCTCGTACAACCGTCACCCCCCAGCAACTGCTGTCGGAGCAGGTGCGGCGCATTCTGGCCGCGCCGGTGTACGACCTGGCCATCGAAACGCCGCTGCAAGCCGCGCCTGCGCTGTCTGCCAGCCTGGGTAACCAGGTGCTGCTCAAGCGCGAAGACTTGCAACCTACCTTCTCGTTCAAGATCCGCGGCGCCTACACCCGTTTGTCACGCCTGAGTGCTGTGCAGCGCGAGCGCGGGGTAATCACCGCCTCGGCGGGCAACCATGCCCAGGGCGTGGCCCTGGCGGCGTCGCACCTGGGCATGAAGGCCACCATCGTCATGCCGACCACCACGCCGTCACTGAAGGTGGAAGGGGTGCGGTCGCGGGGCGGGCATGTGGTGCTGCACGGTGAGAGCTTCCCGCACGCCCTGGCCCATGCCCTGACGCTGGCCGACAGCGAAGGCGCCACCTTTGTGCCGCCGTTCGATGACCCGGACGTGATCGCCGGGCAGGGCACCGTGGCCATGGAAATCCTGCGCCAGCGCCCGGGCGCGCTGGACGCCATTTTCGTACCGGTGGGCGGTGGCGGGCTGATCGCCGGCATCGCTGCCTACGTGAAGTACCTGCGCCCCGAGGTGAAGGTGATTGGCGTAGAACCGGAGGACTCCAACTGCCTGCAGGCCGCCATGGCCGCCGGTGAGCGGGTGATCCTGCCGCAGGTCGGCACCTTCGCCGACGGTGTAGCGGTGGCGCAGATCGGCGCCCATTGCTTCGAGCTGTGTCGGCATTTTGTCGACGAAGTGGTAACCGTCAGCAGTGACGAGTTGTGCGCGGCGATCAAGGACATCTACGACGACACCCGGTCGATCACCGAGCCTTCTGGCGCCTTGGCGGTAGCCGGGATCAAGAAGTACGTGGCACGCGAGGGCGTGCAGGGTCAGACCCTGGTGGCCATTGACTCCGGGGCGAACGTCAATTTCGACCGCCTGCGCCATGTAGCCGAGCGGGCCGAACTGGGCGAGCAGCGCGAGGCGATCATCGCCGTGACCATCCCTGAGCAGCCAGGCAGCTTTCGCGCCTTCTGCCAGGCGCTGGGCAAGCGACAGATCACCGAATTCAACTACCGCTATTACCCAGGCAAGGAAGCGCGCCTGTTCGTCGGGGTACAGACTCACCCAGTGCACGACCCGCGTGACCAGCTCCTGGCCAGCCTGCACGAGCAGGGCTACAGCGTGCTGGACCTCACCGACAACGAGCTGGCCAAACTGCATGTGCGCCATACCGTGGGCGGCCACGCAGCGCCGGGCGCTGATGAGCGGGTGCTGCGCTTCGAGTTCCCCGAGCGCCCAGGGGCGTTGCTGGGTTTTCTGGAGCGGTTGGGCAAGCGCTGGAACATCAGCCTGTTCCATTACCGCAACCACGGCGCAGCGGAGGCACGGGTATTTGCCGCGCTGGAGGTACCGGCGGATGAGTCGGCGAGCTTGCCGTTGGCGCTGGACGAGATGGGGTATCGGTATTGGGATGAAACTGACAACCCTGCGTACAAGCTGTTCCTGGGCTGACGGCTAACCCACACTGGCTCCGGCGGCCTCTGTCTTGCGAGCAGCGCGCATCATCAGCCCAATTCGCCTTGCTTGTTCAACTGTTCGCACTGCACCTGCGCAGCGGTCCGGCTCGGGTAGCTCGGCTTGAGCCGCTCCTTCGCCTGGTTGTCGTAGATGTCGAACCCTCCGCACACGGTAGCGGCGTAGTAGCGGCTACCCGCGCGGAAAGAGTCCTTTTCGATTGGCACAGCGGGAACGATAACGAATCTGGTTTGCATGTTTCGTGCCTCCCCAGGCAGAGATTCAAGTATTAGTCGCACCCGTGATAAGCATCAAGCAGGCTCATGAATAAAGCCGATTTTAATCGGGCCGTCGGCCACCCGTCTGTCGATTCGGTGGCGTCTACCTGGTTTCCTGATCCATCCTGATGGAACAAGCCTGGGGCCAAGTGGTCTTCTATCTTGGCATCCGCCGGCCAGGCGGTAGCTACAGGCGCTGTGCGAGTGCTGTGCAACCCTTCAGAACCAGGCCATTCAAGGAGAAGCCGGTAGGTTACGTTCAGCGAGGTAAAGTTAGGTAAAAGCGGCCACGGCCCATAAACGGCTGGTTATTGTGGCTTGTACTGTCCAGTTAAAGATGCCATTGATGAACACACTTCCGTCGCAGCCAGGTGCTGAACGCGGGGCGTTCTCCAGTTTCGAGGCGTGTCGCAATACCCAGCAGGGCCCCGTGGTGATCCTTGCCTCCGGTGCTTCTGCCAAGCATTTTCCGTTGGGCGAATTTGCGCATTTGCCCATCATCGCCATGAACGGCTCGGTCGCGATGACCGCCGAACATGGCATTCAGCCTTTTTTCTACGTGTGCACCGACAAAAGCTTCAGCCAGCAACAGCCGGCCTTGTTTGCCACTGCCTTGCGCGACAGCGACCGCCTGGCGCTGTGGCCCGAGCAGTATGTGGGTGCTGATGTGCCAGCCGGCACCGAGTGCTATGCCTTGCACAAAGCCGACACGCCGGGCCTGCTGGACGGTTTGCGTGGCCATGGTGACAGCTGCGTGTGCAACCGGGCGCTGTGGAGCAAACGCAGCCGCTCGATTGCCTTCAGCAAAGACTTGGCCCATGGGTTCTTCGACGCCCGTACAGTAGCGTATGTGGCCTTGCAGCTGGCCTATCACCTGGGCTTTGAAGAAGTGTTGCTGGTAGGGGTAGATCTGGATCAGAGCGTTGGGCGCTTCTACGAGAAGGGCCAGGGGCAGTGTTCGCCGTGCGGGCTCGACCAGCATTGGGACAGCCGTATCCTGCCGTCGTTGACGTTGATGGCCAGGGAAGTGGTCAACGAGCAGTTCCATGTCTACAACCTGTCGGCGACGTCGCGCATTCCTGCCGAACTGATCCCCAAGGTCAATCTCAGCCAGGCCCGGCACATTGCCGGCTGCGCAATTACCTGAGCAAGAAAGCGGGTGCATCAAGGACTGTGGATGCGTACAGTAAGTTGATCGCAATCTGCAGGAGCCTGCTATGTCCAGCGCATTCACTTTCATGCAATCGCCCGTCGGCACCCTGACCCTGGTGGCCCGGGGCGATTGCCTGGCAGCCGTACTGTGGGAAGAGGAGCGGGAAAACCGCGTGCGCCTTGGCGCCTTGCACCGTGACGATCAGTGCCCGGTGCTACTGGACACCGCGCGGCAGCTTGGCGAGTACTTTGCTGGCAAACGCCAGCGTTTCGAGCTGGCGATGGATTTTGTCGGTACCGAGTTCCAGCGTCAGGTGTGGGCCGCGCTGCTGGCGATACCCTTTGGTGAAACCCGCAGCTACGGCGACATCGCCCGGCAGATCGGCAACCCCAGCGCGGTGCGAGCGGTAGGCGCCGCCAACGGCCGTAACCCGATCTCGATCATCGCCCCGTGCCACCGCGTGATCGGTGCTTCGGGCAGCCTGACCGGCTTTGCCGGTGGCCTGGCGGCCAAGCAGTATCTGCTGGCGCTGGAGGGCCGGCAAAGCCTGGCGCTGGACCTTTAGGCGTCAGCTGAACCAGCTGGCCACCAGGCAGAGCAGCACCGCAAGCGCCGAGCCGGCCATCAGGGTGTACTGCCGATGGGCGCGACGCGCATGGGCTTTGACTGCACGCAGGTACTCGCCGGGTGTCGGTGCATCGGGCCGATGGCGCAAACCCTCGGCCACGTCGGCAAGCTGGCCCTGGATCAGCAAGCCAATCAGGTAGTAGGCACAGGTGTAGCTCAGCAACGCCAGAAACAGATAGATCATGCCGGGTGCGGGTCCAGGGGCAGGGCTACTGCGCTGACATTGCCAGTGTCCAGCATGATCAGCCCTTCAGCGTGATCACCCAGGCTGGCCAGCAAGCGGCCCTGGCTGTCCCACGCTGCCGAACCGCCGGCACCGATGAAGGTGTCGGCTGGCCCCACGCAGTTGGCCATCAGTATCGGCATGCCCAGTTCACGTGCCACCTCCGGGTAATGTGCGTATCCCTCGCGGATGCCCTTGGCGGTTTTCGCCACGCTGACCAGATACAGGTCGGCGCCGTGCTCGCGGGCGGCGGCCGCGTGGGCCATGAACATCGATTCGTAGCAGATCGCCGGTGCCACCCGATGGTCGCCTACTTGCAGCAGCAGTGCCTGATCGCCTGGGGTGAAGTAGGGCAGCTCGTCATCATGCAGGCGCCGTTTGGCATAGGCCTGGCGCGGTGCCCCAGGGCTGAAGATGGGCATGCCGATGCGAATACCGTCGGGTGTCGGCAACGGCAGGCCAACGGCCACGGTGATACCCAGGCGGTCACAGGCTGCCTGCAGCGGGCCCAGTCGCTCGGAGCTGACCGGCAAGGCGGCCTGGCGCGCAAGGCTTGGCTCATAGCCGGTCAGCGACAGTTCGGGGAACACCACCAGCTCCGCGCCAAGGGCTGCGGCCTGCTCGATGCAGGCCAGATGACGCTGGAGGTTGCCTGGCAAATCGCCCTTGAGCGACGCCAGTTGTACGGCGCACAGTTTCATGAAATACCCTTCCCTGGTACAGGTTGAAGGGTCGAGCATACTATCGGCACCGACGCCTGTACCAGTGAAGGCTTTTTCAGGTTGCCGGGTGCGTCGCGAAGCGCTGGCGGAACCAGTCGTCGAGCATGGCCTTCTCGGCGTACAGGCGGTCGCTGCTGCTGGCGACCCGGCCTGGGCGGCTGAGGTACATCTTGTCGCTGACCCGTTCCTCGGACTGCTGGGCGGGTTTGCCCGGCTGGCTGAGGGTGTAGGTGAGGTCGATGGTCGGCCAGGTGATCTCGCGCATGAAACGCACATCGTAGGCCTGGCTGTGCCAGGGCTCGAAGCGCCCGGCCAGGTCGATGTCGCGGATATCGATGACCAGTTGCTGGCCCGGTTGCAGGTAACGCTGACCGAGCTTTTGCAGGTACTGGGTAAGGGACTTCATCACATAGGCATCGGCGCCACGCTCATAACCGTGGCTGTCCAGGCTGGCGTCGCGGAATTGTTCCGGGTGGTCGAAACGCACCTCGACCTGCGCGGCCGGGGAGCCTTGTGCCATGCTGTTCAGTGACAGCGCCATGAGCACGGCACACACGAGGGCGGTACGCATGATGCACCTCCGGGGTAGATTGGGGGGTGTCTCCATTTTACGCCCGCCATGGCAGCACCTGCAGAGGAAGATTGTAATGGGACGGTTTCGGCGGTTGCTCACCAATATCCGGGGGCGTGACCTGGCGGTGGGCGATATCCATGGTCACTTCCAGCGCCTGGAGCAGTGCCTTGAAGCGGTGGGGTTCGACCCTGCGGTAGACCGCCTGTTCAGTGTGGGTGACCTGGTCGACCGGGGGCCGCACAGCGAGGCCGTGCTGGAGTGGCTCGCGCAGCCTTGGTTCCATGCGGTGCAAGGTAACCATGAGGCGCTGGCAATCACTCGCGTGCGTGGGGGGCGGCTTGACTTGGAGATGTACCGCGCAGCGGGTGGAGGCTGGTTTCTGGACCTGCCGCGCAAGGCGCAATTGCGTTTCGTGGAACGCTTCGAGCAATTGCCGATTGCCATTGAGGTGGAAAGTGCGGCCGGTTTGGTCGGGTTGCTGCATGCAGACAGCCCGTTTGCGGATTGGGCAGCGCTACGTTCCAGCCTGCAACTGGATGATGACCCCGAAGTACGCAAGGTATGCCAGTGGTCGCGGCGGCGCCTGAAGGAAGGCGATACAGAACAGGTGCAAGGCCTGAGGGCCTTGCTGGTCGGCCATACGCCGGTGTTGGAGGCAAAGCGGCTGGGTAATGTCTGGCACCTGGATACGGGGGGCTGGGCGGGCGGCCATTTCACCTTGATGGACATGCGCACGCTGCGACTGGTCAGCCCCGGGCCACGTGCAGCACCAGCGCCGCAGCCAATATCACCAGCATGAGCCCTGAGGCCCGCTCCAGCCACGGCAGGCTGCGGGCGAAACGCCGCAGTACCCCCTGGTTGCCGATGGCCACGGCTACCAGCAGGTCCCAGAGCAGGACAATGCCGAACATCCACAGGGCGTAGGCCGATTTCCAGCCGGCGCTGGCACTGGTGACCATGCTGGCCAGGCTGGCATAGAACAGCGCGTTCTTGGGGTTGAGGATGCCGGACAAAAAGCCCAGGCTCAAATTGCGCCACCAGCCTAGAACCCGCTGGTTTTCAGCGACGGCGCACAGGCTGGTTAGTCCGGCATGACGCAGGAACAGTATGCCGATGTACAGCAGGTAACCGGCGCCGGCCAGTTGCAAGGTGGTGAACAGCAGGCTGCCTTCCTGCAGTACTGACAGGCCAGTGAAGGCCATGGCGATGAACGCGCCATTGGCCAGGGCAATGCCCAGGCAGGCGCCACTGGCGATGCGCCAGCCGCTGTTGATCGAGCTGCGTGCGACCAGGAAGAAGTCCGGACCGGGTGAAAGCAGGGCGAGAAAGTGGGCGAGGGCGATGATCAGAAACTGTTGCATGGGCGGGGCGGCTCTGCGGGAAAAACCGCAGTCTGCTGCCGGGCTTGTCAGGCGTATTGAAGAATATTGCGTGGTAGTGCCTTGGGGCTGCTGCGCAGCCAGGATCTCAAGGGTTGCGCAAATCCCGGTACTGCCCCGGCGTCACCCCCACATGGGCCTTGAACACCCGCTGGAAATGGCTTTGGTCGGCAAACCCCAGTTGATAGGCCACCTCCGCCAACGCCAGCCCTTCACCCAACAACTGCCGCCCGCGATTGACCCGGGCATTGAGCACATAGGCATGCGGGGTCAACCCGGTGGCCGTGCGGAACGCGCGGATCAGCTGGTAGCGCCCAAGCCCGGCTTCGCGGGCCAGCACCTCCAGGCAGAGTTGCGCGGGGTCTTGCCCTTCGAGGCGCGCGATCAATCCGCTCAACGCAGTCGCCCCCAGACCGGGGGCCGCTTCCAGAGGGGCTTGTGCGGAAAAGTCCAGATCACCCACAAAGGCAATCAGCGCAGCATCCTTCTCACTGTTGCTGGCGCTGGAGAACAGCAACCTGTTCAGCTCGCAGAACTGCCGATACACCTCCGGCGCCCGGCAGATACGCGCCGGTTCGCCGGGCCCGGCGCCGCCCAGCCCCGACTCCAGGCGCACGTGTGTCAGCCAGTCGGCGTCCACATGCAGCATCTGGTAGCTCCAGGCTTGCCCGGGCTCGGGGTTGCAGGCATGGACGCGGTGGGCTGGCACCAGCACCAGCGTACCGGGTGTCAGCCGTTCCTGCCCATGCGCGGCGCCGCTGAAATGGCTGTGGCCGGCATCCACCGCACCGATGGAAAACGTCGGGTGGCTGTGGGCCTTGTAACAGGCCCGGCTATGACAGGCGCGGCGGCTTTCCACATGCGGGAGTGCCGGGTCGCGCCACAGCGCGGCGTGGGGGCGGGGCATCACAAGGTCCTCGATTACATCGGAAGCGTAACAGGTGCAGCGTACCCATACAGTTTTTATCGCTGGCTGTTACTTGACCGCAAGGCCCGGCACGCGCCGAAATAGACGCCTGTTGCCCAAGGAAAACAACAATGGACCTTTCAAGCCTGCTGCTTTTCATCCCCGCCTGCTTCGCCCTGAACATGGCGCCGGGGCCGAACAACCTGCTGTCGCTGCACAACGCCAGCCGCTACGGCCTGCGCACGGCCTGCGTGGCAGGTGGTGGTCGCATTGTCGCCTTCAGCGGCATGATCGCCCTGGCGGCCATGGGCCTGGCCGTGGTGCTGCATACCAGTGAATACCTGTTCATGGCCATCAAGGTAGTGGGGGCGGCCTACCTGTTCTACATCGCCTGGCAACTGTGGCGTGCACCGGTAGGCGAGGCAGTGGTGGCAGCGGACCACCCGCGTGGCACCTGGCGCCTGACGCGCCAGGAGTTCTGGGTGGCGGCCGGCAACCCCAAGGCCATCCTGATCTTCACCGCGTTCCTGCCGCAGTTTGTTACAGTCGGCAGCGCCACCCCGGTGAGCGAGCAGTTTCTGTGGTTGGGCGCGCTGTTCCTGCTGTTGGAATGGGCGGCCATTGCCCTCTATGCGGGCCTGGGTGCATACATGCAGCGCTGGTTCAGCCAGCCTGGCCCGCGCCGCGTGTTCAACCGGGTCAGCGCCTCCCTGCTGGGCTGCGCCGGACTCGGCTTGCTGGCGGCACGCCGCTAGAACTGCCAGCGCACCCCCAGGTTGACGCCGCTGGCTTCCTGCTGGCGGCTGTCCAGGTTAGCGGTGTACTGCACGCCGCCATGCAGGCTCAGCGCTTCGCTGACCTGCGCCACCACGCCGCTTTCCAGTTGCACCGAGGTGTAGCGGTAGTCGGTCTTGATCTTGTCGACATCATCGAAGGTCAAGGTGTCGCGGCCACCGTCGCCGTGCCACAGGTTGACTTGCGCATAGGGCTGCAACAGGCGCCCGCTGCTTCCCGTGAACGCACCTTCCAGGCGCACCCCCAAGCGCCCGGTCAGCTCTACCTGGGCATCATGGCTGATGCGCGAAACACTATCGCTTGCGCTGTCGAGCGAGACTTTTTGTGCAATCAGCTGGGCTTGCGGCTCCAGCGTCCAGCGTTCGGACAGGGCGATGGGGTAGCCGGATTCCAGCGACGCCGTCCAGGCATGGCCGTCGATGTCCAGCTTGTCGCCGCGGTCCGAGCGGGCTCGCCCATCAAGGCGGGTGTACTGCAACACTGCATCCAGGTACGCGCCTTGCGGCCCGACCAGCGTCCAGTAAGTGCCGACGCTGTCGCCATCAAGCTTCAGGTCGCCAACGCTGCGGTCTTGCTCGGCCAGGGCGAAACCTTTTACATCGGCGTCCAGGCGGTTGTGGCTGACGTAAAAGCCGACATGTTGGCGATAACCGCCGTCGCCCGTCTTGGCATAGATGTCCTGGCCCACCTTGAAGCCATACAGATCGCCATCCAGGCTCGGGCTGACCGTACCGCTCCATTGCTGGCGCAGGGTGCCGCCGTAGGCCTGCCCCCAACTGGCAGGCAGGGCTCCTTCGCCTTTGAGCAACTGCTGGTCGCCCTGGCGCTGATGGAAGGTGCCCAGGGCCTGGCGGGCGATGATCGCAGCGCCTCTTGGGGCTGCAGCGTAAACCGGGACTTCCGGGCGATACAGCGGCAGGCTTTCGCCTTGCACGGGGGCAGGCAGGTCAACCTGGCCAGGTGCCGGTGCGGCAACAGGTGGTGTCTGGGCCGGTGCTATCACAGGTGGCTCGCCCGGCTGTGAAGGTTGTGTGGGTTGTTCGGGCTCGGGTACCGGTGCTGGAGCGGGTGGCGCGACCAGCGTCGAGCGCAGGTACCAGCTGTTTTCGCTGCCAGCGGTTACACCACCTTTGAACAACCGGTAGTCATAGGCACCCACCGATAGCGTTTGCGTCTGCACGAATGCAGTGGCCGTGCTGGTGGCGCCGTCACGGGCTTCGACGACCTGGATGCCGTTCTGTGCAGTTGCTGCACCCGCGCCATTGAGGTTGTTGACGAGCAATCGCGTGGAGCCGCTGATGGCGCCACGGCTGACCACCAGGCGGTCGGAGGCAGCGCCATCGGCTGCCAGCACGCTATTCAGGAGCAGGGTGCCGTTGTTACCGGTGTAATCGCCCTGGATTGTCAGGCGGCCCTGAGCGTCGTTGCCACGGCTCAGGTCGATGGTGCCGGCGTTGACTACCGATGCCTTGCTGTCATTCTGGATGCTGATGATGCTGCCCTGGCGGCTGATCAGCGAGCTGCTTGCATCGATTTGCAGGGTCCCGGTCCCAGTGGCGGGGATCAGGCGTGGCTGATCGCTGCCGAGGTCTCCCAGCGTAAGGGTGTCGTTGAGGGTGAGCTGGCTGCCCTGCTTGAGGTTGATGGCCTCCCAGTTTATATACGACGCGCCTTGGCCGACCTGACTCTGCTCGAACGTCAGTGTGTCCGTGCCGGTACCGCCGTCCAGGGTAACGGCAGAGTTGCCGAGGTCGAGGGCGCGAACGATGGCAGTGTCATCGTCATTCTCCATGATGACCCGCTTACCGATCTGGCCACCCGTCCAGGTAAATTCATCCTTGCCGTTGCCAGTGCGTATTTCGCCTTTGAGCGTGCCGCCGCTGATGGTTATCTTGTCAACGCCGCTACTGGTACTGATATCACCGCCGACGGTGCCGCCCGTCATGATGATCGTGTCGTTGCCAAGCCCGCTGACAACATTGCCAACAACAACGGTTTCGACACCGAGCTCCTGGGAAATCTCGAGGAAGTTGTCAGCCAGCTTGAGGTCGATTCGGCCAATGCTGCCGCCTTTGAACCACGCCGTGTCACCATCTTCAAAAGCGCCCGTGATGGTGCCGCCGGTCATGGTGAACGTGTCCATGTCACCGCCCTGGTTCAACGACCCTAGCGTGCCGCCAGACATGGTGAAGGTGTCTTGGCCATTGCCTTGTTGCAATGACTGGACCGTTCCGCC
Source organism: Pseudomonas sp. SAS7 (assembly GCF_052112345.1). NCBI lineage: Bacteria > Pseudomonadati > Pseudomonadota > Gammaproteobacteria > Pseudomonadales > Pseudomonadaceae > Pseudomonas > Pseudomonas sp. SAS7. The sequence continues at coordinate 79,339 of NZ_JBEGGO010000003.1, read as the reverse complement.
GCGGAGGGTGAACTCATCAGCGGCATCGGTTTGCACGAGGGCGCCAAGGGTCTCACCGGGGGTAACCGTCAGGGATTGGGAATGAGCCAGCAACGGCAGTGCCAGCAAGGGGAAGGGCAGCAGCAAGCGGGGGCATCGCATAGGCAGGTCTCCGGGTCCATTGAAGGGTCCACTACCTGAAGCGACGCCGGCGGGGCGGCTTCGGCCCTGCCAGAGTTGTATGTAATGTTTAGTGAGGGGGCAACTGGCAAAAATGACAGGTGGCCCGCTGCCATCAATCGCGGTAGAACGTTTGCACCAGGTGGTAACCGAACTTGCTCTTGATTGGCCCGTGCACCACACGCAAAGGTTTCTTGAAAATTACCTGGTCGATAGCGCCGACCATCTGGCCCGGGCGGACTTCGCCCAGGTCGCCGCCGCGCTTGCCGGAAGGGCAGATAGAAAACTTTTTGGCGAGCACGTCGAAAGCCTCGCCGTTGGCGATGCGCTGTTTGAGCTTTTCGGCTTCGTCAGCGGTCTTGACCAGGATGTGGCGGGCTTGGGCTTTCATGAGGTACCTGTGCTTCGGGCGCGAAAAAAGGGGCGCATTATGCCTGATAGATTCGCTTTGTAGGAGCGGCCTTGTGTCGCGATGGGCCGCAGGGCGGCCCCGGCAATCTGCACTGCGAAGCTGAAAATTTGGGGCCGCTTTGCGGCCCATCGCGACACAAGGCCGCTCCTACAGGGACCGCGGTAGTTATTCGACTTTAGCCTTTTGCACGTCCTGCGACGCCGACCAGATGCGGTAGCGCACCTCGACATCCTTGGGCACATACACCACCACCGGCAGCTTGCTGTTGTAGCGCAGCAGGAAGCCGTCACCGATAACCGGCACGAAGGCCTTGGTCTTCTTGCCATCCGGGCAGGCCATCAGGGTGCTGGCCGGGCCGCTGACTTTGTCCAGGCGGTAGTAGTTGTAGCCCCAGCCTTCCAGGGTACGTTCTTCCAGGCTGCCGCCCAGACGCTGGCGATTGCAGTCGACCTGCAAGGTCTTGCCGGCGAGGATTTCCAGTTTGTAGGCCGATTCATCGGCCTGTGCCGGCAGGTGGATAACCTGCCGGGTAAAGCCTTTTTCCGCTTCGGGGTAAGGCGCGACGTCCTTCAGGCTGGCCGCCATCACAGGCGTGGCGGCAGCCAGGGTGAGGGCCAGAATTGCGGTCATCGGGGTAGGGCGCATAGGGCCTCCTTGCAGATAAACGAATGCGAACCCGCCGCCAGGCCCAGGCTGCCCGTCACTGGGCCAACCAGCCACCATCGACGTTCCAGGCGGCGCCGCGAACCTGGCTTGCGGCCTCGCTGCACAGGAATAGTACCAGTTCACCCAGGTGCTCGGGGGTGACAAACGCCAGCGACGGTTGCTTTTCGGCCAGCAGATCATGCTGTGCTTGCAGCGGATCGCCACCGTTGGCAGCACGATCGTCGATCTGCTTTTGCACCAGCGGGGTCAGCACCCAGCCGGGGCAGATGGCATTGCAGGTGACATTGCTGGTGGCGGTTTCCAGGCCAACCACCTTGGTCAGGCCGACCACACCATGCTTGGCTGCCACGTAGGCCGCCTTGCCGGTCGAGCCGACCAGGCCGTGCACCGAGGCAATGTTGATGATGCGCCCCCAATTGCGCGTGCGCATGCCCGGCAGGGCCAGGCGCGTGCCATGGAACACAGCTGACAGGTTCAGGGCAATGATCTTGTCCCAGCTTTCCAGCGGGAACTGCTCCACCGGCGCTACATGCTGGATGCCGGCGTTGTTGACCAGGATGTCGACGCCACTGAATTCGCGCTCGGCGAGGGCGAACAACGCTTCAATCTGCTCGACGTCCGACAGGTCGGCCGGGTGGTGGATAGCCTTCACCCCATGCCGGGTGATCTCGGCCAGCGCCGGTGCCGGGTCGCCAAAGCCGTTGAGTACGATATTGGCGCCAGCGCGGGCCAGCACCTGGGCGATACCCAGGCCGATGCCGCTGGTGGAACCGGTGACGAGTGCAGTCTTGCCTGTGAGGGTCATGCAAAGCTCCTTGTCAAGTAAAGGCAGGTCCGAAGATTCAGCGTCTGTGGAGGTCCTGTGGGAGCGGGTTTACCCGCGAAGAGGACGGGCCTGATAACTCATCCTCTGGGGTCGAAGGCTTCGCGCAAGGCATCGCCGATAAACACCAGCAACGACAAGATCACCGCCAGCGCAAAAAACGCTGTAAAGCCCAGCCACGGCGCTTCCAGATGTTGCTTGCCCTGGGTCACCAGCTCACCCAGCGAGGCGCTGCCTGCCGGCATGCCGAAACCGAGAAAATCCAGTGCAGTCAGGGTGGTGATCGCCCCGGTCAGCATGAACGGTACATAGGTCAGCGTGGCGTTCATGGCATTGGGCAAGATATGCCGCAGCATCACCTGGCTGTCCGGCAGCCCCAGCGCGCGTGCGGCTTTCACGTACTCCAGGTTGCGCCCACGCAGGAACTCGGCGCGCACCACATCGACCAGGGTAAGCCAGGAGAACAGCGCCATGATGCCCAGCAGCCACCAGAAATCCGGCTCGACAAAACCGCTGAGAATGATCAGCAGGTAGAGCACCGGCAACCCCGACCACACCTCCAGCAGGCGTTGGCCAAGCAGGTCGACCCAGCCGCCATGGTAGCCCTGCAACGCGCCGGCCACCACACCGATAAACACGCTGACCACGGTCAGTGCAAAGGCAAACAGCAGCGATACCCGCGTGCCATACAGCACCCGGGCCAGCACATCGCGGCCCTGGTCGTCGGTGCCTAGCCAGTTGCTCGCACTGGGCGGGCTGGGGGTGGGTACCAGCAGGTCGTAGTTGGGGGTGTCGGCGCTGAACGGGATGGGCGCGAACAGCATCCAGCCGCCCTGGTCGGCTATCAGTTGACGGACATAGGCACTGCGATAGTCGGGCTGGAACGGCAACTGGCCGCCGAATTCCTGTTCGGTGTAGCGCTTGAGCGCCGGCACATACAGGTCGCCCTTGTAACTTAGAAGCAGCGGCTTGTCGTTGGCCACCAGCTCAGCGCACAGGCACAACAGCAAAAGGCCGGCGAACAGCCACAGGGAGACCCAGCCGAGGCGGTTGCGTCGAAAGCGTTGCAAGCGGCGGCGCGAAACGGGTGAAAGCATCAGTGCGCCCTCGTGTCGAAGTCGATACGCGGGTCGAGCAGGGTGTACGACAGGTCACCGATCAGGCGGATCAACAGGCCTGCCAGGGTGAAGATGAACAGGGTGCCGAACACCACGGGGTAATCTCGCGACACGGCGGCCTCGTAACTCAGGCGGCCGAGGCCATCGAGCGAGAAGATCACCTCGATCAGCAACGACCCGGCGAAGAACACCGTGATCAGTGCCTGCGGTAACCCGGCCACCACCAGCAGCATGGCATTGCGCAGCACATGGCCGTACAGCACACGGCGCTCGCTCAGGCCTTTGGCGCGGGCGGTGACCACGTACTGGCGGGAGATCTCGTCGAGGAAGGCGTTCTTGGTCAGCAACGTAAGGGTGGCGAAACCGCCGATCACCAAGGCCCCGACCGGCAGCACCAGGTGCCAGAAGTAGTCGGCCACCTTGCCCAGCAGGCTGAGTTCGTCGAAGTTTTCCGAGACCAGCCCGCGTACCGGGAACCAGTTGAGCGAGGTGCCGCCGGCGAACAGCACGATCAGCAGCAAGGCGAACAGGAACGAGGGCAGGGCGTAGCCGATCACGATCAGTGCGCTGCTCCAGGCATCGAAACGGCTGCCGTGGCGCACCGCCTTGCGGATGCCCAGGGGGATCGATACCAGGTAGGTGATCAGCGTGGCCCAGAAGCCCAGCGACAGGGTGACCGGTAACTTGTCGAGGATCAGGTCGGTGACTTTGGCACCACGGAAGAAGCTGCTGCCAAAGTCCAGGCGGGCATACTGGCCGAGCATCAACCACAGGCGTTCGGGGGCGGACTTGTCAAAGCCGTACTGGCGCTTGATCTCTTCGATCAGTTTCGGGTCCAGGCCGCGGGTAGCCCGCGACTCGTTGTGAACGACCTCGGCCCGGGCGCCGGGTGCGCCGCCACCCAGGCCTTGCAGCCGCGCCACGGCCTGCTCCACCGGGCCACCCGGGGCGGCCTGGACGATGGCGAAATTCACCAGCAGGATCGCCAGCAGCGTCGGGATGATCAACAACAGGCGGCGCAGGATGTAGGTGGTCATGGCGAGGCCTTCCGGCGTTCGGCCATTTGCGCGTTGGTCAGAGGGGTGGGGCTTACCTCCCACCAGGTGTCCAGGCCTTCGTCATAGGCGGCCTGGACTTTGGGCAGGCCGAAACGGTTCCACCAGGCGGTGGAGCTGCCCGGCGGATAGTAGTTGGGGATCCAGTAGTAGTTCCATTGCAGCACCCGGTCCAGGGCATGGGCGTGGTGCAGCATGTCGGCCTGGGTGTCGGCGCGCACCAGGCCGTCGATCAGTTGGTCCACGGCCGGGTCCTGCAACACCATCAGGTTGTTCGAGCCGGGGTCGTGGGCGGCTGCCGAGCCAAAATAGTTGTACAGCTCGGCGCCGGGCGACAGGCTGACCGGGTAGCCGGTGACGATCATGTCGTAGTCGCGTGCCATCAGCCGGTTGACGTACTGGGCTGAATCGACATTGCGAATGTTCAAGGTGACGCCGATCTGTGCCAGGTTGCGTTTCCACGGCAGCAGCAGGCGCTCCAGGCCGGACTGGCCGTTGAGGAAGGTGAAGGCCAGCGGCGTGCCCTGGCTGTTCACCAGGCGGTCACCTTCGGGGTGCCAACCGGCTTGTTCAAGCAGCGCCAGGGCCTGCAACTGCTGCCTGCGAATAATCCCCGAACCATCGGTGACCGGTGCGGTAAACACGGTGGTGAAGACTTCGTCCGGTACTTTGCCACGCAGCGGATCGAGCAGCTTGAGTTCGCCGGCATCCGGCAGCTGGCGGGCTGCCAGCGGCGTGTTGGAGAACACGCTCTGCTGGCGGATGTACAGGTTGCGCATCATCTGCCGGTTGCTCCACTCGTAGTCCCACAGCATGCCCAGCGCCTGGCGCACGCGGCGGTCCTTGAACTGCGGCTGGTCGAGGTTGAACACGAAACCCTGGGCAACCTGCGGTTTAGCCGGGCCCAGGTGGGCGCGTTGCAGGCGGCCGTCGTCCAGTTGCGCGCCGTTGTAGCCCAGGGTGTAGGCGGTGGCGGAGAACTCGCGGTTATAGTCGTAGCCACCGCCTTTGAGCACCTGCCGCGCCACTTCGGTGTCGCCGAAGTACTCGATGCGCAGCTGGTCGAAATTGTAGCGGCCACGGCTGGCCGGCAGGTTGCGCGCCCACCAGGTCGGGTCGCGTTGGAAGGTGATGCTGCGGCCGTTGTCGATGCGCCCGATGCGGTACGGCCCGCTGCCGACCGGCTTGTTGAAGCCGGCACCATTGGCGAAGTCGCGCTGCTGCCAGTCATGTTCGGGCAGCACCGGCAGGCTGGCGAGGTCCAGCGCCAGGGTGCGGCCGTGGTCGGGCTTGAAGTCGAAGCGCACGTGCTGCGGGCCTTCCACGGTGACGCCGGTCACGTCGGCGAACTGGGTACGGTATTTAAGGCTGCCCTTGCTCATCAACAGCTCGAAGGTAAACCGTACGTCCTCGGCGCGCACCGGTTTGCCATCGGCGAAGGTGGCACGCGGGTCTATCTCGAAACGCAGCCAGGCATCGTCCGGGCCACGCTCCATGTTTCGGGCGATCAGGCCATAGACGGTATAGGGTTCATCGAACGAGCGAACCGCCAGTGGCGCGTATAGCAGGCCGTCGACCTCGCTGACGCCGATGCCCTTGTCGATATACGGCAGGATATGGTCGAACTGGCCGATCTCGATGGCCGAGCGGCGCAGGATGCCGCCCTTGGGGGCGTCGGGGTTTACGTAGTCGAAGTGCTGGAAACTGGGGTTGTAGCGGGGGGCTTCGTCGTAGACGGTGAGGGCGTGGCTGGGAGCGGCCTGGACCGTAAAGCCCATGCACGAAAATACAAGCCCCCACAATACTTGTGGGAGCGGGTTTACCCGCGAATGCGTCGGAGCAGGCAACGAGGTTGTCTGGTCTGGCCTCTTCGCGGGTAAACCCGCTCCCACAGGGGGTCTGATCACCGGGAGAGGTGAATCAGTCCTGGCGGCTGGTCACTTCCAGCAGGTGGTAGCCGAACTGGGTCTTCACCGGGCCTTGTACAGTGTTGACCGGGGCGCTGAACACCACGGTGTCGAATTCCTTGACCATCTGGCCTGGGCCGAACGAGCCCAGGTCACCGCCCTGACGGCTGGATGGGCAGGTGGAGTTGGCTTTGGCGATTTCGGCGAAGTCGGCGCCTGCTTCGATCTGGGCTTTCAGTTCGTTGCACTTGTCTTCGCTGCTGACCAGAATGTGGCGGGCGGTTGCACGGGCCATGGGTACTGCTCCTTGGGGTAAAAAGGCAAGCCTAGCGCACTTGCTTGGGGTATGTCTCGCCAGGCTCGCAACCTCGGCTTACAGTTTTTGTGCCGCCTCACGCAACAGGGTTTCAGTCGAGGCCCAGCCCAGGCAGCCGTCGGTGATCGACACGCCGTACTTCAGTGCTCCCTTGCCCAGCGCTTGGCAGCCATCGAACAGGTGCCCCTCGATCATTACGCCAACGATCGAGCCGTCACCGGCCAGGCGTTGTTCCAGCACTTCGTTGAACACCGCTGGCTGGCGTGCCGGGTCCTTGCCGCTGTTGGCGTGGCTGCAATCGACCATGATCCGCGCCTGCAACCCCACCTTGGCCAGGGCCTGGCGGGCCATGGCGATGCTGTTGGCATCGTAGTTGGGGCCCTTGTGGCCACCACGCAGTACCAGGTGTGTATCGGGGTTGCCCAGGGTTTCGATGATTGCCGGGTGGCCCTGCGCATCCATGCCGAAGTGGCGGTGCGGGTGGGCAGCGCTGCGCATGGCGTCGCTGGCAATGGCGATGCCGCCGTCGGTGCCGTTCTTGAAACCCACCGGCAGCTCCAGGCCACTGACCATTTCGCGGTGAATCTGCGATTCGGTGGTGCGTGCGCCAATCGCGGCCCAGGCCAGCAGGTCGTCGAAGTAGCCGGCTGCCATCGGTTGCAGCAGCTCGGTGGCAACCGGCAGGCCGCGCTCGATCATGCTCAGCATCAGCCCGCGGGACAGTGCGATACCCGAGTGCATGTCGTCGCTGCCATCAAGGCGCGGGTCGTAGGCCAGGCCTTTCCAGCCCACGGTAGTACGCGGTTTTTCGACGTAGGCGCGCATCACCAGCAGCAGCTTGTCATCCACTTCGCGGCTGAGGGCGGCCAGGCGGTCGGCGTATTCCAGGGCCGAGCGTGGGTCGTGGATCGAGCATGGGCCGACGATGACCAGCAGGCGCTCGTCGCGGCCTTCGAGGATGTTGCGGATGGCTTGGCGGTGGGCCTGAACTTGCTGGGCCAGTTCACTGGACAGCGGCATCTGCTGCTTGAGCAGGTGCGGGCTGGGCAGGCGCTTGCTGACGGTGGTGTTGGCTGCTTGCGGCTGGGTCAGGGGCAGGGCGAGGTTGGAAGCTTGCATGGCGTTTTTCCCTGGGCGGACGGCGGGTTCAGGCCCGCGTGGTCGGCCCTATCGAGGTGTTCGACAGATCGTTGAATTCGGATTGGCTGCTGCATTGCCACCTGTAGAAGACCGATCGGAGGCGGCAGGCTGGCCCGAGCGGGATTGGCTAAATCGCCAGGCATAGGTGTTTGCGTAGTAATAAGTGGCGTAGTTCATGAATCTGTCCTCAATATGAATCGGTGTTGTTCAAAGGCCTGAAAAGCAAAACCCCCGGTCGGGGAGCCGACCGGGGGTTTGAGTATTCTCATGTTCGGCGGCCCCTCGAAGGTGGGCGCCGTGTGGGTATCGGCGCCTAGTGGCTAAACCAATACCCAAAGTAATAGCTGGCAGGTGCCACGCAGCCGACAACGGCCAGCACAGGGCGCAGGTTGCGACCGGTGTGGTTGGCGTGGTTGCGGATGTGTTTTGGCATGGTGCTCTCCAGTGAATGAGCCCGAGCTTACTTCAGTTTTACCGGGCCATTCAATGGATAAATGCTATGGGGCCGATCATTTGGTTTTGTACTGATTGGTTCAATGGCCATAACGACCAACCAGGCTCTGCGCCCCCAACGCGTGGCCTTGTAGCAACTGCAACAGGCCGTTGCGGTCCAGGCCTTCTGGCAAGGTGCCCAACGGCAGGTCGGTGGCGATCAGGGTCAGTGCGTAATGGTGCGGGTTGTCACCAGCGGGTGGGCAGGGGCCCCGGTAGCTGAGGGTGCCCCGCGAATTGCGCCCCACTGTCACGTATTGCCCACTGAGCCCCGCCGTGCCTTCCTTGAGCCCATCGTGTTCCGGGTCGATGTTGTAGGCGACCCAGTGCACCACGCCGATACCCTTGCCGCCGTCCGGATCGAACATGATCAGCGCGAGCGACCGGGTACCTGCGGGCAGGTTTTCCCAGCTCAATTGCGGGGTGCGCTCTTCACCGGCGCCGCAGGCCGGGTCCGGCCCGACCTGCTGCAGGGCGATCACCCCACCATCGGTGAACGACGAGGAACTGATCGACAGCGCCCCTTGGTTACTGCTGTTGGCCAACGCCGTGCAAGGCAGCAGGGCGGCGAGCAGCCACGGTTTGACGTTCATGACGAATCCTTGGCAGGGCTTTGGGGCGCAGTGTAGCCGAGGCGAGCCTTAGTGGCTGTCCTGGTCCTCGGCGGTGCCGCCGGTGTGCCCGGCCCCAGAGCCGGTCGCCTCGCCCGTGCTGTTGGAACCGCCACTGGCCCCGTCGGCGGCATCGCTGTTGCTGCCGGTGTCGCTGCTGTCGTTGTCCTGGCCACTGCCGGGGCTGTTGACGCTGCTGTCGTCACCGGCGGTCTTGCCGCCAGACTGGTCGGTTTGCGGACGGCTGTCGGTGTTGGTGTCGGTGGCGGCGAAGGTGGTGCCGGTGAGGCTGGTCAAGGCCAGCGCCAGGCACAGGGAAAGCGGGCGAATGCGGATCATGGGAATGCTCCTTTGCGGATGATCTGTCATTCGTTTGGCTGGCGACGGGTGGCGGGGTGCCTTCTGGGCGACGGGTGGTCATTTCCGGGGCTGCTTTGCAGCCCAATCGCGACGCAGGGCCGCTCCCACAAGGAAATGCGATTTCCTGTGAGAGCGGCCCTGGAATCAATGAGATTCCGAGCGCTGTGCTGGCGCCGGGTTTTCGACCGGCTCCAGCGGCGGATGCTCCTGCGCCGCATGCATCAGGTCTTCGGTCACCCGCAGCTCGGCACCGGTTGGCGAGAAGGTGGTCGAAGCGGTGAACGGTGCCGGGTGCTCAGCGGCCGGGCGCTTGCCACGGCGCCACATGAAGAAGCACACCATGGCCAGGTTGACCACGGCAAAAGCCCAGAACAAACCGGCCTCGCCAAACTCGGTCATCATCGGCGAAATCGCCACCGGCGCCATGGCCGAACCCAGCGAGTTGATCAGCAGCAAGCCTTGAATCATCGGTACCAGCGCATCGGAAGGCGCCCGGTCGGCCGCGTGGCTGACTGCCACCGGGTACAGCGTGAACACGCCACCACCCAGCAGGAACAGCATGGCCGGTAGCAGGAAAGAGTCCGACGGCAGGAACACCGTGATCAGCGAAAGCACCACGCACAGCGCGGCCAGGGCGATCAAGACGTCCTGGCGGTCCTTGCGGTCGGACCAGCGGCCCACCGGGTATTGCAGCAGCATGGCACCGAGGATCACCCAGGCCATCATGTTGCCGACCTCGCCCACCGCCAGGCCGATGCGCTGCAGGTACAACGGCAGCAGGGCATAGATGCCGGCAATCGCCACGCCCGAACCGAAGCAGCCAACCAGGCCAGACGGCGCCACACCCAGCAATTGGCGGGGTTTGAGGGGTTCGACCTGGTCCAGCAGGGGCGATACCCGCGGCAGGATCACAATAGGCAGCACCGACAGGGCAGCCAGCACGCCAGCCAGCATGAAGGGTGCGGTGTCGCCAAGCTGGGTGATTTCGCCCAGGCCTGCCTGGGCAATCACCCCGGCGCCGTAGAAGGCAATCATGTACAGCGCCAGCAGGCGGCCGCGGATTTTCGCGTCGCCGGCCAGCAGCAGCCAGCTTTCGATCACCAGGAATACGCCGACTGCTGCCCAGCCGTTGATCAGGCGCAGCACCGACCACCAGGTGACGTCGTAAAACAGCCCCTGCAGCAGAATGGTCGCGGCGATCAGTGAAGCAAAACTTGTATAGGCGCGGATATGGCCGATGCGCAAGATCAGCCGGTCGTTGAAGATGGCGCCCAGGGTCAGGCCGATGAAGTAGGTCGACGAGACGACACCGATGGTGGTGGCCGATTCACCGGCAGCGCCCAGGCGCAGGGTGGTCAGCGAAGACATGAAGCCGTTGCCCAGGGCAATGATGAACAGCCCGAGCAGGGGCGCCAGCGCCATGGCCAGCAAACGCGGAGACATACGAACCTCTAGTTGGATGAGCGGAATGAGCGCCTTCTCGGACGCGCACACCGGCTCGACCCGACAAGGGGGCGAGTGGCGACACGGATGCGACCTGGGCAAGACTCAACCGCTGGCCCCTTTGGGAATGGGCCGGGCGGGGAGGGTTGAGCCTATTTCACATGTGCGTTCATGTGTTCAGGCACGGACTCTGTCATTGCTGCGGGTTGCCACCGTTCAAGGCGACGGGCGAAAAGGAAGCGGGATTCTACGGGCTTGGAAGCTTTTGCCCAAGGGGCATGGGTATGCGACGAGACGCCGCAGTCCAAGGGCGACATGAAAGTGTCTTGGGCAGACATCTTGGGGCCGCAAAGCAGCCCCGGCCCTCTCATGGACTGCTGCATAATGCTGAACCCACACCAAGGAAGGCCCATCATGTTCGCGTCGCTGTTCGCAGTCCTGGCCCCGGTTTTCATCGTCGCCGGCATCGGCTATGCCTGGGCCCGCAAAGGCCTGGACTACCCAACCGACTTCATCGCCCGGGTTGTGATGACTGTCGGAACCCCGTCGCTGGTGCTATCCACCCTCAGCCGCACCGAGCTGAACCCGGATGCCTTCACCAGCATGGCTGTGGCTTGCCTGCTGTGCACCCTGGGCATGGCCCTGGCCGCGTTGCTGGTGTGTCGCGCTTCTGGCATGCATTGGCGAGTACTGCTGCCGGCGTTCATGTTCCCCAACACCGGCAACATGGGCCTGCCGATCAGCCTGTACGCCTTCGGTGAGCACGGCCTGGCACTGGCCGTGGCGTTTTTCCTGACCCTGTCGATCGTGCAATTCACCATCGGCATGGCCATTTCCGGCACGGCAGCTTCGCTCAAGGCGCTGCTGCGCAACCCGATCGTCATCAGCCTGGCGGGCGCCATGCCCATCATCTTTCTCGATTTCGAACTGCCGCGCTGGCTGGCCAACACCGCAGACCTGCTGGGCGGCATGACCATCCCGCTGATGCTGCTGACCTTGGGGGTATCGCTGGCCAGCATTCGCCTGCGCCACGTGGGCAGCGGCCTGTTGCTGGGCGGTTTGCGCATTGGCCTGGGGGCTGCGATGGGCTGGGCAGTGGGGGCGGCGCTGGGCATGGGCAATCTTGAGCGAGCGGTGCTGGTGGTGCAATCGGCGATGCCGGTGGCCGTGTTCAACTACCTGATGGCGGTGCGAACCAACCGTGAACCAGAGCAGGTGGCGAATCTGGTGATGTGTTCCACGGTGCTTTCGTTCGCCTGGCTGCCGGTGGTGCTGGCCTGGTGGATGTAGGTCGGCAGCAAGCACATCAATCCTGGTTACGGGTATCGATACTGACCACCACTGACATCCCCGGCCGCAGGTGTTTGGCATCTGGTTGGTCGGCATCCACGGTAATGCGCACCGGAATCCGCTGGGCAATCTTGACGAAGTTGCCGGTGGCATTGTCCGCTTGCAGCAAGGCGAACTCCGAGCCGGTTGCTGGCGAAATCTGTTGTACATGCCCCTGGAGCTTCAGGTGGTTGAGCGCATCCACGGTGAAGCTCACCGGTTGGCCGATGCGTACATTGGCCATTTGGGTTTCCTTCATGTTGGCGATCACCCACAAGGTGTCGGGCACCAGCGCCATCAATTGCGCGCCGGAATTCACATAAGCCCCCAGGCGTGTACCGATCTGCCCCAGCTGGCCGTCGCGCGGGGCGGTGACCCGGGTGTTGTCGAGGTCGATGCGCGCCAGTTCCACAGCCGCCTTGGCATTCTCCACCGAGGCCTGCAGCGCGGCCCGGTTGACCACCACCGTTTCCCGGTCCTGGCGGGCGATTTCCAGCGCCGCTCTGGCTTGGGCCAGGCTGGCGACGGCAGCGGCTTCACTGGCACGGGCCAGGTCCAGTTCACGGCGTGACACAGAGCCGTCATTGACCAGCGCCTGGTTGCGGCCAAGGTCGGCTTTGGCCTTGGCTGCCTGGGCCATGGCATCGCCAATGGCTGCCTGACGCTGGGCAATGGTGGCTTCGCCGCTTTTACGCTGCTGCAGGTTGTTGGCCAGGGCCGCCTGCTGTTGCTGCAGCTGGGCGATGGCCTGGGCCAGGCGCTGCTTGTAGATGCGGTCGTCCAGTTGAACCAGCAGGTCGCCGGCCTTGACGAACTGGAAGTCATGCACCGGCACGTCGACGATGTAGCCACTGAGTTGCGGGCCGATGATGGTCACCTGGCCGCGGACCAGGGCATTTTCGGTACTCTCGATGGCGCTGCCGAATGGCGGCAGGCGCCAGGCATACAGCACCAGCAGGATGCCGGCCAGGGCCACGCAGGCGAAGCTGATCGTTGACAGGATGCGCACCCGCCGCGAGCGCCCCGGGCTGGCCGGCTCGCTGGGCGGTGTGGTGCCTTCCGGGGTTTCGGCGATGGCGGTGGTGGTCGTGGTGCGGGTGTCGTCGGTCATCGGGTGGGCGCGCCGGGGGTGGAGTCGGTGGAGGTGGTCTGGCGTCTTGCGTACCAGAGCCAGGTGCTACGGATGCAGATCCAGATCATGGTCAGGATAGCGATGCTGCCAATCAGCACGAATACATCGTTGTAGGCCATGACATTTGCTTCACGGGTGGCGGCATTGGCCAGCACACGCATGCCGGCCTCGTTGCGCAGGGCCGGGTCGGCAAAGATGCCACCGTAGCCGGCGCCGCCGCTTTGTACGCGAGCGGTAACCAACGGTTCCAGGAAGCTGAGGCGGTCCATCAGGTGGCTGGAGTGGAATTTCTCGCGCCAGGTCTGGAAGGTGCCCAGCAGTGCCGCGCCAATCAGGCCGCCGAGGTTGTTGCAGATGCCGAACAGTACCGAAAAGCTCACCAGGTTGCGCGGGTTGGCGCGCACATGGCTGATGCCCAGGGCCATCGAAGGGCCGAGAAAAAAGGTGCTGCCAAACGCCAGCAGGAACTGGCTGAAGTACATCTGTGCCGGGCGTGTGAGGTTGCTCGAGCTGCTGTCCATGAACGCGCCTGTGGCCATGGCCAGTAGCGAGACGAACAGCGGGATTACCAAATGGTTGGGGTTGATGGTCAGGGCACTGCTGGCCAGGCCCGCCACCGCCCCCAGCAGCATGATCCAGTACAGCGTGCGCATCTGCTCGCTGCCCATGTTCAGCACCTGCAGGAAACCGACCGCACCGGTGGACTGTTCGGAGGTGACCATGCGGATCAGCACCACACACAGTGCCAGGCGAATGATCGCACCGCTGCCCAGCCAGTGGGTCATCAGCAACGGGTTGCGCCGGTTGTGCTCGATGGCCAGGCCAGCGAAGATCAGGGCGATCGATGCCGCCAGTGCCACGCCGATCCACGGCGCCTCCAGCCACCATTCGATGCGCCCCAGCGACAGCGCGGCGCAGAGCAGGGCGGTGCCGCTGGCCATCAGAGTGAAGGTCAGAAAATCCAGTGGCTCGAACGTCTTGAAGCGGTCACCGGGCGGCAGCTTGAGCATCAGGACGCAGCCCAGCGCAGCCAGTGCCAGGCCCAGTTCGAACAGGTACAGGCCACGCCATTCGGCGATCTGCAGCAGGTCTTCGGAAAAGATCCGCGCCAGCGGCAGCGCCAGTTGCGAGGCGCCCAGGCCCAGCACCATCGCCTTCAGCCGCCATTGCGCGGGGAACGCCTGGATCATGTAGTACAGCCCCAGCGAGCTGAGCGCTGCGCCGACCATGCCGTGGGCCGCACGCACGGCGATGGCCGAATTGAGGTCGTTGACCAGCAGGTGGGCGAAGGTGACCAAGGCATACAGCACCAGGAACACTTCGGTGAACGCGCGCAGGCCGAACTGCTGGCGAAACTTCACCAGCAGCAGGTTGATGGACACGTTGGTCATGACGTAGGCGGCGGGCAGCCAGGCCATCTCTGCAGTAGTCGCGCCCAGGGCGCCCTGCAGGAATACCAGGTTGGCGGTGACCAGCGCGTTGCCCAGGCCACCGGTGATTGCCACCAGCAGGCCGACCACCCCGTAGGCCAGGCGTTTGGCTGGCGAATGCAGGGGCGTGGAGGGCGAGCCCGGCAGGCTGGGTTTTTCGTGGGGGAGCCACTGGCGGGGGGCGTATTTGTCCATGGGGCAGACTGTACTTGAGCGGCAACTGCAAAGAAAACAGTTACAGCCTGTTCCTGCCTCTTCGCGGGTGAACCCGCTCCCACAGGTTTGACACTGGCCTTGAGGCTGGCGCCGTACCTGTGGGAGCGGGTTTACCCGCGAAGAGGCCGGAGCAGGCTAAAACAGGCGCCAGCCTCCAGGCTCAGAAATCCACGCTGGCCGACAGGCGCAAAACCCGCGGCGTACCTTGGGTCAGGTAGTTGTTCGAGGTTGACGCCGATGCCCAGTACGCCTTGTTCGCCACGTTTTCCAGGTTGGCGCGCAGCGTCACCTGCTTGTCATCGACCTTGAAGCGGTAGCGCCCGCCCAGGTCCACCCGGGTCCAGGCCGGGATGCTCAAGCTGTTGGCCGCATTCACATACTGCCCGCCGGTACGCAATACCCGGGCGCTGAGTGCGGCGCCCTGAATACCTGGCACGTCCCAGTCGGCCCCCAGGTTGTACTGGAAGCGCGGCACGCCAGCAGCACGGTTGCCGTCGTTGCTGCCATTGGCGGTGTTCTTCTGCTCGGTGTGCATGAACACGGCACCGGTCAACAGGCGCAGGCCGTCCACCGGTTCACCGAACAGGTTCAGCTCCACACCTTTGTTGACCTGCTCGCCGTCCATGCTGAAGGTGTCCAGTGTTGCGCCAGGTGCGCGGTAGGTGACGCTGTTTGGTTGTTCGATGCGGTACACACCCAAGGTGGCGCCGAAACTGTTCCAGTCCAGCTTCACCCCGGCCTCGACTTGCTTGCTGCGCTTGGGCGGGAATACTTCGTTGGCATTGCTGACACTCGACGGTGCCGTCGGGCCCTGGGCCAGGCCCTCGATGCGGTTGGCATAGAACGACACATGCTCCCAGGGCTTGATCACCAGGCCATACACCGGGGTGGTGATGGATTCGTCGTACGGCGTGTTGCGCGCACCGGTGGCGGTCGCCCAGCTATCCACGCTGATCGACTGGCGGCGCACGCCCACGGTCAGCAGCACGCGGTCATCGAAAAAGCCCAGGGTGTTGGACAGCGCCACGCTTTTGTTGCGGTTCTTGCCGACAATGCGCGGGTCGTGCAGGTCGCTGCCGAAATAGGTATCGGTCGGGCGCGGCACTTTCACCGGGTTGTACAGGTTGCTGTCGTAGCGCTTGGCCGCAGCCAGTGCTTCATAGGCCGAGCGCTGCTCACCCCACATGCCCGACAGGCCGAAATTGAAGCGGTGGCTGACCGGGCCGGTGGCGAAGCGGCCATTCAGCCCGGCAACGGCGCTCTTGTTGTCTTCGTCGTGGGGCGAGTACAGGAAACCACCACGCGCGGTGCCGTTGTCGTCGCTGACGTACAGCGAGGAATACTCGCCATTTTCGCGGGTGTGCTTGGCGCCGGCACCGGCGTACAGCATCCAGTTGTCGTTCAGGTCATACTCGGCGTTGACCATGCCGTAGGTGTCTTCGAGCTGCGACCAGGTCCAGTCTTGCGAGTAGTTGTCACGTGCCGACGGGGCGTGGGGCACTTGGCTGCCGTTGGGGTAGATCACCGCCCGGCCCTGGTTGATGCGCTCTTTCTGGTAACCCAGGTCGGTGGACAGGCGTAGCCGTTCGCCACGGTAGTCAAGGGCCACGGCAACCAGGGTGGAATGCTGGGCTTCGTCGTCGACGCCGGTGCCGCCGTCATGCTGGGCCAGGTTGATGCGAGCGCCGAAACGGTTGTCTTCACCAAATCGCTTGCCCAGGTCGAGGTGGCCGCCAACGTTGTCGCCAGTGGCGTAGTCGAGGGTGACATGCCGGGTGGGGGTATCTTCGGCGCGCTTGGGCACCAGGTTGATGGCACCCCCAATGCCACTGCCCTGTGGCGCAACCCCATTGAGGAAGGCGCTGGACCCCTTGAATACCTCGACCCGCTCTAGCGCCTCGGTGGTCACTATCTGGCGCGGCAGCACCCCGTACAGGCCGTTGTAGCTTATGTCGTCGGTATTCAGCGGCAAACCGCGGATGGTGAACACCTGCGAAAAGTTGCCGAAGCCCGCCGATTGGCGCACCGACGCGTCATTGAGCAACACGTCACCCAAAGTGCGGGCCTGCTGGTCGGCGATGGTCTTGGCGGTATAGCTGGTAACGCTGAACGGCACGTCGCTGATTGCCTGGTCGCCGAGCACGCCCAGGCGGGCGCTGCGGGCTACCTGGCCGCCTTGCCAGGTGTCGCTGCTGGCAGCCAGGTCGCTGTTGATGGTGGTCGCGCCCAGTTCCAAAGCACTGCCCAGGTCTACCGTCGGCGCCAGGGTGTAGCCGCCACTGTCGGTGGTTATCAGGCTGTAGCCACTGCCGGCCAGCAGGCGGGCGAAGCCTTCCGGCACGCTGTAGTTGCCCTCCAACCCCTGGCTTTGTGCGCCCTTGAGCAGCGCCGGGTCGAACGACAGCGGTACCCCGGCGCTGGCGGCAAAGCGCGCCAGCACGTCGGCCAGTGGCCCGGCAGCCAGGTGGTAGGTGCGCGAGGTGGCATCGGCGGCCATCGCTGTGGGGGCCAGGGCGGCCATGGCGATGGCGAGGCTCAGGGCCTTCAAAGGCAAGCGGTACGTCTGGCGGGGCGTCATGCGAGGGTCCTGTAGGTGCAGAAAATGAAGGTTCTGCACTCATCACCGGACGACGCAGGAAAAGGTATCAACGAAATATTCTCGGCCCCTGTAGGAGCGGCCTTGCGTCGCGATGGAGCGCGTAGCGGTCCCAGGTTCTCTGCCTTCTTGCAAGACTGCCGGGGCCGCTTTGCGGCCCATCGCGGCGCAAGGCCGCTCCTACAGGGGACTGCGTTAGCCGAGAGGTTCTACGGTTACCCAGTAACGGGTCAGGCCCTGGAGTGTCACCGGCAGGGTGTCGCTCAGCAGCCGCAGGCTGGCATCGGTGTCGGCCAGCGGGAAGGCGCCGGACACCTTCAACTCGCGTACTGCAGGGTGGCAGCGCAGCACGCCGGGGCGATAGCGGGCCAACGCTTGCAGCAGATCGGCCAGGCGCATGTCACGGGCCAGCAGCATGCCGTGCTCCCAGGCCAGGTCACCGGTTTCCAGCGCAGCGGCGGGCAGTACCCGGTCGGCATCGAAAGCGCTGCGCTCGCCGGCCCGCAGCAGCAGGCCGCTGGTGGCGTGCACCGGGCGGGCCTCGACCGCGCCTTCGAGCACGGCTACCCGGGTCAACGGGCCATCGAGGTGCACGCTGAAACGGGTGCCCAGTGCAATGGCCTGGCCATGCAGGGTACGCACCAGCAGTGGCCGCGCCGGGGTGGCAGGGTCCTTGGCGCTGGTAAGCAGGATTTCGCCCGCCAGCAGGTCGATGCGGCGTTGTCGGGCGTCGAAAGTGATATCGATGGCTGTGTCAGTGTTGAGCAGCACGTGGCTGCCATCGGCCAGCGTCAACGCGCGTTGCTCGCCGACCGCTGTGCGCGCATCGGCGGCCCATTGCTGCCAGGGTGCTTCACGCCAGGCCAACCACGCCGCCGGTGCTGCCAGCAGCCACAGCCCCAGGCGATGCAGGGCCTGGCGGCGGCTGACTGCACCGTTACGGCTGAGCCGGCGCAGGGTTTCACCGGTAACGGGTGTGGGCAGCCGGCGGAAATCACCCAGGATGGCCTCTGCACGCTGCCACGCCTGGGCGTGCTGGGCGCTGCGTTGGCACCAGGCCTGCACGGCGCGCTGATCGTCCTCGGTGGCGGTGCCCGATTGCAGGTGCACCAGCCAGTCAGCGGCTTCGCAAGTATCAACGGGTCGATACGCGCGGTCATCCGTCAATGCTCAGGCAGGCAAGGAAGGCCGTGCGCATGTCGCGCTTGATCGTGATCAGTGAAACCTGCAACTGCTCGGCGATTTGCGCATAGGTCAGCCCGTCCAGCTGCGACAGCAGGAACACTTGGCGGACCCGGGCCGGCATGTCGCGCAGCATGGCGTCGATGCGGTACAGGGTTTCCAGGATCAGCCAGCGTGTTTCCGGCGAG
The DNA here is from genome assembly GCF_052112345.1 of Pseudomonas sp. SAS7. NCBI lineage: Bacteria > Pseudomonadati > Pseudomonadota > Gammaproteobacteria > Pseudomonadales > Pseudomonadaceae > Pseudomonas > Pseudomonas sp. SAS7. The sequence goes on along the minus strand of NZ_JBEGGO010000003.1, from coordinate 60,764 downwards.
GGCACCTCGGGTTGCGGCAAGTGGGCGATGGCTTCCAGATAGGCGCGCTCGACATCCTGGCGGCGCCAGCGGTCGACCACCAGGCCCTTGGCGATGTGGGTAAGCAAGGCCCGGGGTTCACTGCCGAAATAGGTATTGCCCTGGCGGCTGAGCAGGCGCACGAACGTGTCGTGCGCCAGGTCGGCTGCATCGCAGGCATTGCCCAGCTTGCGCCCCAGCCAGCCCTGCAGCCAGCCATGGTGCTCGGTGTACAGCGTCTGGACCTGCAGGTTGAGGTTAGGGTCGGCGGGCGGCATGGCGTGCGCAAGGTTCCGGCAAAAGGGGTGCAATTAAGAATTGATCGCATTCTAAGCACCGATTGCGGAACCTGGCAATGAGCAGTCGCTACAAGGCCTTGGCCAAAAACGTCGCCGTGCGGCTGCCGGCACACCCGGCCACCACCTGCGGCGTGCCACTGACCACTACCTTGCCCCCGGCATCTCCGGCCCCAGGCCCGATATCGATCACCCAGTCGCTTTGCGCCACCACGCGCATGTCATGCTCGACCACCACCACGCTGTGCCCGCCGTCGACCAGGCGGTTCAACTGCACCAGCAGCCGGTCGATGTCTTGCGGGTGCAAGCCATTGGTGGGCTCATCCAGCACGTACAGGGTTGCCCCACGGGCCGTGCGCTGCAGTTCGGTAGCCAGCTTGATGCGCTGCGCTTCGCCACCGGACAGTTCGGTGGCCGGTTGGCCCAGGCGCAGGTAACCCAGGCCGATATCCTGCAGCACTTGCAAGCAACGGCGCGCCGGTGGCTGTTCGGCAAATACCTGCAGGGCCTGGTCGACCGTCAGTTGCAGCACTTGGGCGATGTTCATGCCTTGCCAGCTCACCGCCAGGGTTTCGGGGTTGTAGCGAGCGCCATGGCAGGTCGGGCACGGCGCATAGACGCTGGGCATGAACAGCAGCTCGACGCTGACAAACCCTTCACCTTCACAGTTGGCGCAACGGCCCTTGGCGACGTTGAAGGAAAAACGCCCGGCGTCAAAGCCCTGGGCCTTGGCCTGCTCGGTGGCGGCGAACAGCTTGCGCACATGGTCGAACAGGCCGGTGTAGGTGGCCAGGTTGGAGCGCGGCGTGCGGCCAATCGGCTTCTGGTCGACCTGCACCAGGCGCTTTATGCTGCCAAGCCCCGCACTCACATGGCCGCTGCTGGCCTGTTCAGGTTCGTCTTCCAGGTTTTGTTCTTCGGGTTCGCTACGTTGCTCGGCTTGGCCCAGGTGAGCGCCCACCATGTCCAGCAGGGCCTGGCTGACCAGGCTGGACTTGCCCGAGCCAGAAATACCGGTAACGGCGGTAAAGCAGCCAAGCGGGAAGGCGGCGCTGACGTTGTGCAGGTTGTTGCGGGTGATGCCCTCAAGCTTCAGCCAGTCGCGGGCCTGCCGGGGCTCACGCGTGGACCGGGCCGGGGCACTGAACAGGTAGGCGCGAGTGCGCGACGGCTCGACCTCGGCCAGGCCTGCGGGCGGGCCGCTGTAGAGGATGGTGCCGCCATGCTCGCCGGCATCTGGCCCTACATCCACCAGCCAGTCGGCGCGGCGCATGGTGTCCAGGTCGTGCTCCACCACATACACCGAGTTGCCAGCGTGCTTCAGGCGCTGCAGGGCTTCGAACAGCGCTTCGCTGTCGGCAGGGTGCAAGCCGGCCGATGGCTCGTCGAGCACGTAGATCACGCCGAACAGCTGCGAATTCAGCTGGGTGGCCAGGCGCAGGCGTTGCAGCTCACCGAAGGACAAGGTCGGGGTGCTGCGCTCAAGTGCCAGGTAACCGAGGCCAAGGGCAAGCAGGGTATCGATGCGTTCGAGCAACTCGTTGGCGATGCGTTGGGCAGCCAGGCGCTTTTCTACCGTCAGCGGGTCCTGTTTTTGGGTCAGGTAGTCCGCTGCCGCCACCTTGCGCAATACCTCGGCCAGCGCCTGCAACGACAGGTGCGACAGCTCGGCGATGTCCAGGCCGGCGAAAGTCACGCCCAGTGCCTCGCGCTTCAGGCGCTTGCCCTGGCACAGCGGGCAGGGGCTGGGGCGCATGTACTGGGCCACACGCTTACGCATTTGCGCGCTCTGCGAGTGCATGAAGGTATGCAGCACGTATCGCCGAGCGCCCATGAACGTACCCTGGTAGCTGGGCTCCTGTTTGCGCTTGAGTGCTTCGCGGGTCTGTGCCGGGGTCAGGCCGGCATACACCGGTGCGGTGGGCGTCTCCTCGGTGAACAGGATCCAGTCGCGCTGCGCCTGGGGCAGGTCGCGCCAGGGAATGTCGACGTCATAGCCCAGCGTCACCAGGATGTCGCGCTGGTTCTGCCCCTGCCAGGCCATCGGCCACGCCGCCACCGCGCGCTCGCGGATGGTCAGCGACGGGTCGGGGACCATGGTTGCTTCGGTCACCTCGTAGACCCGGCCCAGGCCGTGGCACTCCGGGCAGGCACCCTGGGGTGTGTTCGGTGAAAAGTCTTCGGCGTACAGCATCGCCTGCCCGGCCGGGTAGTGGCCCGCGCGCGAGTAGAGCATGCGGATCGAGCTGGACAGGGTGGTCACGCTACCCACCGAGGAACGTGCGCTGGGCGTGCCGCGTTGCTGCTGCAGCGCCACCGCCGGCGGCAAGCCGTCGATGGCATCCACGTCTGGCACGCCAACCTGGTCGATGAGGCGCCGGGCGTAGGGCGCCACCGACTCGAAGTAACGGCGCTGGGCTTCGGCGTAAAGCGTGGAAAAGGCCAGTGAAGACTTGCCCGAGCCGGACACGCCAGTGAATACCACCAAGGCATCGCGGGGCACATCCACATCGATGTTCTTCAGGTTGTGCTCGCGGGCACCGCGCACGCGGACGAAGCCGCTTGGGGAGGTTGGGCGTGGTGGCATGACGCAGTCCTTGGCTATGGCTGAACAGTGAGCCCAAGGTAACAGCAATTGCAGTGGCCGTGCGTGGGCAATGTTTCCGGCTAATAAGTCTGAGAGTTAATGGAAGCAAGTTGATCGGGTTAGCGTGAATGGGCGATCACAATTAACAGGAATGGAAACATGCATGCTTCATCGTTAACGCCCATTGACCAACAAACTGCAGTACACATTGGCAATGATCTCCTGCGGCGTGCATATACGCTCTATGGTTATCACGGGAGCCAGGGTAGCCCTTTGTTGGCCTTTGCCGGCGAGGCTGTCGCGCAAGTGGCGCACTGTTATCTGCTGGGTAATGGCAAACGTTGCTATCACACCGTGCAAATGCGCTTTCTCAGCCCCGATGCATTCAGCCCGTTTGGGCGAGGAGGCCTCAATGCATACGCCTATTGCACGGGTGATCCCATCAACCATGTCGACCGCGATGGCCATTCGCCCACACGTGCAGTCGGACAGGCCACCGGACTCGTCTGGGGAACGGTGGGGATGCTCTCGTCGCTGAACAAGGCATCCAAAGCAATAGTCAAACGTTCGATTGCCAAGGCTGAAGGGCGGCCAATACCGAAGGAGTTTGATGACTCGAGCCGTACCAACAATGCGATGATATTTATTGGTGGGCTGGCCGGTACCGTGATCAAGGCACCCGGGGCAGCGCTCGCTCTTTCAGCGCCCTTTGAGTCAATAGGGGCTGAACTGGTGGCTGGGGCCGGGATAGGGGCTGCGTCTCTTGCGGGGGTGGGCAAAATCAGGCAGCTGTTGACCGATATGAGGTCGACCTATCATCAAGCCAGGTTGAATAGACTGCCCTTCGGTAGGTTGGCAATTGAGTCCATCAAGGAAGCTACGGGGTGGAATCGAATACGCGGCCAGGAGTCGGCCATCCTCGAGCCGTTGCCAGAAAAAGTATTATTGGTTCGCCTGCCTGCCAGCAGGGGATGAACAGTCTGGCAAACGGTGCCAGGTCGCCTCGATGCTTTCGGTTCCACGGTGTGAAACCAGATTCGATTGTGCTTCATCTCTCCTCGCGCTTATCTGTCAGCCAAGCACGACCTGCCTTACCCGTCGTGACCTCAAGGCGAACAACAAGAACGGGAAACCACCCGCGCGAGGAGACTCTACATGTCCCGACATCAGCACATCCTGGCCTGGCTGAACGACGTGGCCAGCGACCTGCATGCAATCCGTCACGATATCCACGCCCACCCGGAACTGGGTTTTGAAGAAAGCCGCACCTCGGCGCTGGTCGCCCGGCTGCTTGAGGCGTGGGGCTATGAAGTGCACACCGGCATCGGCAAGACCGGTGTGGTCGGTGTGCTGCGCAATGGCAGCAGCACACGCCGGCTGGGCTTGCGCGCCGACATGGACGCGCTGCCCATCCACGAAGCAACGGGCGTGGCCTACAGCAGCCAGCACCAAGGTTGCATGCACGCCTGCGGCCATGACGGGCACACCACCATGCTGCTGGGCGCTGCGCGCTACCTGGCGGCAACCCGGCGGTTCGACGGCACGCTGACGCTGATCTTCCAGCCGGCCGAGGAGGGCCAGGGCGGTGCCGAGGCGATGCTGGCCGACGGCCTGCTGGAACGCTTCCCCTGCGATGCGCTGTTCGGCATGCACAACATGCCCGGGCTGCCGGCCGGGCATCTGGGTTTTCGCGAGGGGCCGATGATGGCCTCGCAAGACCTGCTCACGGTGACCCTCGACGGGGTGGGCGGCCATGGCTCGATGCCGCACCTGACCGTAGACCCGCTGGTGGCTGCGGCCAGTGTGGTGATGGCGCTGCAAACCGTGGTGGCGCGCAACATCGATGCGCAGGAGGCTGCGGTGGTCACCGTCGGCGCGTTGCAGGCCGGCGAAGCGGCCAACGTGATTCCGCAACAGGCGCTGTTACGCCTTAGCCTGCGTGCGCTGAACGCCGAGGTGCGGGCGCAGACCCTGGAACGGGTGCGGGCAATTATCGTCAGCCAGGCCGAAAGCTTTGGCTGCCGTGCCAGCATCGAGCACCGCCCGGCCTACCCGGTGCTGGTCAACCATGCCGCAGAAAACGCCTTCGCCACGCAGGTGGGGGTGGAGTTGCTCGGTGCCGAGGCGGTGGATGCCAACACCCGCAAGCTGATGGGCAGCGAGGACTTTGCCTGGATGCTGCAACGCTGCCCGGGCGCCTACCTGTTCATCGGCAATGGTGTATCGCGCCCGATGGTGCATAACCCGGCCTACGACTTCAACGACGACATCCTGCTGACCGGTGCCGCCTACTGGGGCGCGCTGGCAGAGCGCTGGCTCGCGCCCGCCTGACCTTTCCTTTTTGACGACTGCCGCTGGAACCCGGGCGCGACCGCGCCTGGGCGATCACCCAATCCTTGTGTGGAGTGTTCCCTATGCAGACTTCGAGCACCGGCGTGTCGCGTACCCGGCAAGTGGTCGCCGCCGTTATCGGCAACGCCCTGGAGTGGTACGACTTTATTGTTTACGGCTTTCTGGCCAGCATCATCGCCCGGCAGTTTTTTCCGTCCGACGACGAGTACGCCTCGCTGCTGATGGCCCTGGCCACCTTTGGCGTCGGCTTTTTCATGCGCCCGGTGGGTGGCGTGTTGCTGGGCATGTACTCCGATCGCAAGGGCCGCAAGGCGGCGATGCAGATGATTATCCGCCTGATGACCGTGTCGATCGCCATGATCGCCTTTGCCCCCGACTACCTGGCCATCGGCATGGCCGCGCCGCTGCTGATCGTGGTGGCGCGCATGCTGCAAGGGTTTGCCACCGGTGGCGAGTACGCCAGCGCCACGGCGTTTCTGGTGGAGAGCGCGCCTGCACACCGCAAGGGCCTCTATGGCTCGTGGCAATTGGTGGGGCAGTGCCTGGCGGTGTTTTCCGGGGCTGCGATGGTGGCCCTGGTGACGCACTTGTGTTCGCCTGAGGCGCTGGACAGCTGGGGCTGGCGCATCCCGTTCGTGCTGGGCCTGCTGATCGGCCCGGTCGGGTTGTGGATACGCAAGCATATGGAAGAGCCCGAGGAGTTCGTCGAGGCGCGCCGCCAGGCCAAGGGCCAGTCACCTAGCCTGTGGCAAGTACTGCGTGAGCATCGGCGCAGCCTGCTGGTGTCGATGGGGCTGGCCTGTGGCGCCACGGTGTCGTTCTACGTGGTACTGGTGAACATGCCGACCTTCGCCCACAAGAGCCTCGGGCTGCCGCTGGACCAGGTGCTGCTGGTGCAGATGCTGGCCGTGGGGCTGATGACCGTGGTCATTCCTCTGGCAGGGGCGTTGTCTGACCGGGTGGGCCGGCGCCCGGTGCTGATGGCTTTCACCTTGGCCTTTTTCGTGATGGTGTACCCACTGTATGTGTGGGTGGCCGCTGCGCCTTCGCTGGAGCGCCTGCTGGTGATGCAACTACTGCTGTGCACGGCCATCGGCGGCTTCTTTGGCCCGGCCCCGACCGCCCTGGCCGAGCAGTTCCCGGTCGAGGTGCGCTCCACCGGTGTCTCGGTGGCCTATAACGTAGCGGTGATGGTGTTTGGCGGCTTTGCCCCGTTGATCGTCACCTGGCTTACCAAGGTGCTCGCTACCCCGGTGGCACCGTCGTTCTACGTGCTGTTCGCCTGCCTGCTGACGCTGCTGGGTACCTATTGCCTGAAAGAAGCACCCCGGGCGGGCAAGCCTGCCACTTTCAACCTTGGAGTAAAACCGTGAAGCCGTTAGCCATCGACCCCATCGTTGCCCTTGATGCCCAAGCTTTGTCCCAGGCCATCCATGCCCGGCAGGTATCGTGCCGGGAAGTGATGCAGGCCTACCTGGCGCATATCGAACGCTGCAACCCGCAGGTCAACGCACTGGTGTCGCTGCGCCCGGCCGAGGCGGTGTTGGCCGAGGCCGATGAGCGTGACCGTGAGCTGACGCGAGGCCATTCCCGCGGCTGGATGCACGGCATGCCACAGGCGATCAAGGACCTGGCTGCCACTGCCGGGTTGCGCACCACCCTGGGCTCGCCGTTGTTCGCCGAACAAGTACCTGAGCATGACGCCATCAGCGTGGCGCGGGTGCGGGCGAGCGGGGCGCTGATCGTTGGCAAAAGCAACGTGCCGGAGTTCGGCCTCGGTTCGCAAACCTATAACACCCTGTTCGGTACCACCACCAATGCCTACAACCCGCAGCGGGTGGCCGGCGGCAGCAGTGGCGGGGCTGCAGCGGCGCTGGCCATGCGCCTGCTGCCGGTGGCCGACGGCAGCGACATGATGGGGTCGCTGCGCAACCCGGCGGCGTTCAACAATGTGTTCGGGCTACGCCCATCGCAGGGCCGTGTGCCTCATGGTCCGGCACCCGAACTGTTCGTGCAGCAGCTGGCTACCGAAGGGCCGATGGGGCGCAGCGTGGTGGATGTGGCGCGGCTGTTGTCGACCCAGGCAGGCGTTGATGCACGGGTGCCGCTGTCGCTGAGCGAGGGCCGCCGCGATTTCGCCGCAGGGCTGCAGCGCGATTTTCGGGGTGTGCGGGTTGGCTGGCTGGGTGACTACAACGGCTACCTGCCGATGGATGACGGGGTGTTGGGCCTGTGTGAAGCAGCGTTGGCCGATTTCGCCGAACTGGGCTGCCGGGTCGAGGCTTGCCAGCCTGCATTCGACCCGGCGCGCTTGTGGCAATGCTGGCTCACCCACCGCCACTTCCTGGTGCACGGCAACCTTGGCGCTGCCTATGCCGACCCAGCCAGGCGCGCCTTGCTCAAGCCCGAAGCACAGTGGGAGGTAGAGGGCGCCTTGCAACTGAGCGCGGCCTCGCTGTACCAGGCCTCGCTGGACCGCAGTGACTGGTACCGCGCCTTGGCCAACCTGTTCGAACGTTACGACTACCTGCTGTTGCCGTCCGCCCAGGTGTTCCCTTTCGATGCAAAACTGGCGTGGCCGACGGTGGTCGGGGGGCGGGCGATGGACACCTACCATCGCTGGATGGAGGTGGTGATCGGGCCGACCCTGGCCGGCTTGCCGAGCATCAGTGTGCCGGTCGGCTTCAACAGCGCCGGTTTGCCCATGGGCCTGCAAATCATAGGCCCGGCCCAGGCCGATCATGCGGTGTTGCAACTGGCATACGCCCATGAGCAGCTGACCCGGTGGGTTGAGCGGCGCCCGCCACCGTGCCTGCAGGCCTGATGAAAGCACTGGGCAGGCGCGGTTCTTGCTGGCTATGCTGACCATCCAGCTACAGGGAGGTCATACCCATGGGCATTACGGCAGACAGTGGCGGCGTGCGTTCGGTGGAGCGGGCGCTGGCCATTGTCGACCTGCTGGGCGAGCACCAGGCGCTGGGCCTGGAAGAACTGCATTACCTTACCGGCCTGCCCAAGGCCACGGCGTCGCGCATGCTGGCCACCTTGCAGGAGCAGGGCTGGGTCTACCGTGGCCTCAGCGACCGGCGTTATCGCCTGTGCGCGCGGCGGCTGTTCGGTGACCGGCAGATGCGCTTCAAGCGGCGCCTGGTGGAAAGTGCTGCACCGATGCTGCTGGACCTGAGCGAGCGCACCGGGCTGGTGGTGGACCTGTCGTGTTTCGACGGCGAGCGGCTGGAGGTGATGGAAAGCGCCATCCCTCAGGTATTGCGCAAGCGGTACCCGCATACCTGCCAGATCGTCGGCCACCATGCCAGCCTGTTTCACTCGGCAATGGGGCGGGCCTGTCTGGGTGAGCTGGCGGTCGATGAAGTGCAACGCCTGGCGGCCCATGAGCGGCTGCGCGATGACACGGTGCTGCGCAACATCGAAGAAGACGCACACAAGGGCTTTGGCCAGCGGACAGAAGGGTACTGGGAGTACCCGGTGCGCTTGCCATTCCTGATCCGCGCCATTGCGCTGCCGGTGCATGCCGAAGGGCGCCTGGCCGGGAGCATTGCCTTGCACTGGCCGCTGGATCAGGCGCCGGTTGAGCGAGTAATGAATTTGCACCTGAGCAGCCTGGCGACCACGGTAGACGATGTGCAGCGGGCCTTGGCGATCTAGTGCTGACTTGTGCCGGCCTCTTCGCAGCACAAGGCTGCTCCTACATCAGCACGCGATACCTGTAGGAGCAGCCTTGTGCTGCGAAGAGGCCAGTGCAGGCCACAGCAAAAGCCGGCAGATGTTACTGGCCCTCGCGAAACCCGCTAGGGCTCACCCCCGCATGCTTGCGAAAGAACCGGCTGAAATACCCCACATCGGCAAACCCCAGCTCATGGGCGATCTCTTTCACACTCAGGCTCGAATGCCCAAGCATGCGCTTGGCCTCCAGCACCAGCCGGGCATTGATCACGTTCATGGGCGTCATGCCCAGGTGCTCCTGACACAACCGCCCCAGCGTAGCCAGGGTCATGCCGAGCTCGGCGGCGTAGTCCGCCAGTGGCCAGTGCGCGCGGTAGTGCATGTCCACCAATTCACGGAAAGCGGTCAGCTGCTGGCTGCGCCTTGACACTGGGCGCAGCCCACCGTGGGGCATGTGCGGTTCATGGCGCAGCACCTGAATCAGCAACGTCAGCAACAGCGCCATGCTGCTGGCCACATGCTCACGGGCGCGGTTGTGGTACTCCTCGCGCAAGGCCATGCACAGCGGCAGCAACGGGTCTTCGTCGGCTGCCCACGACGGCAGGGCGATCACCTGTGGTTTGCGCACCTGCACCAGCAGGTGGGGTGCCAGCACCTGGGTAATGCTTTCCAGCGGGTGCTGGGCGGCGGTGATCACCAGGCCCTCGACCTGGTCAGCCCAATGGAAACCATGCACCACTTGCGCCGGTACATAGACCACGCAGGGTGCCTGTACCTGGAGCCGGTCACTGTCGAACAGTACTTCACCGCCGCCGCTTTGCAGGTACAGCAGCTGCAGCAAGCCTTCATGACGGTGCGCGGCAATTTCCCAGTTGTGTGCGCCAGAGCGTTGGGAGATCTGCTCCACATGCAGGGCTTCATGCCACACCGGTTGCGCGGTTTCACCGTACAGGGCGTAGTTGGGGATCTTGTTCATGTTGTTGTAATTGTTCTGTTCGGTTCCTGGCTACTGTGCCACAGCTGCCTGCAGGCTTCAGGCGGCAGGGCGAAAATTGTCGGGAATGTGGGGCTGGTTGCAGGTTTTGTCCATTCTGCCGTTGTGCCTGCCGGCCCTAGGCTGTGGCCCAGATGAAGCGACACTCTGGAGAGCAGCATGCACAACAACAAGATCCCCTCTCAATGGCTGGGCCTGGACTCGGCCGTCTGTGTGGTAACCGGTGCCGCCGGTGGTATTGGCGCGGCGCTGGCCGGCGCCCTGGTCGGGCAGCACGCCCATGTGGTCCTGCTGGACCGTGACCTGGACAAATGCCGTGAACTGGCTGCCACCCTAGGTGAACACAGCGTCGGTGAGGTCAGCGCCCTGGGCTGTGACATCGCCGACCCGGCCAGCGTGGAGCAGGCCGCCGCTCAGGTTCAGGCGCTGCATGGGCGCTGCGATGTATTGGTCAACAATGCCAGCGTGCTGCGCCCCGGTGCGCTGGACGGGCTGGGCCTGGAGCAGTGGAACCAGGTGCTGGCGGTCAACCTCACGGGCTACCTGTTGTGTGCCCAGGCCTTCGGCCGTTCGATGCTGGCCCGTGGCCAGGGCCGTATCGTGCACGTGGCCTCGATCGCCGCCCATTACCCGCAACCCAATAGCGGTGCCTACAGCGCGGCCAAAGCCGGGGTCAGCATGCTGTCGCGGCAGATTGCCGTGGAATGGGGGCCGCGCGGTGTACGCAGCAATGCAGTCTGCCCGGGGTTGATCCGCACACCCTTGTCCGCAGCGTTTTATGCCGACCCGCAGATCGAACGCCAGCGCAGCGCCATGACCGCCAACCAGCGCATTGGTGAACCGCAGGATATCGCCGAAGCCGTGCTGTTCCTGGCCAGCCAGCGCGCCGACTACATCAACGGTGCAGAGCTGACCGTGGATGGCGGCCTCGAAAGCATGCCCATGGCGCTGATCCCGCGGCCGGGCTTTGAGGGGGCACGCGCATGACCACACGTAACTGCGATGTGCTGGTTATCGGTGCGGGTGCGGGTGGCCTGGCGACCGCCATTACTGCAAAGAAGCATGGCCTTGACGTGATCGTCATCGAAAAAGACGACTGCTTTGGCGGTACCACGGCGTTTTCCGGCGGTGTGTTGTGGGTGCCCGGCAATAGGCACGGCGCCAACGACAGCCCTGAGGCGGCCATGACGTACCTGCGCAACGAAACCGGTGCCTGCTTTGACGCGGCCGGGGTCGAGGCATTCTTGCGCTACGGGCCGCAGATGGTGGACTTTTTCGAGCGGGAAACCGCCGTGAAGTTCGTGCCCACGCTGTACCCCGACTATCACCCACAAGTCGAGGGTGGCGTCGATGTGGGCCGCTCGATACTGGCCGCACCTTACGACATCCGCGGCCTGGGACCGGACATGGCCCGCCTGCGCCCGCCACTGAAGACCATCACCTTCATCGGCATGATGTTCAACTCGTCGAATGCCGACCTCAAGCACTTCTTCAACGTTACCCGCTCGTTGACTTCGTTCGTGTATGTGGCCAGGCGCCTGCTCACCCACCTGAAGGAGCTTGCCCTGTATCGCCGCGGTACCCAGGTTACCAGCGGCAATGCCTTGGCGGCGCGGCTGGTGCGCTCGGCATTGGACCTGGGCATCCCGCTCCTCACCGGCACCCCGGCGCGGCAGCTGCTGCGCGACGGTGGGCGGGTGGTGGGGGCACTGGCCGGGCAAGGCGACATCGAACTGCGCATTCAGGCACGGCGCGGGGTGGTGCTGGCCTGTGGTGGGTTCTCCCATGACCTGCAACGGTTGCGCCAAGCCTACCCACATGTGCGCAGTGGTGGTGAGCATTTTTCACCGGTGCCAGCGGGTAATACCGGCGATGGCGCTCGCATGGCCGAGGCGCTGGGAGCCAAGGTGGATATCCGCCTGCAAGCGCCAGCCGCCTGGATGCCCGTGTCGAAGGTGCCGGTAGGTGCCGGACGATACATCGCCTTTCCGCATCTGCTGGACCGCTACAAGCCAGGTGTGATCGGGGTGCTGCGCTCTGGTCGGCGTTTCACCAACGAGTCCAACTCCTACCACGACGTGGGCGCAGCGCTGATCGAGGCTTGCGCCGGGCAGGCGGAAACCGCCATGTGGCTGGTGTGCGACCGTCGCACCCTGGCCAAGTATGGCCTGGGCTTTGCCAAGCCTGCACCGATGCCGCTGGGGCAATTGCTGCGTAACGGCTACCTGCTCAAGGGCCAGACCCTCGCCGAGCTGGCAGGCAAGGCTGGTATGGATGCACAAGGGCTGGAGCGGACCGTGCGCGAGTACAACCTTGGCGCAGTACAGGGCGAGGACCGCCAGTACGGCCGCGGCAGTACCAGCTTCAACCGCTACCTGGCAGACCCACAGCAACAGCCCAACCCCTGCGTGGCGCCAGTGGGCGAGGGGCCGTACTTTGCGGTGAAAGTCATCATGGGCGATCTGGGCACCTTCGACGGGCTGCGCACCAGCGTGGTCGGTGAAGTGCTGGCCGCCGACGGGCAGGCCATCGAAGGGCTGTATGCGGTGGGTAACGACCGTGCCAGCATCATGGGCGGCAACTACCCCGGTGCCGGCATTACCCTCGGGCCGATCATGACCTTTGGCTACATCACCGGGCGCCACCTGGCTGGTGTGGCGCAGGGGCTGGCGGCGGCGGGCAATGCGCGGGAGGTGGCGTGATGGACAAGGCAGTGGTCGATCACCGCATCTATACCATCCGGCCGCGCTGCATGGCGGCCTTTCTCGAAGCCTTCGACCAGTTGGCGATGCCGATCCTGCTGCGCCACCTCGGCGCACCGCTGGCGTTCTACACCAGTAGCATCGGGCCGCTGAACCAGGTGGTGCACCTGTGGGGTTATGACAGCCTCGATGACTTTGAAAAGCGCAGCGCGGCGCGGGATGCCGACCCGGATTTTGCTGCTTATCTGCATGCCACCCGTGACCTGGTGGTGGCGCAGGAAACACGGATCATCAGGCCTGTGTATCTGCGCAGCCTCGACAGGCAGTGATGTTGCCTGTGCTGGCGATTGGGCCGCAACGCGGCCCCGAAACACCGTCATAAAAACAACAACAGGTGATACCCATGAACAACACACTTGACGTGCGCCAACTGATCGACCAGCAACCCATCGGCCGCTACCAGAAATGGGTAGTGTTCCTCGGCTTCCTGATCATTGCCCTGGACGGCCTGGACGTGGCCATCATCGGCTTCATTGCCCCGCAGCTGAAAAGCGACTGGGGCCTGGATGCGCAAAGCCTGGGCCCGGTATTGAGCGCTGCGCTGATCGGCCTGGCCCTTGGCGCGCTGATTGCCGGCCCCCTGGCTGACCGCTACGGGCGCAAGGCGGTATTGCTGTGCAGCGTGCTGCTGTTCGGCATCTGGACCCTGGCCTCGGCCTTTTCCCCAAACCTGGAAACCCTGGTCGCGCTACGTTTTCTTACCGGCCTGGGCCTGGGTGCTGCCATGCCCAATGCCAGCACCCTGGTCAGCGAATACGCCCCGGCGCGCAGCCGCTCGCTGCTGATCACCCTGGCCTTTTGCGGGTTCTCCCTGGGTGCGGCGATGGGTGGTTTCGTCAGCGCCTGGATGATACCCAACCTGGGTTGGCGCAGTGTGCTGGTGCTGGGCGGGGTGTTGCCGCTGTTGGTCCTGCCGTTGCTGTATTGGCGGCTGCCAGAATCGGTCACCTTCCTGGTCAGCAAAGGCGCAGACCGCCAGCGCATTCTGGCCATTGTCCGCCGCCTGGCCCCTGAACATGTCAATGCCGACAGTACATTCGTCATGCCCGCCAAACCCCAGGGCACTGGCGGCGCGATTGGCACCATCCTCTCGCCGCGCTACCGCTTTGGTACCTGCATGCTCTGGGCTGGCTACGTGCTGGCGCTGTTCCTGGTGTACCTGTTCAGCGGCTGGCTGCCGACACTGGTGAAGGAGGGCGGAGGTTTTTCGGTGTCTGAAGCCGCCATTGTCACGGCCTGTTTCCAGATCGGCGGCCCGGTCGGGGCAATTTCAACAGGTTGGGCCATGGATCGCTGTAACCCGCAGCGCGTACTGATGCTCACCTTTCTGTTCAGTGGCGCGGTCATCTTCACTATTGGCCAGGTGGTAGGGGATTTTGCCTGGCTGTGCGCCATTGCCTGCGCCGTCGGCTTTGGGCTGAATGGCGCGAGCGTTGGCATGAATGCATTGGCGGCGGCTTTTTACCCCACCGAGGCACGGGCAACCGGGGCCAGCTGGATGAGCGGCATCGGGCGCATTGGCGCCGTGCTCAGCGCCTTTGCCGGGGCCCAGATGCTGGCGCTGGGCTGGAGTTTTGAACAAGTGTTCGCTTCGCTGCTGTTGCCTGCTGCGCTGGCGGCATTGGCAGTATGGCTGCAGGGGCGAAATGCTGCGCTACGGTTTAGCGCTCAAGGCTGTACATCCGGCACTCCGCCAGCAACGCCAGCAGGTTCGGCTCCCGCTCCCTAGCCTTCAGAAACACCACGCCAATGTGCTGCTGCAAGCGGTATTGCGGCTTCAAGGCAATCAGCCGGACGCGGTTTTCGTACACCGCCGCGATACGCCCGGGCAGCAGGGCAAAGCCCACACCCGAGCTGACCATGCTCAGCAGGGTGAAGATGTCATTCACCTGCATGGCTACCTTGGGCTCGAAGCCGGCCTGCTGGAACACCCGTGCGCCATCGCGGTGGGTGGCGAAGCCCTGGGTCAGGGTGATGAAGGTGGAGTCGGCAAGGTCGGCCAGATCCACCTCGGCCTGTTCGGCGAAGGGCGAGTCGGTGGGGACAGCTAGGAAGATGTCGTCGGAGAACAGCGGCAGCTGCTCGCAGGCCGGGTCGCTGACGCTTTCGTCGAGTGACACCAGGACAGCTTCCAGCTCGTGGTTTTTCAGGCGCTGCAGCAAGTCGACGTTGGAGCCCAGGGTGAGGTCGATGTTCAGCTCGCTGCGGCGCAGTTTCAGGCCCATGACCAGTTTGGGCACGGTTTTTACCGTCAGCGAGTAGAGCGCACCCAGGCGGAAGCGCTCGGCGTAGAACCCTGCGGCTTCGCGGGTCTGGCGCACCATCTGCTCGGCGTCCTGGATCAGCTGCCGGGCTTTCTTTTCCAGCACGTAGGCGCTTTCCAGCGGGATCAGCTGGCGGCCTTCGTGCTTGAACAACGGGCAGCGCAGGGCGCTCTCCAGCGAGTGGATGGCGCGGTGCACGCTGACGGCGCTGGTGGATAACTCGGCAGCCGCCCGGCCGAGGTTGCCGCTGCGCATGAAGGCGAGAAAGGTTTCCAGCTTTTTGAGGGTCAGTTCTTCGTCGATCAGCATGGGGGCCTGGGTGAGTATGGCTATAGAGTTATGGGGTGTTTGAAATCGAGCGCCGCCCGCGCGGCGCTTCGCAGCACAAGGCTGCTCCTACATCTGTTTCGGGCCAGTGACGCCTGCGCCAACGTGCGCGACCGCCTTGTTTATTCGACACGGTATCGAGGTGAACACCAAAGGGCCGCGCGCCTTGACCCCAGGAATCATTGGCCCGAAACAGATGTAGGAGCAGCCTTGTGCTGCGAAGCGCCGCGCGGGCGGCGCTCGGTCTCAAACACACCCCACACCTCAAGCCATACGCTCGATCAACGCCCACAATGCCGGATCATTGAAATCATTCACTACCAGCTTGGCACCCGCCTGCAGCAACCGCTCCGGCGTCTGCGTCGTGGCCACGCCCACGGTAAATATCCCCGCACCACTGGCGGCCGCCACCCCCGGCAGTGAATCCTCGAAGGCCAGCGCCTGCCCGGCCTCGGCGCCCAGCCGCCGCAGGCCGGTGAGGTAGGGCAGCGGGTCTGGCTTGGGCCGCGCCAGTTCCTCGGCCACCAGCACATGCTCGAAATGCTGGCCAAGGCCCATGGCGTTCAGCATGTGTTCGGCGTTAAGCCGCGGTGCATTGGTCACCACGCACATGCCTATGTCATGGGCCTTGGCATGCTCCAGCAGGCGCAACAGGCCTGGCATCGGTTCAAGAGACGGCGACAGGTCGCGGAACAATGCTTCCTTGCGATCGGCCAGCGCCTGGCACTGCTCGACGCTCGCGCCTATGAACAGCTCGGCGAACAGCTCGCCGTTGGCGCGGCCGCTGACCTGGGCATCGAACTGCTCCTGGCTCAGCTCACGGCCGTCCTGTTCACGCAGCAGTTGGCGAAAAGCCTGCAGGTGCAGGGTATCGGTGTCGGTGAGGGTTCCGTCGAGATCGAACAGCAGGGCGGTCAGCATGGGGTATCCAGATCAAGAAAACACAAGCCAGGGGATCATAACCAAAGCTGGCGACAAAGGGGGCTGTTCAGCGTGCTCCGAAAAGAGTACAAATGTTCTCCATGGACAATCTTACCCCTAAACGCCGCGCTATTTTCGAATTCATCCGCGAGCGCATTGCCGATCAAGGGCAGCCACCGAGCCTGGCGGATATCGCCACGCGCTTCGGTTTTGCTTCGCGCAGCGTTGCGCGCAAGCACATCACCGCCTTGTGCCAGGCCGGTTATATCGATGTCACGCCGAACCAGGCGCGGGGCATTCGCCTGGCCGAACCGCTGCGTCGGCCGGAAATCCTTGAAGTGCCAGTGTTGGGCCAGGTGGCGGCGGGTGCCCCCATCGGCCCGGACCTCGATATCCACGAACAGCTGCTGATCGACCCCAGCCTGTTCCGCCGCACCCCTGACTACCTGCTTAAAGTGCGTGGCGATTCGATGGTCGACGACGGCATCTTCGACGGTGACCTGGTCGGTATCCTGCAACAGGCCGACGCCCGCGATGGCCAGATCGTGGTGGCGCGCCTGGACGGCGAAGTGACCATCAAGCGCCTGCAACGCCAGGGCAGCGGTTACCGGCTGTTGCCGCGCAACCCGGCCTATGCACCCATCGATGTGCAGCCTGAACAGGATTTTTTCATCGAAGGCGTGTTCTGCGGCCTGCTGAGGCGTGACTGATGGGCGCAGTGGTCGACCTCGACAGGCTGCTCGATCAGCGCCGTGTCTGGCGCGGTCGGCAGGCCCAGGCACGGCCACTCGGCTTGCAGCCGACCGGCCATGCGGCCCTTGACGAGCGCCTGCCTGAAGGCGGCTGGCCGACGGCGGCACTCAGCGAGTTACTACTGGCCAGCCCCGGTTGCGGCGAACTGCAACTGCTGTGGCCCACACTGGCGCGGCTGAGTACTGAAGGCAGCCGGGTAGTACTGGTGGCGCCGCCGTTCATCCCTTACGCACCGGCCTGGCAGGCAGCCGGGGTAGACCTGCGCTGGCTGGTGCAGGTAGATGCCGCCCCTGCCGATGCCTTGTGGGCGGCCGAGCAGTGCCTGCGCTCGGGCAGTTGCGCGGCGGTGCTGTGCTGGCCTGAACGTGCCGATGACCGGGCCCTACGGCGTTTGCAGGTGGCTGCGGAAACCGGCCAAGCGCTGGCATTCGCTTGCCGGCCGCATCAGGCAGCACACAACCCATCGCCGGCAGCGCTGCGCATTGCCGTCGACACCCGTCCCGCGCAGTGGCGTGTGTTGAAAAGCCGGGGTGGCATGCCTCCGGCGCTGCCCATTGCCTGCCAGGGGAGGGGCTGATGCACCATGCTCTGGGCCTGCATCCTCCTCCCGCAGCTGGCGCTGGACACGGTCCTGCGTGAGCGTGACGACCCTGATACACCCTTGGTGCTACTTGGCGGGCCTGCCCAGCGTCGGGTATTGCAAGCGGTCAGTCCGGCAGCGGCCGCATTCGGCTTGCGGGCAGGGCAGACCCTTACAGCGGCACGTGCCCTGGCAGATGGCTTCACCTGCGTCGAGGCCGACCCCAGGCGTATCGAGCAGCTGCAGCAATTGCTGGCGGCCTGGGCCTATCGCTTCAGTGCCCAGGTCAGCTTGCATTACCCGCGGGCGTTGCTCCTGGAAGTAGGCTCCAGCCTGCAACTGTTCGGCCCTTGGCCCTTGTTCGAGGCACGTCTGCGTCAGGAGCTGGCAGATTTGGGCCTGCGCCAACGCATCGTCCTGGCCAGCAACCCGGTAGCGGCGCGCATGCTTGCCAATGGTCATGATGGCTTGGCCGTGGGCGATGCCGACGCCACCCGAGCGGCGCTGCTAGGCATGCCCATCACCCGCATCGGCTTGCCGGCAGACGCCGCCGAAGCCTTTGCCCGCATGGGCCTGCGCCAGCTGGGCCAGGTACTGTCCTTGCCGCGCGATACATTGGCCAAGCGCTTTGCGCCCCAGGTGCAGTTGCACCTCGACCAGCTGCTTGGCCTGCGCAATCTGGGGCTGGACTTCTACCAGCCACCGGACCGTTTCGAAACCCGGCTGGAGCTGAACTTCGATGTCGAGTCGCACCAGGCGCTGTTGTTCCCGCTGCGGCGCATGCTCAACGACCTTGCCGCATTCCTCGCCGGGCGCGACTGCGGCGTACAGCGCTTTTGCCTGCACCTGGAACATGCCGAAGGGCCGGACACCCTGCTCACGGTAGGCCTGCTGGCTGCCGAACGCGATGCCTCCATGCTGTTCGAACTGACCCGTGGGCGCCTGGAGCCGCTGCGCATTCCCGCACCCGTGCGCAACGTGCGGCTGGTTGCCGAGGACCTGCCACCCTTCGTGCCCCAGCACCAGGCGTTGTTCGACCCTCGTGCGCAGCAGGCGCAACCCTGGGAACAATTGCGCGAGCGGCTGCGCGCTCGCCTGGGGGATGAGGCCGTGAAGGGGCTGAGCGCGGCAGCTGATCACCGCCCCGAATGCGCCTGGCAGCTGACCGAGCAAGGCGCCCAAGGCAGCATGCCGGTTGCCCCGGGCACTCGCCCCGGCTGGCTACTGCCAGCCCCGATGGCGTTGGACGCCGCCAGCTACCAGGTACAGGGCCAGGCCGAACGCATCGAGTCGGGCTGGTGGGATGGCGGCGACGTGCGCCGCGACTACTACCGCATCGAAACCCGTGATGGCCTGCGCGGTTGGGCCTACCGCGACCTGGGCCAGGCCGGCCCGCTGTGGCTGCAGGGGTGGTTCGCATGAGCAAGCAGGGTTATGCCGAGCTGCATTGCCTGTCCAACTTCAGCTTTCAGCGCGGGGCGTCGAGCGCTGACGAGCTGTTCCGGCGCGCGGGTGAACAGGGCTACCAGGCCCTGGCGATCACTGACGAATGCACCCTGGCTGGCATCGTTCGTGCCTGGCAGGCTGCCAAAGAGCACCAACTGCGGCTGATCGTGGGCAGCGAGGTGCTTTTGCAGGGCGGCCCCAAGCTGGTGCTGCTGGTAGAGAACCTGGCCGGTTACCAGAGTTTGTGCGCGCTGATCACGCGGGCCCGCCGGCGGGCGCAAAAGGGCGAGTACCAGCTGTTTCGCGACGACCTGCAACAACACCATCAAGGCCTGCTGGCGCTATGGGTGGCCGATGACTGCGCCGACACTGCCACGGGTGAGTGGTTACGCAGTGTGTTCGGCGAACGCCTGTGGCTGGCCGTGCACCTGCACCGGGGCAGTGACGATGCCCTGCGCCTGCAAGGCTTGCGAGGCCTGGCGGCTGAAGTGGGTATCCGCGCCGTGGCTTGTGGCGATGTGCACATGCATGTGCGCGGTCGCCGTGCCTTGCAGGACTGCATGACCGCCATCCGCCAGCACTGCCAGGTCGCCGAGGCCGGGCGCTTTCTGTTTGCCAATGGCGAGCGGCACCTGCGCAGCCAGGCACAGTTGGGCGAACTCTATCCTGCCGACCTGCTGGCCGAGACCCTGGCCATTGCCGAGCGCTGCCAATTTGACCTGAGCGAGTTGAAATACCAGTACCCGCGCGAACTGGTGCCCGAGGGCCATACCCCGGCAAGCTGGTTGCGTGAACTGTGCGAGCAAGGCTTGCCGCTACGCTGGCCAGGCGGGCCGAGTAACAAGGTGCGTGAGGTGCTGGCCACGGAGTTGGCGCTGATCGAGGAACTGGGTTACGAAAGTTACTTCCTGACCGTGCACGACATCGTCGCCTTCGCCCGCAGCCAAGGCATCTTGTGTCAGGGCCGCGGTTCGGCGGCCAACTCGGTGGTGTGTTTCGTGCTGGGTATTACCGAGCTCGACCCCATGCAGCATCGCCTGCTGTTCGAGCGCTTCCTGTCGCGTGAACGCAACGAGCCGCCTGATATCGACGTGGACTTCGAGCACGACCGGCGCGAAGAAGTGATCCAGTATGTGTTTCGCCGCTATGGTCGGCACCGTGCGGCGCTGACGGCGGTGGTCAACACCTACCATGCCGCGGGTGCGGTACGCGATGTAGCGCGGGTATTGGGTTTGCCGGCAGACCAAGTGGATGCCATGGCCAAGTGCTGTGGTCGCTGGAGCGACCGCATTCCCGATGACCAGCGCTTGGCCGAAGCTGGCTTTGAGGCCGGCAGCCCTTCACTGCGGCGGGTGCTGGTGCTGGCTGGCGAGCTGATCGGCTTCCCCCGGCACCTGTCGCAGCACCCGGGCGGCTTTGTCATCTCCCAGCAGCCACTCGACCAGCTGGTGCCGGTGGAAAATGCCGCGATGGCGGAGCGCACTGTGATCCAGTGGGACAAGGACGACCTGGACATGGTCGGCCTGCTCAAGGTCGACGTGCTGGCGCTGGGCATGCTCAGTGCCTTGCGCCGCTGCTTCGACCTGCTGCAACACCATCGCGGCCAGCAACTGACCCTGGCCACCATTCCCGGCGAAGACCCGGCCACCTACGCAATGATCAGCCGCGCCGAGACCATGGGGGTATTCCAGATCGAGTCGCGGGCGCAGATGGCCATGCTGCCCCGGCTGCGGCCCAACACGTTCTATGACCTGGTCATCGAGGTGGCGATTGTCCGCCCCGGGCCGATCCAGGGCGACATGGTGCACCCGTACCTGCGCCGGCGGCTGAAGCAGGAACCGGTAACCTACCCATCGCCGCAGCTCAAGGAAGTCTTCGAGCGTACCTTGGGTGTGCCGCTGTTTCAGGAGCAGGTGATGGAGCTGGCCATGGTTGCCGCCGATTACACGCCGGGCGAGGCCGACCAGCTACGTCGCAACATGGCGGCCTGGAAGCGCCACGGTGGCCTGGAACCGCACCGTGAGCGGCTGGTGCAAGGCATGCTGCGCAATGGTTACGACCTGGCGTTTGCCGAGCGCATCTTCGAGCAGATCAAGGGTTTTGGCAGCTATGGCTTCCCGGAATCGCACGCGGCCAGCTTTGCCTTGCTGTGCTATGCCAGCAGTTGGCTGAAGTGCCATGAACCGGCAATTTTCACCTGCGCACTGGTCAACAGCTGGCCCATGGGCTTCTACAGCCCTGACCAGTTGCTGCAAGAAGCCCGGCGCCAGGGTATCGAGGTGCGACCGGTTGATGTCTGCCACAGCGAGTGGGACTGCACCCTCGAGCCTGATGCTGAAGGCACATTGGCTATTCGCATGGGCTTGCGCCTGGTGCGCGGTTTGGCCGAGGCCGATGCCAGGCGCCTGGAGCAGGCGAGGGCGCAACGGCTCTGGCGCGATGTCGAAGACCTGTGCCTGCGTGCAGGGCTCGATTCAAGGGCCCGAGCCCGCCTGGCCGATGGCGGGGCGCTGCGTGCCTTGGCCAGTGATCGGCACCAGGCACGCTGGCAGGTGGCGGCAGTGCAGCCGCAGCTGCCCCTGTTCGCCGAGGTGCAACCAGTGCCTGAAACGCCAGTGGACTTGCCTGTGCCAACTGTAGGTGAAGACCTGATGGCCGATTACCAGGCCCTGGGTACCACGCTGGGGCCGCATCCGCTGGCACTGTTGCGCTCACGCCTGAGGGCGCTGGGGTGTCGCAGTTCGAGTGAGCTGCAAGGTGTCGAGCATGGCGACACCATTGCCGTGACCGGGCTGGTAGTAGGCCGCCAACGGCCCCAGACCGCCAGCGGAGTGACCTTTGTCACCCTGGAAGACGAGCACGGGATGGTCAACGTGGTGGTGTGGCGGGACATTGCAGAACGGCAGCGGCGAGCGTTGGTGGGGGCGCAGCTGCTCAAGGTCAGTGGGCGGCTGGAACAGGAGAACGGCGTGCGGCACCTGATTGCCCGGCGGCTGGAGGATGTGACCCCGTTGCTGCAAGGGCTTGATGTTCGCAGCCGGGATTTTCACTGAGTTGCGCATCAACACTGCCCCCCTGTAGGAGCGGCCTTGCGCCGCGAAAGGGCCGCACAGCGGCCCCAGATTTTCAGCTTCGCCGCATCCATTGCTGGGGCCGCCTTGCGGCCCTTTCGCGGCGCAAGGCCGCTCCTACAAGTACCGCGTGAAGTACCGCGTGAGTAGTTAGACGATCGCCAACCGCTGCTTGCGCGTCGGTGCCGGGAACGCCCGGTCGATTGCCCGCAGGTCTTCGCTGTTCAAGGTCAGCGAACCTGCGGCTGCATTCAGCCGAACATGCTCGGGCGCCACGGCCTTGGGGATGGCGATCACCCCATCACTGCGGGTCACCCAGGCCAGGCTGACCTGGGCCGGCGTGGCGCCATGGCGCTCGGCAATTTCTGCCAGCACAGGGTGCTGCAGCAAGCGCCCGGCCTGGGCCAGCGGGCAGTAGGCCATGGTCGGCAGCGCGCGCTTTTCGCACCAAGGCAGCAAGTCGAATTCGATGCCACGCTGCGCCGGGTTGTACAGTACCTGGTTGGTGGCGCATTCAGGGTTGTGCAGTTCACGCAGGTCGTCGAGGTCGAAATTGGACACGCCCCAGCGCTTGATCTTGCCTTGCTCGCGCAAGCGCTCGAAGGCTTCGACGGTTTCTTCCAGCGGGTGCTGGCCACGCCAATGCAGCAGGTACAGGTCGATGCAGTCGGTACCCAGGCGGGCGAGGCTACGCTCGCAGGCAGCCGCCATGCCGCGCTGGCTGGCATTGTGCGGGTACACCTTGCTGACCAGAAACACCTGGTCGCGGCGCCCGGCAATGGCCTGGCCAACCACTTCTTCCGCGCCGCCTTCGGCATACATCTCGGCGGTGTCGATCAGGGTCAGGCCCAACTCGATACCCTGTTGCAGGGCCGCCACTTCGGCAGCCTTGCGGCCGGGGTCCTCACCCATGTACCAAGTGCCCTGGCCAATGGCCGGAACGCTCGAACCTGCCAGTTTCACGTAACGCATGTCACCTCCGGGATGCGGGTATTGGAAAGCACAACCTCAAGCAGCGCTTGCGCTGCGGTGGAAAGCTTGTGTTCACTGAGGGCAATCACGCCGATGCGTCGTTCGACCATGGGCTCCACCAAGGTGATGCAGCGGGCGCCGAGCTCCTGCATCTGGTTGATGCACAGCGCCGGTACGGCACTGACCCCCAGGCCACTGGCGACCATGCGGCCAATGGTTGCCAACTGGTGGCTCTCGAATGCCACGGCCAGTTTGCCGTGGTGGGCGGCCACATTCTGCTCCATCAGCAGGCGCACCGCCGAAGGGCGTTGCAGGGCCACGAAGTCTTCGGCCATCAGCTGTGTCCAGCTGACCTGGGGCAGCAACGCCAGGGGCGAGTCGGCCGGTACCACCGCTACGAAGCGGTCCAGGTACAACGGGTGGAAATCCAGACCGTCGATGTTTTCCGGCTCGAAGCCGATGCCCAGTTCGACGCGGCGATGGCGTACCAGTTCCAGCACCTGCTCGTTGATCACGTCATGCACCGTGACGTTGACCTTGGGGTAGCGCTGGCGAAATACCTTGAGCGAGTGGGGCAGGAGGTTGCCGGCAAAGGCTGGCATGGCCGCCACCGACACCCGGCCCAGTTGCAGGGTGAAGCGTTGGCGCAGCATCTCTTCAGTGTCGTCCCAGTCTGCCAGCAGGCGCCGTGCCAGCGGCAGCAACACTTCGCCCTCGGCGGTCAGGCTGACGCTGCGCGTGGTGCGGCTGAGCAGGGCGCCACCGAGGTTTTCTTCCAGGGCCTTGATGGTCAGGCTCAGGGCGGGCTGCGAGATATGCAGGTGCTCACCGGCCTGGGCGAAGCTCTGGTACTTGGCTACGGCGACAAAGGCACGCAGTTGCTTGACGTTCATGACAGGCCTATTGTTTGTTTTGTAAAAGTTATCAATCGATGATGAAAACAAAATTAACAAATCAGTCGCGTGCGGTGAAGATGTCTGCACACGCTCACCGACAGCCTCGTCGGTTCTACAACTACAAAAGGCGGATCAGCATGGCCGGACTGGACAAGCGCGTTGCAACCTATGAACAGGCCCTTGAAGGCCTGACCGACAACATGACAGTACTGGCCGGCGGTTTCGGCCTGTGCGGCATCCCGGAAAACCTCATCAGCGAAATCAAGCGACGCGGCGTCAAGGGCTTGACCGTGGTGTCGAACAACTGCGGCGTTGACGGCTTTGGCCTGGGCGTGTTGCTGGAAGATCGGCAGATTCGCAAGATGATTGCCTCCTATGTGGGCGAAAACGCCGAGTTCGAACGCCAGCTGCTCAGCGGTGAGCTGGACGTGGAGCTGACCCCACAGGGTACCCTGGCCGAGAAGATGCGCGCCGGCGGTGCCGGAATCCCGGCGTTCTTCACCGCCACCGGTTACGGCACCCCGGTTGCCGAGGGCAAGGAAGTGCGCGAGTTCAAGGGCCGCAAGTACATCCTTGAAGAATCCATTACCGGTGACTTCGCCATCGTCAAGGGCTGGAAGGCCGACCACTACGGCAACGTGGTGTACCGCAACACCGCGCAAAACTTCAACCCGCTGGCGGCCACCGCCGGCAAGATCACCGTGGTCGAAGTGGAAGAGATCGTCGAACCCGGCGTGCTGTTGCCCAGCGAAATCCACACCCCGGGCATCTATGTGGACCGTGTCATCGTCGGCACCTTCGAGAAGCGTATCGAAAAGCGCACCGTCAAGGCCTGAGCGCCATCCACCAGAACAACAAAGAGACCCTGACCATGGCACTGACCCGCGAACAGATGGCGCAACGCGTCGCACGTGAACTGAAAGACGGCTACTACGTCAACCTGGGCATCGGCATTCCGACCCTGGTGGCCAACTACGTACCCGCAGACATGGATGTGATGCTGCAATCGGAAAACGGCCTGCTCGGCATGGGCGAATTCCCTACCGAAAGCACCCTCGACGCCGACATGATCAACGCCGGCAAGCAAACGGTCACCGCCCGCCGCGGCGCCTCGATCTTCGATTCGGCACAATCGTTCGCCATGATCCGCGGTGGCCACGTCGACCTGACCGTACTGGGCGCCTTCGAGGTGGACGTGCAAGGCAACATCGCCTCGTGGATGATCCCCGGCAAGCTGGTCAAAGGCATGGGTGGTGCCATGGACCTGGTGGCTGGCGCCGAGAACATCATCGTCACCATGACCCACGCCTCCAAAGACGGTGAGTCCAAGTTGCTGGCGCAATGCAGCCTGCCGCTGACCGGCGCCGGCTGCATCCGCAAGGTGCTGACCGACCTGGCCTACCTGGAAATCGAAGACGGCGCCTTCATCCTGCGTGAAACCGCGCCAGGAGTGAGCGTTGAAGAGATCATCGCGAAAACCGCCGGCAAGCTGATCGTGCCGGATGATGTGAAGGAAATGACCTTCTGATTCAACGGGCTTCATACATTCCCCTGTAGGAGCAGCCTTGTGCTGCGAAGGGGCCAGTGCAGGCATTCACATAATGTTTGTCTGTACTGGCCTCTTCGCAGCACAAGGCTGCTCCTACAGGGGTTTTGTGTTTTTGCTGATTTATCCGATAAAACCAATAAAAGGAATTCAACTGTGGCCGCTGAAATCCAAGACAGCCGTTCCGCGCGCTTTGCCTTGCGCTGTTCCAACTGGGCCGAACGCTGGTTCCCCGACTCCTGGGTGTTCGCCGCCCTGGCGGTGCTGCTGGTGTGCATCGGTGCCCTGGCCATGGGCGCCAAGCCGACCGACACCGCCAAGGCCTTTGGTGACGGGTTCTGGAGCCTGATCCCGTTCACCATGCAGATGGCCTTCGTGGTCATTGGCGGTTATGTGGTGGCCAGCTCGCCGCCCGCCGCGCGGCTGATCGATCGCCTGGCGCGCATCCCTGGAAATGGTCGCTCGGCAGTGTGCTGGGTAGCGCTGATCTCGATGCTGGCTTCCTTGCTCAACTGGGGGCTGTCGCTGGTATTCGGTGGCTTGCTGGTACGCGCCCTGGCGCGGCGCACCGAACTCAAGATGGACTACCGCGCCGCTGGCGCGGCCGCCTACCTGGGCCTGGGCGCGGTGTGGGCACTGGGTTTGTCATCGTCGGCGGCGCAGCTTCAAGCCAACCCGGCCAGCCTGCCACCTTCGATCCTGTCGATTACCGGGGTCATCCCGTTCACCGAAACCATCTTCCTTTGGCAGTCTGGCGTCATGCTGCTGGCGCTGGTGCTGGTCTCGCTGGTGATCGCCTATGCCACGGCCCCTGGCCCGAACAGCGCACGCAGTGCCGAAGACTGCGGCGTCGACCCTAGCTTCACAGCGCCACCTACACCGCAGCGCACCCGCCCCGGTGAGTGGCTGGAGCACAGCCCGATCCTGATCCTGCTGCTGGTGGCCCTGGCCGCTGGCTGGCTGTACCAGGAGTTCGCCACCAAGCCGGCGATTACCGCGATCTCCGGGTTGAATACCTACAACCTGCTGTTCATCATGCTCGGTGCCTTGCTGCACTGGCGCCCGCGCAGCTTTCTTGACGCAGTGGCGCGCGCCGTGCCGACCACCACGGGAGTACTGATCCAGTTCCCGCTGTACGGTTCCATCGCGGCCATTCTCACCCAGGTGAAGGGTGTCGATGAACAGACGCTGGCCCACCATATTTCGCTGTTCTTCACCCAGATTGCCACCCATGACACCTATGCCGTGCTGATGGGGGTGTATTCGGCGGTACTGGGCTTCTTCATCCCTTCGGGCGGTGGCAAGTGGATCATCGAGGCGCCGTACGTGATGCTGGTGGCCAACGACCTGCAGTACCACCTGGGCTGGGCGGTGCAGATCTACAACGCTGCCGAAGCCTTGCCGAACCTGATCAACCCGTTCTACATGCTGCCGCTGCTGGGCGTGCTGGGGCTCAAGGCACGCGACCTGATCGGCTTCTCGTTCGTGCAGTTGCTGGTGCATGTGCCGTTGGTGCTGGTGTTGCTGTGGGCGCTGGGTACGACGCTGCAGTACGTACCGCCTGTGATGCCATGAAGGCAGGGTACGGTGCATGCTCATAAAGTGATGCTTTATTGGTGGGAGCCTGGCTTGCCGGCGATGGGCTGCAAAGCAGCCCCAGCATTTCGCCGGCAGTCCACGTATCATTACCAGGCTGCCTCAGCCTGGGAAACCCGCGTCACATGTCTATCCGATTGAAACTGCTGCGTAAGAAACTGGGAATGACCCTGGAAATGCTGGCCGAGAAGACCGGCATGACCAAAAGCTACCTGTCCAAGGTCGAGCGCGGCCTGAATACACCCTCGATTGCCGCGGCGCTAAAGCTCGCACGGGCATTGAACGTCAATGTCGAAGAGCTGTTCGCTGAAGAGCAGGCCGGCCAGAGCCGCTACAGCCTTGTGCGCCATGGCGAACGTCAAGCCTTGGTAGGCGATGGGCAAGGACCGGGCTACGCAGCCCTCACCAGCCAGGTCGGGCAGCGCAGCCTGCTGCCGTTTCTGATCCAGCCGCCGAACGAGTTCAGCGACCCCACCTTCAAGGAACACCTGGGCGAGGAGTTCCTGTTCGTGCACACAGGCCAGGTGGAGGTGGATTTCATGAACGAACGGGTGCTGCTGGAGCAGGGCGATGCCTTGCATTTCAACGCCCAGACACCGCATCGACTACGCTCGGTAGGTGCCCAGCCGGCGCAATTGCTGGTCGTGGTTCACCACGCAGACGAATAAAACCTCAGGGGGCAGGGCAACGCCCCCACGTATTCTCATCCGTGAAACGCAGCCTCCACCGCAGCGGCATTTCTTTGCATAATTTGCATGTCGGTATTTTGACGAATACCCCCATCTCCCATTGAATTTTATTATGGTGTCGGATCATTGACGTAGTGTCATTGTGCCCATAAGCTCAAGTCAACAGCGAAACAACTCCCGCCACACCGAGCAAATAACTAATTGATTTTCCTGTTTTTTTGGAGGGGCGTATGCGCACGACTCTGATTATCAAATCGATGTTCTTGCTGGTGTTGCTGAGTGGTGCTGCGCGTGCGGCCGATTCGTATGTAAACCAAAACAGTATCATTCCTGTTTCAACCGCCGGCTGGTTGTTGGCCTTCGCGGTTGTTGGCTTTGTGCTGGTGGCAAACAGAAGAAAAATCTGAGGCTGACCGCCTTCTTTTTAGAGCGGGCAGAGGTTGTTCCAAGCCCAGGGCCTGGCTTGTGAATTTCCCAACCGTTGCTATATTCCCAGTAGCCCTTGAAAGGCCTTGGTTGCAGAGCAAGGCAGCCTACCTGTAAAGCGTCAAGGTTGGGGCCTCCAGGAAGGACGGGCCATCGCGGCGGGTTTAAGCCGCGAAGCAGAGCGAGAGTTGGTGTGCTGTTCTCATTCAGTGCTCTTTTTCGGGCCATTTGGCCGGAGGGACCCTCATGATGCGTTCATTGATTGCCGCATTCTGTGTGCTGGCCGTATGGTCCGGTGCCGGCAACGCCGATCAGAGCGGTGCGGCTTACCTGCTCAGCCCCGGTGATGTGGTGATGGTTTCGGTGTGGCAGGAAGACAGCCTGCGTCAAGAAGCCACCGTACTACCCGATGGCAGTATTACCTTTCCCTTGGCCGGGCGCATCAATGTTGCCGGGCTGGATGTAACGGCAGTTGAAAAGCAAGTGGCTGCCAAACTCGAAAAATTCCTCCCCGACCCGAACGTCAGCGTTGTCGTCAAGAGCATCGCCGGCAACCTGGTCTATGTCCAAGGCAAAGTGATCAAGCCGGGCCCCGTGCAGATGGCGGGCCCTACCGCAGTGCTTCAGGCGCTGAGCATGTCGGGCGGCCTGGACAAGTTTGCTGACGAAAGCGATATCAAGGTGGTTCGCGGCACCGGCGCTTCCCAAAAGATCCTGCCCGTGCGATATAAGGACCTGGTGTCTGGGCGGGACATGTCCACCAACATCCAACTTCAGGCTGGCGATACGCTGGTCGTTCCTTGATCTTGCCTTTAATAAGAACACTTAATGCCTCTTCTTAGAACAACTAGCATTGCAACGGCAATCTTGGTCTTGCCGTTCACGGACGCAGTCCTGGCGGCAAATTGGCAGTCTACGGTGGTAGTACCGACATCCGTCGAATATGACAGCAACCCTTTGTTGCTGACATCGGGGGAAAAGGGTGTAACGCGCACGATCATCGCGCCGGACTACACCCTGATCGGTACCTTCGGCCAGGACGAATTGAGGTTGGGGCTGGGCATGCATGTTTTGCGCTCGTCCGACACGGATGTGGTCGATGACCGTGAAGACCCTGATATCAGCCTGGGCTGGCAGCGCACCACCGAGCGTGGGCGTTTCGGCCTGGTGGCGCGTTACAACGAAAGCTCGACGCTGTCGGGGACGGTGCTGGATACCGGGGTGATCACTACAGACGGTACGCAAAAGCTCTACACCCTGACCGGCAACTGGAGCCAGGCGGTTACCGAGCGCAGCACCTTGAGCAACGAAACCACCTTTAGCCGTGCCCGTTATGACATCAGTACGCTGACGGGTTACGACGAACTGGCAAACGTGTTTACCTGGACCTACGCCTGGAGCGAGCGGGCCGATGTGTATACCCGCTTCGGTGCCCGACGCTATGAGCCCGAGCAGGACCTTACCGCGACCGCGTCCAACAGCTACACCCCGGCAGTCGGCATCAAGTACCAGCTTGCCGAAGGCCTGAGCGCCGATGCCCACATTGGCGTCAACCAGGTGTCTGGCGATGACGGCGGCCGACGCGGGGAGGGTGGGGTGGCGTTGCTGTACACCGGCACGCGTGCCATTGCCAGCCTGACCGCCGAGCGCAGCACGGTGGCCAGCGCTGAAGGCGGCTTTGCCGAGCTGGACCAGGTGCGTGGCGTGTGGAGTTACGCCCTCACCGAACTGGACCGGGTGGGCGCTGACGCTGCCTGGCAAGACAGCAAAGGGCAGAGCCCCAACACATTGCAGACGTACAGCGTCTGGGCCAGCCGACAGTTTTCGCCGTACTGGGACCTGCGCCTGTCGCTGATGTACAAGGAGCGGCAACAAGACCAGGCGCCCGATGCAACCGCTACGATCGTTGGTTTGACGTTGACGTACAGGTACCCCGACATCTGAACTTCAGGCAGGTGGCCCCATGAAGTCTGACTACGAACTCTCCATCAGAGATTACATCGCCATTATCAAGGACAGGGCCCTGGTGTTAGGGGTGAGTGCCGTAGTCATTCTTGCCGCGACCGTGGCGGTCGCGTTGATGGTGCCGCCGCTCTACCAGTCGACCGGCACCATCCTTGTGGAGTCACAGCAGATTTCCCCCGAGCTGGTGTCGACCAACACCACCAGCTTTGCCGATGAGCGCATCGAGGTGATTCGCCAGCGGGTGATGACCCGCGAGAACCTGCTGCGCATTATCGACAAGTACAACCTGTTCGCCGACAAGCGCTTGAGCGAGTCCGACAAGATCGACCAGATGCGCAATGCCATCGTGGTCGAAACCCTCACCACGTTCGTGCGCGGGCGAGGCGAGGCGACGGTTGCGTTCAATGTATCCTTCGAACACAAGCAGGCGGAAGTCGCCAAGGAAGTGGCCGACGAACTGGTCACCCTGTTCCTTAACGAAAACCTCAAGCAGCGCACCGAGCGGGCCAACGAAACCACCGAGTTTCTTACCCAGGAGGCCAACAAGCTGGGCGCCGAGCTGGCCAGCCTGGAAAACCAGCTTGCCGACTTCAAGCAAGCCCACGCCAATGCCTTGCCAGAGCACCAGACCCTGCGCATGAACATGCTCTCGCGTTCGGAGCTGGAGTTCCGCGAGGTCGACCGTGACTACAAGGCCGCCCAGGAAGAACTGCGCTACCTGGAGCTGGAGCTGTCGGCGGCCAATGCCGGCCTGGCCACCAAGGCTACTGAAGGCAGCAAGCCAGCCAGTGCCGACCAGCCCCAGGACCTGCCAAGCCTGAAGGCCGAATACGCCCGGTTGCTGACCCGCTACAAGGATGCCCACCCGGATGTGGTGGCGGTCAAGCGCAAGATCCAGGCGCTCGAAGCCAGCGGCGGGCGCACGGCCACCACGTCCACAGTCAGCCTCGACGTGGCCCGCGTTCGCGCCAAGATGAGCGCGGCCCAGGAACGTATCAGCTCGCTGGCCGATCAGAAGCGCGAGCTGACCAGAAAGATGGAGGGCTACGAGGCCGAAATCCTCGAGGCGCCGCAGGTCGAGCGTGGCCTGGTGACCTTGATGCGTGACCACGATAACGCGCGCAAGAAGTATGAAGAAATCCGCGCCAAGGAAATGGGCGCGAAGATTACCGAAAGCCTGGAGCAGGAGAACAAGGCCGAGCGCTTTGTGCTGCTGGAGCCACCGCTGATGCCAGAAAAACCGATCAAGCCTAATCGCAAGAAGATCGCTGCGTTGGGCCTGGTGCTGGCACCGGCAGGTGGCGGCGCCCTAGTGATGTTGCTGGAAATGCTCAACCAGCGCGTGCGCGGCGTCGGCGCTCTGGAAAACCTGCTGGGCAAAAGGGTGCTGGTGGCAATCCCCTACATCGATACCCGGGCCGACGTGGCCAGGCGTAAACGCTGGCGTAACTGGCTGATCCTGGCGGCACTGGCGTTGGCGGCTATCATGGTAGTGCTGGTGCACGTCTTCTACATGCCACTGGATGTGCTGTTGTTCAAAGTCATATCTCGGTTTGCATAGGGAAAGCAGTGATGGACAGGACCAAGCCGTCTGTTGGCAATAATCTTCACCAGGTTACCCCGGGCACCCCCCAGGCATTGTCACCCGCCCCCGGCACCGCGCTGGCGGAAGTGCCAGGCCAGTTCGATTATGTGAACACCAAGGTGGTGCCGCTGCGGGCGGACCATCTGGAGCGCCACCGCATTGTGGCGTACAACAAGAACTCCAACATGAACGGGCCGATCGACCTGCTGCGCACGCAGGTGCTCAGGGCCATGGAGGAGAACGGCTGGCGTACCCTGGCGATCACCTCGCCAACGCCGGAGGCGGGCAAGACGGTGCTGGCGATCAATCTGGCCATGAGTATTGCTCACCACACGACCAAGACTGCGTTATTGGTGGACTTTGACCTGCGCCGGCCCAAAGTCGGCAGTACCCTTGGCCTGCCCATGGAGCAGGCGCTGAACGAGTACCTGACGGACAAGGCCGAGTTGCAGGAATGCCTGGTCAACCCGACGTTGCCGCGATTTGTGGTGTTGCCGACACGTGTGCCGGTGCCGATGTCGACCGAGATGCTGTCATCGCCCAAGGTGAACAACCTGATCAGTGATTTACGCAACCGCTACGACTCGCGCATCTGCATTTTCGATTTGCCGCCACTGCTCAGCTCTGACGATGCGATCACCGTGATACCCAAGTTCGATTGTGTACTGCTGGTGGTGGCCAACGGGATGAACAACAAGAAGGAAATCGAGGACTGCCTGCACCACCTGGCCACGGTGAACCTGGTCGGGACGGTGCTGAACAAGGCTGACGAGCAGCCGCGAACTTATTATTAAGGCATGTACCTGTAGGCAGGCTAATCGCATACCCCTGTGGGAGCGGGTTCACCCGCGAAGGATGCGACGCGGTCCATGGCACCGGCTTCGCCGGTGTTCGCGGGTGAACCCGCTCCCACAGGGGGGCGCGCAGCGCCTTCGTAATCTCAGGTCTGCTGATGCGTAACCCAGGGATACTGCAACTCCCATTGCCACGCATGCCGCACAATCTGCTCCAGCGAAGCAAACTCCGGCCGCCAGCCCAGCACCTGCAGCGCCTTGCTTGCATCCGCCACCAGCCGTGGAGGGTCGCCAGCGCGGCGTGGCGCGTCAAGGGTATTGATCTGCCGTCCGGTCACCGCCCGGGCTGTATCGATCACCTGCTGCACTGAAAAGCCCAGGCCATTGCCCAGGTTGAACGCAGTGCGCTCGCCACCCGCCAGTAAATAATCCACCGCCAACGCATGCGCCGTTGCCAGGTCGGCCACATGCACGTAGTCGCGGATACAGGTGCCATCCGGCGTATCGTAATCCCGGCCAAACACCGTCACCGCCTCGCGGCGGCCTGAAGCGGCCTGCAGGATCAGCGGGATCAGGTGGGTTTCCGGTTCGTGGCGTTCACCCAGCTGGCCATCGGGGTCGGCACCGGCTGCGTTGAAGTAACGCAGGCATACCGATTTCAAGCCATAAGCCCGGTCAAAGTCCTCAAGAATCTGCTCGACCATCCATTTGCTCAGCCCATAAGGGTTGATCGGCCCTTTGGCATGCGCTTCATCGATCGGCACGTACTGCGGGTTGCCGTAAACGGCGGCACTTGAAGAAAACACCAGGTGCTTGATGCCGGCATTCACCATGGCCTGCAGCAAGGCGAGGGTGGCTGCGACGTTGTTCTGGTAGTACTTGCCGGGTGCGCTGACCGACTCGCCGACCTGGATGAACGAGGCAAAGTGAAACACCGCATCGAAGTGGCAGACGCCAAACAGCACATCCAGGGCGGCTTCGTCGGCAATGTCGAGCTTGGCCCACTGGATGCCGGGGCCAGGCGAAACCAGGTCCGCCACCACCACCTCATGGCCGGCACCGAGCAGGTGCTTGACCATGTGTGAGCCAATGTAGCCTGCACCACCCACTACCAGAAATTTCATCCGCACCTCCTGGATTCTGCTGTTTACAGACGCAGTGAACCGTCCCTGAAACGTGCAGGTGGGATGATCAGCTACAGGTGACCTGAGCGTAGATGGCCCTATACCCTATTTCAAGAACAGCCAGTTGGACATGTAGTTGCCGTCAAACGTAATGCTGTACTGCCCATCCTTGTAGGCCACCGGCAATGCCTTCAACTGTGCCTGTGCATCGCGGGCGAACAGTTTTAGACCGGCGGGTGCCTTGATGATCAAAGTGCCTTGAAGCGGTTCCACGTTGAACGGCGTCTTGTCATCGGCCTTGGGCATGGCACGCGTGCCCAGCGACAGCAGCAGATCACGCGACTGGCCCAAGGGTTTGCCGTCCAGGCTCTGTACCGCGACGCTGGCGTAAGGCGTTTTCGTCTGTACCTGTACGGCACCCAGGCTGATCGACCGGCCACCCAGCCAGCCGGTGGCGGCCTGGGTCAGTGGCGTGTCGATGGTGTAGATGCCTTGTTGCCAGTTGCGCTTAAGCTCGCCGGTGTCGGTCACCGACTCCGTGGCATCGACGGCCAGCAGCGATTGCCCCGGGTCCTGTAGCACTTGGGCGCCAGCCGGGATGGCGGCAGGTTTCAGCCAGGGCAGTTCCGGGGTCGGCGGCAGTGCGATCTGCAGCTGGCCCTTTTCCATGGCTGTACGCAACAGTACCGAATTGCGCGGGGTGATCTCCTGGTTGTAGAGGGTGGCGGGCGTCGGCGCGAACACGTAGCGGGTCGTTGCCGGCTTGACGTCCGCACGGCGATAGAGCAGGGCGGCAGCGGGCAGGGTGGCGATCATCGCCGGGTCGTTGTACGCGTGCCAGTTGTCCGCCGTGCGCCAGCCCGGGTTGAACCCTTGCTGGCTGTAGGCGTACTGCATCATGGCGTCCCAGCCCTGGTGGCTGGCGGTGCCGGCTACATACAGCGGCAACGAGTGGCGGTCGGGCAGCGGGAACGGCTCGGCGTTCCACTCGGTGACGGTCAGCGGTTTGCCGACCACCTGGGCGGCGGCGATCCAGTCGATCATGCCGTCGCTGGTCAACGGGTTTTTCTCCAGCTGGCCAATGGCGCCGTAGCTGTGGGCATCGACGACATCGCCTGCGGTCAGCGCCGGCAGTGCGCTCAGGCCGTTGCCGCCCCAGGTGCTGGTGGTGGCAATCGGCACTTTGACGCCCAGGCCCCGCAGGTGGGCGATCATGTCGGCGTTGAAGCGTTGCTCAAGGTCGTTGAGGAACAGCTTCGACGGGCCATGCTCCCAGGCACGCCAGGTAAGGTCGGCGGGCAGGTCATGCTCCCTGGCGAAGGCTTTGGCTGCCGCCATGTAGCGCTGGCTATGGCGCGGCACGTCCTTGTCCGGCATCAGGGCGTTACCGTAGTGCTGGGTGAGGTCGTTTTCGTTGGTGATCAACACGGCGGCGATGGCCGGGTCGTCCTTGTAGGCCAGGCCGGTGTATTCGTTCACATGGGTCAGGTACTGCTCGGCGAAGCGTTTCATTGCTTTCTGCATACTGTCGCTCACGTAGGCGTAACCCTTCAGGTCGACGCGACCTTCCTTCTCGGGCAGCTCATCGAAGTCTTCAATATTGTCGTTGGCGGTAAACGCACGTTGCACGTGCATGTCCAGCCAGATGTAGATGCCTTCGTCCTTGAGTGCCTTGATCCACAGGTCGAGCTTGCGCAGCGATTCGGCGCTGAGCTGCTGGGTATCGCGCACCAGGGTGCCGTCGCCAAACACGTTCGGGCTGACCCACGGCGAATCGTGGTGGTGCAGGCGCACCAGGTTGAAGCCCAGTGCCGACAGGCGTTTGGCCTGTTGGCGGATTTCTTCGTCAGGGCTCTTGAACAGCGAATAGGCAGACAGGTTGGTGCCCCAGAAGCGCACCGGGGTG
This sequence comes from Pseudomonas sp. SAS7, assembly GCF_052112345.1. Lineage (NCBI taxonomy): Bacteria > Pseudomonadati > Pseudomonadota > Gammaproteobacteria > Pseudomonadales > Pseudomonadaceae > Pseudomonas > Pseudomonas sp. SAS7. The sequence continues at coordinate 25,210 of NZ_JBEGGO010000003.1, read as the reverse complement.
TTGTCTGCAAACATCAGCTGTTCGCCGACCGCCTTGACGAAACCGCGCTTGCCGGCGGGCTTTTCCGCAGCGTTGAGGAACGACAGGTCCACCGGTGAGGTGCGCCAGTCCAGCTGGTCATCGGGCCAGCTGGCGGGGTCGGCGAGGCCGAAACGCTCAGTGGGGGTGGGGCCCAGCTCGATGTCGCCGGTCACGTTGAGTACCGCCTTGAGCTGCTGTTGGCCGGCGCTGATCGGGTCTTTGTAGAGGAACGCACGCAGCTCGGAGGGGTTGCCGCGCTCGAAATAAGCCTTGGCCAGTGGCGGATCGAAGCGCATCTCGACCCGCCGACCCTGGTCGGCCTTGCCCCATGACCAGCCGCGGTTGTCGGGCAGCAGTTGCGGGGCGCCCATGTCGCCGGCGATTTGCCCCGGGTCGAACTGGAACACCATGCCGCCGCCCATCACCCCGGCCTGGCGGCTGTGGGCGGTAAGGTCGAAGGCCCAGCTGAGGGTTTGTGCCTGTACCTTGCGGATGTCCGCCTTCAGGTCGAAGTCCAGTTCCTTGTTCTTGCCCAGCAGCGTGTACTGGTAGGGGCCATTGACCTTGAAATCGGTGTAAAAGCCGGTCCAGCTCCAGTTGGCCGCCCAGAAGTCGAACTTGGCTTTCATCACCGGCCCGCCGCCGTATGTCACCGTAGGCAGGCCATTCTGCTCATCGACACTGACCTGCCACTGCGAAGCCCAGCCGGCCAACGGCAGCAAAGCCAGGCCAGCCATGGCCGAAGTCTGCACAAGGTGACGCAGGGTAAGCACGTTCATGGACATTACCTGGGTTGAAGGCCGGTTTCGGCCAGCTCGGTAGCCGGGCTGTCGTCAAGCCGGCGGACCATCTGGATGTAGGCCACGCCAAGCCCCGCGATTGACCAGTACACCACCGGGATGAAGGTGATGCTGCTGACGGTGAAGATGATCACCAGAATGCCGATGAGTGTTGCCAGCAGCACTCGCCCCAGCTGTCGTCGTTCGTCATCCTTGTCGGGGAAAGTGAGCATGGCCCTGCGGATACCCCTCAACACCACGGCAAAGAACGCAACGAACAGGCCAAGCCCGATCAGCCCCACCCGCAGCGCCAGGTTGATGTAGGTGTTTACGATGTCGATGATGCCTTCGCCCTGGATCATCGACTGCATTTCCGGGGTGTTGCGGAAGTCGAACGAGCCGAACAGCGGGTTGCGCTGGATGACGATCCAGGAGTTGTCCATCAGCCGCTCGCGGTAGGTGATGTTCTCTTTTTCGATGTTGCCGATGTACGGCAAAAGGTCCAGCACCTTGTCACCGCCCGGTACGACGGTCAGCAAGGGCAGTGCCAGCATGCCAGCCGCGCCCAGCAGCGCCAGGCGCCTGACCGCGCCTTTGCCCATGGCAATGAACACCACCACGATGACCACGACGCCGATCCACGGCCCACGTGACAACGGCGCGAACAGCCCGGCGGCCAGCAGCAGGGCGCCCATGGCCCGGTGTAGCGGGCGTTGCACATACCCCTGGACGAACAGGAACAGACCGATGGCCACGCTCATCACATAACCCAGGGCAATCGCCTGGCCGGTGGTGACGCTGGCCCGCAGCGCGCCGCCGCGGCTGAGGTAGCCGGACATGCTCCACGGCACCCCCATTGCATCGATCAGGGCGCTGTACAGCAACCAGTGGCGCACATATTCGGCCACGGCGATCAACGCCATGACGAAGGCGGTGAGCACGAAGGCCAGCAAGGTGTCCTTGAAGTCGCTGATCTGGCGCAGGCCACGGCTGGCCACGTAGTACGGCAGGAATACGTCGACATACAGGTACAGCGCCTGGCGCAGGGTGTCGGTGAGGGTGGTTTCGCGCAGATACAGGACGCTCATCAGCAGCAGCCCGGCCGCCAGCAGCCTGTCGGCCCAGGTACGGCCGAAGCGCAACGTGTCCGCTTGCCGGCGCAACTGCAGCGCGGCCGGCAGCAGCACGCACAGGGTGAGCAGGCGGATATGGTTGAGGTCGACCAGGTAATTGACCACGCCAAACCCGGGCACCTGCACCGATGCCGGCGGAATCAGGAACAGCAGCATGTAGAACAGCGCCATGGGGTTGTGCTCGCGGCGCCCTGCAAGCAACAGGATGACCGCGCCTGCACCCAGGTACAGCCAGAAGCTGTGCGAGGCAAAGGCCAGCACCGTCAGCAGGAACCAGAGATTGCGCCGGCGCTTGTAGTCGCTGAGCGGAATAAGGTCGGTGGCAGGCCGCCGCGCCATCAGGAAGACCACGCTCGCCAAAAACAGGATGACGATCAACGCACGAAAATGTTCAGGCATCGGCTATGTACACCTTTCCCTTGGTGGGCAACGGCTAGCATCGTGGCTAATTGAAACTATAGTGACTTTTAGCCAATCAGTCAGAGATTGAAGTCATGCCGTCGATTGATGTGTCAGCCGCTGCGAGCCTGCGCAACCGGGCCCTGAGGGCCGGATCGTGGAACCTGGTCTCGCAGGTGGCTTCTCAGGTGATGCGCCTGGGCGGCAATCTGATCATGGCCCGCTTGCTGCTGCCGGAAATGTTCGGGGTGATGGTCATCGCCACCACCGTTTCGGTACTCCTGCATCTGCTTTCCGATGTTGGCCTGCGCCAGAACATCATCCAGAGTCACCGGGGTGACGACCCGGATTTTCTCAACACCGCCTGGACCGTGCAGATCATCCGCGGCTTCCTGTTGTTTGCCCTGACCCTGTTACTGGCCGTGGGCGCCTGGTTGGCCCAGCTGGCAGAACTGTGGCCGGCGGACTCTACCTATGCTGCCCCGGTGCTGCCGATGGTGCTGGCGGTAACCGGCCTGTCGGCAGCCATCTGGGGGTTCCAGTCCACCAAGATAGATGTGGCTGTACGAACTTTCCAACAAAAGCGCGTGGTGCTGGTCGACCTGGCCTCGCAGGTGGCCGGCCTGGTGGTGATGCTGGTGCTGGGCTTGCTGACCCATTCGATCTGGGCCCTGGTGATCTCCGGCCTGGTTTCGGCGGTAGCCTGGACCGTGCTGGGGCATACCGCCCTGGAGGGGCCGAACAACCACCTGCGCTGGGACCGTACGGCGCTGACCGAGTTGATCGTGTTTGGCCGCTGGATCCTGTTGTCATCGATGGTTGGCGTGCTGGCCATGTACGGTGACCGCATCTGGTTTGGCGCCAGCATGTCGGCGGCGCAACTGGGGGTGTATTCGATTGCCGTGCTGATTCTGGGCGCGGTGCAGACCGCGTTGATGAAAATTGTCGGTGCCGTGGCGCTTCCTGCCTTCAGTGAAGCAGCCAGGGCCGACGACAAGGAGCGCCTGACAGCGCTGTATCACCGCTTCCGCCTGCTGGTCGACCTGCTGGTGCTGTTCATCTGCGGTGGCTTCCTGACCGCCAGCCCGCTGCTGATCGGCTGGATGTACGACGATCGCTACCGCGAAGCTGGCCCTATGCTGGCAATTCTTTCGCTGTCGTTCATCGTAATGCGCTATACATTGGCTCATCAGGTGTGGATTGCCTTGGGCCTGACCAAGTATCAGGCCATGGACAACATCATCCGCCTGGTCTCGCTATGGGGGCTGCTGCCGGTATTGCTGGCGATTGGTGGTGTGGAGTGGGCCATCTGGGGGGTTGCCCTGCATGCCGTGCCAACCCTGGTGCTGGTTGTGTATGTGAACTGCAAACTGGGCATGTTCAGCCTGAAACGTGAGCTGGTAGTGCTGCCGATGCTGCTGGTCGGGGCGCTGTGCGGGGCGCTGCTGACGGCCTTTTTCGACTGGCTGTAAAGCGGCGTGCTGGGTGTAACATTCATGGGTACAGGTCACGGGATCATGGGGAAGCTCACTTTTTGTACAACGCAGTTGGGCCGTAGAGGCTTTCTCCAGAGTTGTGTCTTGCTCGGTGTGGGTGGGGCGGTGTTCGGCGCCTCGGCGTCCGTGGCTGGCAAACCTGTCGAACCGCCTGGGTTCGTGATGATCAACGGTTGGGTATTGCCGTCCCGTTACTTGCGGAACGAGCCAGCATGATCAAGGACTTTCAGCAGCACAAGACGCTGCGCGACAACTACGATTTCTGCATTATCGGTGCCGGCCCGGCGGGTATTACTCTGGGCTTGCGCCTGGCCGCCGCCGGCTGGAACGTATTGCTCGCCGAAGGCGGGGGGCGCGAGTATGCGCCGCACTCGCAAGGCTTGTACGCCTGCGCATCCACGGGCCTGGAGCTGTATGCCGAGGAGACCCGCCTGCGTTACCTGGGGGGCACTTCCAACCATTGGGCCGGCCGTTGCCGGCCATTCACCTCGTCGGACTTTACCGTCGCCCCGCCAGGTGACTTGCCGGGATGGCCGATTCCTTATTCGGAGATCGAAGGCTACCTGCCGGCAGCCATGGACATCGTCGACCTGCCAGCCGGCTCGGATTTTCGTGCGATGAATACCGGCCTGGATGGTGGTGACTTCGAGGCAGACCGCTTTCTGCTCAGCACGCCGACACGCTTTGCGCAAAAGTACGCCACGGCACTAGAGCAGACCAAAGGCCTGGATGTATTCATCAACTGCAACTGCGTAGACCTGGAGTTCGACAAAGGCTCCGGCCATCTGGCTGCGGTGGTTTTATCCGACTACGACCGCAATCGTCAGCGCCTGGTGGCAAGGCACTTCATTCTGGCTACGGGTGCCATCGAGAATGCCCGGCAGTTGCTTAACAGCCAGACGCTGGTGGCGGCTGGCGTGGTGAACAAGGAAGGGCTGGTGGGCGGGTGTTTCATGGAGCACCTGAACATCGACCTGGGCACGTTCATCCTCAAGTCCGGGCAGGACCCGGAGCCGCGGCAGTACTACACCACCGATGCATTCGTCGAGGAGTACAAGGCCGGTAAAGGCAATGTCACCGCAGCGCTGTTGGCCGATGTGCAGACCTACGGCCGCACCGCCGAGGTCAAGCATTTTCTGGAGAACCTGGCCTGCGACATGGGGGTTGCCAGCAAGGTCGCCTTCGTCGCCAAGTTCAGCTGCCCCGGCGACGGCGTTATCAGCACCATGATCGAGCAGTTCCCCAACCTGCACAGCCGTATTTCGCTGCTGAACGAGCAGGACGCACTGGGGGTGGCCAAGGTCAATGTCAACTGGGCGCTGAGTGCTGATGACCGACACACCATCAAGTGCATTGGCAGCGAACTGGCCAAGCAGTTCGCCGACATGGACCTGGGCTTCGTCAAGCTCAACGATTTCGTCTACGACACCTCGATACCGCTGAAGATGGCGCCGCATGCCCACCACATGGGTACCACGCGCATGGCAGCTTCGCCGCAGTTCGGTGTTGTGGATGCCAATTGCAAGGTGTTCGGTACCGAGAACCTGTATGTCGCCGGCAGCAGTATCTTCGCCAAGGGCGGCGCCTCCAACCCGACCATGCCGTTGTTGCAGTTTGCCGTACGGCTGGCCGACCACCTCGATACCAGGATGAGAGCGGCTAGCGGCGCCGCTGCATGATGCAGGTTGTACATGGGTTGAGCGCTGCGGTCAGCACCTAGAAGAACGAGACCGGAACGCCTCAGGACACTCCAGATTGTTCAGATCGCGAGGCCAGGCAGTATGAAGGGATGGATACGCAAGGCAGTGGCGCACTACGCCCATGCAACCGGGCGAGGGGGCAAGTTCTACAGGAGGTTCTGCAACCCTTCTGGTCTTGAATGGGGTGCCTACCTCGCCCGATGGGGGAACTTTCACTCTGTCGGCAGCAACTTCTTCGTCAATACAGGCTGCAAGTTTCTCGACCCTTCGCTGGTACGTATCGGTAACAGCGTTGGCTTGTCCGACTGCACGCTGATCGGGCATGACGGGGTGGTATTGCTGATCGAACATCGCTTTGGCAAGCACCTGGATTCGGTCGGTTTCATCGATATCAAGGACAACTGCTTCATCGGCCATGGTGCGATCATCATGCCCCGCGTGACCATCGGCCCGGAATCGATCGTGGCCGCAGGCGCGGTGGTGACCAAGGACGTGCCGCCAGGCACCGTGTTTGGCGGCAACCCGGCGCAGTTCATCTGCACCACCGAACAGTTGATCAAACGGGTCGAGGCGCGTTGCGAGAGTTATCCGTGGATTGAGCTGGTAAAACAGCGCAACGGCGCTTACGACCCGGAAGTTGAACCGCTGTTGATGGCGCAAAGGCGCCAGTACTTCTTCGGGGACGGCAACAATGGCTAGCAAACCTGTGGATGTCATGGTGGTCAACTTCAATACCGCCGGGCTGCTGCAGCCGATGTTCGATGCGCTGCGCCGGGCCGACAGCGAGCGGCTGGCCAGTTACCTGGTAGTAGACAACGCATCGCGCGATGACTCGGTGCAGCGCATGGCCCAGGTGTGCCCCGAGGCATTGCTGCTGAGCAACAAGCAGAATGTGGGTTTTGGCCGGGCCAACAACCAGTTGCTGGCGCACCTGAAGGGCAAGTACGCCTTGCTGCTCAACACCGATGCCTTCGTGGCCGCCGACTCCCTGCAAAAAACCCTCGACTACATGGATGCTCACCCGGAGTGCGGCGTGCTGGGCGTACGCCTGGAGGGCCGCGACGGCGATCTGCAGCCCAGTTGCCGCTACTTTCCGACACCGCTCAACGTGTTTGTCGGGCGTACCGGGTTGGGGCGGTTCTTCCCGGGCCTGAAGATGGTCGATGAAATGACCTGGGACCATGCCTCGGTGCGCGAGTGTGACTGGTTACCGGGTTGCTTCTATCTGGTGCGCCGCGAAGTGCTGGACAAGGTGGGCCTGTTCGACCCGCGTTACTTCCTTTATTACGAAGAGGTGGACCACTGCAAGCGGGTGAAGGAGGCGGGCTGGAAAGTGGTGTTCTACCCGCATACCACGGTGGTGCATATCGGGGGCGAAAGCTCCAAGTCGGTGGCAGAGCTGGAGGCGGCCAGCCGGCAGATCTCGTCCTACCAGATCGAAAGCGAGCTGTTGTATTTCCGCAAGCATCACGGGGTGGCGGGCCTTGCCCTGCACATGGCGCTGGTCACCCTGGGTGACCTGGTGCTGGCACTCAAGGCGCTGTTGAAGCGACGCGGCTGGGGCGCGATTCAGGCCTGCTGGCGTCATTGCCGGGCGACCTGGTCACTGTTGTTCAAGACCCGGTACGCCAGCCAACCGACAAGGTAGGTAAAGCCATGTTCGAGAATATTCGTGCCGACCTGCGGGCCCATGGCGGAGATTGGGGCGCGCAGGGCTTCTGGGTACTGCTGGTGTACCGCTTTGGCCGCTGGCGCTACACCGTGCGCCCGGCACTGCTGCGCAAACTCTTGTCGCTGGTCTACAAGGTGCTGTTCAAGTTCGTGCAGATCATCACCGGTATCGAACTGCCGTGCGAAGTGGTGATCGGCCGCAACTTCGTCATCGACCATTTTGGTGGCATCGTCGTCAGTGGCTATGCCCGGTTTGGCGATGACTGCCGCATCCGCAACGGTGTGGTGGTGGGCTTGAAGAACGTCGATGAGCCGATTGCCCCGGTGTTTGGCAACAACGTCGATATTGGTACTGGGGCCAAGGTGCTGGGCAGCATCCGCATTGGCAACAACGTGATCATCGGCGCCAATGCCGTGGTGCTGGTGGATGTGCCGGACAATTGCCTGGCAGTAGGGGTGCCGGCCACCATCAAGGCCAGGCAGTCAGCCGCCACGGCTGCCGCCGAGTGATGCCCATGGCGGCAGTAACCGGTGTGGTGGTCATTGGCCGCAACGAGGGCCCGCGCCTGGAGCGCTGCCTGCGTTCGCTGGTACACGGTGCGGGCAAGGTCATGTATGTCGACTCGGGCTCCACCGACGGCTCGCTGCAACTGGCCCGCAGCCTCGGGGTGGAGGTGTTGGCGCTGGACATGGCCATCCCGTTTACCGCCGCGCGCGCGCGTAACGAAGGCTTCAGCGCCTTGCAGCGGCTACTGCCTTCAATGCAGCTGGTGCAGTTTGTCGATGGCGATTGCGAGGTGGATGCCCACTGGCTGGCCACGGCGCAGGTGTTTCTCGACCAGCACCCCGAGGTGGCGGTGGTGTGTGGTCGCCGTCGCGAACGCTTCCCGGAGCGGTCGGTGTACAACCTGCTCTGCGACCTGGAATGGGACACCCCCATCGGTGAAGCCAAGGCGTGCGGTGGCGATGCGCTGATGCGGGCAGACGCTTTTGCCGCCGTCGGTGGCTTTCGCGCCGAGCTGATTGCCGGTGAGGAGCCTGAGCTGTGCGTGCGCTTGCGAGCCAAGGGCTGGAAGGTCTGGCGCCTGGCCGCCGAGATGACCCTGCACGACGCCGCCATGACCCGTTTCAGCCAGTGGTGGCGGCGCAGCCTGCGTGCCGGCCATGCCTATGCCGAAGGCGCCTACCTGCATGGCCAGCCGCCCGAGCAGCACTGGCTGCGCGAGTCGCGTCGTGCCTGGTTGTGGGGGCTGGGCATACCCTTGGTGATCGTGCTGGCCTGCCTGCTGCTGGGCGGCTGGGCCTCGCTGTTGCTGTTGATCTACCCCTTGCAGGCCGTGCGCCTGGCGCGCCGCGGTGGCAAGTCGACGCGCGAAAACTGGCTGCAGGCGGTGTTCCTGGTGTTGGGCAAGTTCCCGGAGATGCTCGGCCAGCTGAAGTTCATGCGCCACCGCTTCGCGGCCGGCAAATCGGCTTTGATCGAGTACAAGTGAGAGATAACCATGATGCTCGGCACCCTCGTGAAAAGCGTGTTTACCTTGCAACCGGGCTACTCGTTGCGGGCGTTGAACAACAAGTACAAGTTGATGCTGCAGATTGCCAGGCAATGGCCTGAGTTGAATGGTTTCATGCAGCGCATCACGGCGGCACTCGGCGAGCAAGGCGTGCGGCGGCTGGGTGTGGACTGCATCGGTGTGGTGCAGTGGCCTTACCTCAGCAAATGCTGGGAAGCCCCGCAGCGCCTGGCCGTGGTCGCCTCGCACTTTGAAGTACTGGCTCGTCAGTTTCCGGCGCTGTTGCTGCTGGGGCGGGACGAAAGCCTGACGCTGTGCGATCTGGCCAGCCATTCGCCGGGTTGCCGCCTGGTGCTGGACCGGCCGATCTGGTTCAAACGCGAAGGCGAGTTGGTGCTGAACCTGTTCCAGGGCGACCTGCGCGTGGCTTCACTGGCGTTTACCCTGTGCCGCAGCCAGGGTGAGCTGTGCCTGTTCATCGGGGCCGTGCAGGGCATCCACAAAGGCATCGACAGCGAAACCTCATTGGCTATCTACCGCGACCTGACCAAGGACTTCGAAGGCCTGCGTCCGCGCAGCCTGGTGCTCGAAGCGCTGAAGTGCCTGGCCCGGACGCTGGGTGTCACGCACCTGTATGCGGTCAGCGATGACTGCCGGCACCATCGGCATCCGTATTTTGGCAGCGACAAGGGCCAGGACCTTGCCGCCAACTATGACGTCATCTGGCACGAACACGGTGCCAGTGCATCGAATTTTACGGATTTCTTCAGCCTTCCGCTTGCCCAGGCGCAGCGGGCAGAGGCCGACATTCCAGCGAAAAAACGGGCGATGTACCGCCGCCGCCAAGCGATGCTCGACGATGTTTTCACGCGCTTGCAGGCAGCATTGCCAAGCAGCGGTCACAACCTTGGACTACAAGGAAAACAGGGGGATGCATTTGTTGCGAGTGCATCGGCAGTGGACAGACCGCCCATAGTCGACAGCCTGAAGTGAAGGTTGCCAGGGGAGGTGGGTCATCAAGCGGGTTTGGATCTGGATTCGTATGCGCATCGCTTACTTCATCAATCAGTACCCGAAGGTCAGCCACAGTTTCATCCGCCGCGAAATACTGGCGCTGGAGCGCCAAGGCGTAGAGGTACAACGCATTGCCCTGCGGGGGTGGGACGCCGAGTTGCAGGACGCCGAGGACACGAGCGAACGGGCCAGGACCCGGTATGTGTTGCAAGGCGGCATCAAGGGGTTGCTGACGCCAACGTTGCAGGTGCTGGGTGCGCAACCGCGGCGCTTTTTCCAGGCCTTGCGGGTGGCCATGCGCCTTGGCCTGCGCGCCGACCGCGCGTGGCCCTACCACCTGGTCTACCTGGCCGAGGCCTGCCAGGTGCTGCAATGGCTGCAGGCCGGCGAGGCCAGACACGTACATGCCCATTTTGGCACCAACTCTACCGAGGTGGTGATGCTGGCCAACCTGCTGGGCGGGCCGACCTACAGCTTTACCGTGCATGGGCCTGAAGAATTCGACAAGCCGCAGTTCTTGCACATGGGAGAGAAGGTGCGGCGTGCTGCCTTCGTCGCAGCGGTAAGTTCCTACGGGCGGAGTCAGCTGTTTCGCTGGGTGGCGCACGAGCACTGGCCCAAGGTGAAAGTGGTGCATTGCGGCCTTGAGCGAGGTTTCCATGAGGTGGGGTCGGTCAACGTGCCGGCGGTGCCAAGGCTGGTGTGCGTCGGCCGGCTTTGTGAGCAGAAAGGCCAGTTGTTGTTGCTCGAGGCGGCGCGTCAGCTTGCGGCACAGTCGATCCCCTTCGAACTGGTGCTGGCAGGTGATGGTGAGATGCGCGAGCAGATCAAGGCGCTGATTACCCGCCACGGCTTGCAGCAGCACGTACGCATCACCGGCTGGATAAGCAGCGCACAGGTGCGCGAGGAAATCCTTGCCGCGCGCGCGCTGGTATTGCCCAGCTTCGCCGAGGGCCTGCCGGTGGTGATCATGGAGGCCATGGCCTTGCGCCGGCCGGTACTGACCACCTATGTGGCCGGTATCCCGGAGCTGGTACGCCCGGGCGAGAACGGCTGGCTGTTCCCCGCTGGCGCCGTGGACGAACTGGCCCAGGCCATGGCCGAATGCCTTGCGCAACCCGCCGAAGTGCTGCAGCGCATGGGCGAGGCGGCTTACCAGCGCGTGCTGCAACGGCATGATATCGACACCGAGGCGGCCAAGCTGGCCGGCTACTTCAAGGCATCCGCATGATGAGTGTATTGAGTTGGTTACTGGGCCTGCTGGCGGTCATCGCCCTTGTGCCTGTGTCTGTGTTTTTCTTGCAGATGCTGCTGGCTTGCCTGCCGCCGCGCACGCGGCCCTTGGGCGTCAGCGTGCGCCCGCGGGTGGCAGTGCTGGTACCGGCCCATGATGAGGCTGCGATCATTCGTGCAACGCTGGCGAGCGTAACCCCGCAGTTGCTGCCCGGCGACCGCTTGCTGGTGGTGGCCGACAACTGCACTGACGACACGGCGCGGCTGGCCCGCGAGGCCGGCGCCGAGGTGGTGGAGCGCTTTGATGCGGTGCTGCGTGGCAAAGGCTATGCCCTGGACTTCGGCGTACGTCACCTGGCCCTGCAGCCGCCCGAGGTGGTGATTGTGGTGGATGCCGACTGCCAGGTAGCCGAGGGGGCGATTGACTGCCTGGCGCGTCGTTATCACCAGGCCCAACGCCCGGTGCAGGCGCTGTACCTGATGCGCGCGCCCGCCGGTAGCGGGCTGAAGGTACAGGTGGCCGAGTTTGCCTGGCGAGTCAAGAACCTGGTGCGGCCGCGTGGCTGGGCCCGGCTGGGGCTACCGTGCCAATTGATGGGGGCAGGCATGGCATTCGGTTGGCACGACCTGGCCCTTATCAACTTGGCCAATGGGCACTTGGTGGAGGATGTAAAGCTGGGCCTGGACCTGTGCCAGCAGGGCAAACCGCCGGTGTTTTGCCCCGAGGCATTGGTCACCAGTCAGTTTCCTGCCAGCCAGCAAGGCATGAACAGCCAGCGCACCCGCTGGGAGCATGGCCACCTGGGCTTGATGCTGGCCGATGCGCCCAAGCGTGCGCTGTCCGCCATCCGCCAGCGTAACGGCAACCTGCTGGCCATGACCCTGGACCTGTTGGTGCCACCCCTGGCGTTGCTGGTGCTGGCCTTGCTTGGGCTCAACCTCGTGACCTGGCTGGTGTACCTGCTGTCAGGCCATGCTGCGCCGGCGTGGATCGCACTTGTGGCGCTGGCCATGCTCGGCCTTGCCGTGGTGCTGGCGTGGGCGCGCTTCTGCCGAGAGCTGATCCCGTTTTCCGTGCTGTTGTATGCGCCTTTTTACGCCGCAAGGAAGATCCCCCTGTATTTGGGGTTCCTGATCAAGCGCCAGGTCGAATGGGTGCGCTCCAAACGGGATGATGACTGATGGCTCAGTGGCAATGGCAGAAGCGCTGGAAGCGCATTATCGACACGCTTGAGGTGGTGTCTGACAGCTCCGCGGCGCAGCGCCTGCTCGACAGGCTTGCCGCCCCGGAGTCTGCAACGGTGCTGGGGTTCGTCAATGCCCATGCAATGAACCTGGTGGTGCACGACGGTGAGTATTGTCAGGCGTTGTCGGCGGCCGATGTGCTGCTGCGCGACGGCTCTGGCATGGCGATCCTTTATCGCCGGTTGGGGCTGGAGCCTGGGCTCAACATGAACGGCACCGACTTCATACCCAGCCTCATGGAGGCATACCGCGGGCGGCGGGTTGCGTTCTGGGGCACGCAACAACCGTACCTGAATCAGGCGGTGCAGCGCAGCGAAGCCTTGTTTGGCGTGGTGCCGGTATCGGTCCACGATGGCTTTGCCAGCATCGACACCTACCTGCAGTTGGCCAAGGAACAGCAACCGGAACTGATCGTGCTGGGGATGGGCATGCCCAAGCAGGAAGCGGTGGCGGCCAGGTTGGCAGCCGTTGGCGGGCCGTGCCTGATCGTGTGCGGCGGGGCGATTCTGGATTTCCTCGGTGGCAAGGTCAGCCGGGCCCCGCAGTGGTTACGGCATGTGGGTGGCGAGTGGGCCTACCGCCTGTTGCGTGAGCCGAAACGTTTGTTCATGCGTTATGTGGTAGGCAATCCATTGTTCTTGCTGCGCACCCTGCTGTGCCGCAAGGCAGCCGATTCGGCCAGGGGCACCGTATGAATCGGCCAAAATCCGCGCTGATGGCGGGTGGCTGCTACAGTGAAAGCAGTGGCTTGGGGGCTGCACGATCCTGCTTCACTGGCGTTGAATAAGCTGTATTCAAGACTTGATGTTTGATGGACGGCACTTGCTACGCTCAAATAGATGAGGTCTGAAATGGTTTTCGAACCCAGAAGCAGTCGTTCCTTACTCCAGAGAAGAAGCAGCGTAAGTAACGCCATTCAGGCGGGGCTCGATGGTATTGCAGTAACCGGTATTGCCTGGTATCTCATCTATGACCAGTTTGGTTACATTACCTCCGATTATGTAATCATGTTGCTGTTGCTGATCGGCGCACTGGCCGTCATCTACGATCATTATGCAATCTACCGCACTAACGTCGGTCTTTCGATTAAGGCCTTCCGCCTGTTCAAGGCGTGGTCTGCAACATTCTGTTTTCTTGTGGTCATGGCCTTTCTCACCAAACAGAGTGAAACCTACTCACGGTTGTTGGTCGTGCAGTTGTTCATCATTGGTTACATTGCCCAGTTGTTCTTGCACTTTGCGGTTCGTGAACTGCAAAAAAGGTTTACCGCCCATGCGCGGCTGGACAATGCCCTGATTATCGGCAACGGCGACCTGGCCAATTTCCTTTATCAGAAAATCAGCAACAACCCCTGGTTTGGCGAACGGGTTCTGGGGTGTGTGCTGACCGACAAGGCTGGCGAGCAGGCGTACGAAGGTGCCGAGGGCAAGCAGCGCCTGCCCGTGCTCGGCCACATTGCAGATCTGGATGAAATCGTTGCCCAGTATGGCATTCGCACCGTGTACCTGGTGACACCGCTGGGGGGCTCCGAGGTTATCAACGACGTGTACTTCAAGTTGCTCGACAAGTGCATTGCCGTGAACTGGGTGCCGGATATCTTCTCGTTGCGCCTGATCAATCACAGCGTGCGGGAAATTGCCGGTATTCCGGTGCTGACTTTGTCTGAAACACCGCTGACGGGCATGAGTTTGTTTCTGAAGAATATCGAAGACCGGGTGCTGGCGGCATTGATACTGCTGTGTGCGTCGCCTGTGTTGATTGGCGTTGCACTGGCTATCAAATTCACCAGCCGCGGGCCCGTGTTCTTCCGCCAGGAACGTACGGGCTGGACCGGCGAGTCATTCCGTATCTGGAAGTTCAGAAGCATGCATGTTCATCAGCCGGACAATGGCGTGGTCAAACAGGCGCAGAAGAATGACCCGCGATTGACCAAAATTGGTGCCTTCATCCGCCGCACCAGCCTCGATGAACTGCCGCAGTTATTCAATGTGCTGACCGGGGAGATGTCGCTGGTTGGGCCACGGCCACATGCGTTGCAACATGACACATTATATTCCCAGGACATCGTCGATTACTTTGCCCGCCACAACATCAAGCCGGGCATGACTGGCCTGGCGCAAGTGCGCGGCTTCAGGGGGGAGACCAAGGACATCGAGCAGATGATCCAGCGGGTGGATTCGGACATCGAGTACATCAACAACTGGTCGCTGTGGCTGGACTTCGTGATTCTGGTGCGCACCCTCAATGCGTTTACCGGGAAGCAGGCATACTAATCATCGAAGGCGCGCAAGACCCCTGTAGGAGCGGCCTTGCCGGGGCGCCGGACCGGTCGGATGGGGCGCGAAAGCGGCCCTGGCAATTGCTGCGTGGACGCAAGAATCTGGGGCCGCTTCTCGTCCCATCGCGACACAAGGCCGCTCCTACACCTTGTTCAGTGGATGCAATTCCCTGAACCCCCGTGCTTCCTCCACCAGCCAGTCATGCACCGCCCGCGCGCCCGGCTGGTTCAACCCGCCTGGGGGGTAATGCACCACGTAGCGTTTGTGGTTGGCGATCGGCACGCCAAACGGCACGATCAGCGCGCCGCGCTCCAGTTCGTCATTCAGCAGTGTCCGCCGGGCGATCGCTACACCAATACCGGCAATTGCCGCCTCGATGGTCAGGTGGTTGCGGTTGAAGGTATGGCCACGCCGCACATTCAGGCCGGCGGCGCCAATCCCCTCCAGGTAGAACTCCCACTCCGCATACTCCGAACTGCCACGCCAGGCAGTGATGTCATGCAGCAGCGGGTAGTGCACCAGGTCTGCCGGCCCATGCAGTGGCGGGCGCCCGCGCAGCAGGGTGGGTGAGCACACCGGGAAGATCTGTTCGTCCAGCAGGGGTGTCGAGAGCATGCCAGGGTAGCTGCCATCGTTCAGGTCGATAGCCAGGTCGAAGTCGCCTGGGGTCAATGCCTGGGCGCTGTCTTCGGCCACCAGGCGCAGTTCGATGTCCGGGTAACGCTGCTGAAAGCGCGGCAGGCGTGGGGTTAGCCATTTGGCCAGGAACGACGGGATCGAGCGCACGCGCAAGGTGCCACGTATCTCACCGGCGTCCAGGCGCAGCAGTTCAGCCTCGATACTGCCGTAGGCCTCGGCCACCGTCTGCGCCAGGCGTTGCCCTTCGGCACTCAGCTCCACGCCACGCGCCCGGCGCAGAAACAGCCGGTAACCCAGGCGCTCCTCCAGCTGGCGCATTTGCTGGCTAACCGCGCCGGGGGTGATGTGCAGCTCTTCGGCGCAGCGGGTAAAGGACAGGTGTCGGGCTGCACAGGCGAATACATGCAGCCAGACAAACACCTGGCCATTGAGTTGTCGTCGCATTGTTTAGTACCACTAAAGGCTTGCTTAGAAAGTTTCGTTGGTCATCCATGAGCCAGCGCGTCAGTATCGCGCAAAATCGCACTACCGCTCAATTTCATCAGATAACCGTGCTGTGGATTCATATCAGGGCACGGTCAGGCATTAGCATGGCTATCAGTGTTTTCGACCTTTTCAAAATCGGCATCGGCCCGTCCAGTTCCCACACCGTCGGCCCCATGCGGGCAGCGGCGACGTTTGCCCAGGCCCTGCGTGAGCAGGGCCTGCTGGCGCAGGTAACGCGCGTCGAAGTGCGGTTGTATGGCTCGCTGTCGGCCACCGGGGTTGGCCACGCTACCGATCACGCCTGCCTGCTGGGGCTGATGGGCCAGTGGCCAGACCGCATCGACCCGGCCACCATTGACTCGCGCGTTGGCCAGGTGTTGCAGGAGCATTGCCTGATGCTGGATGGCAGCCACCCTCTGGCTTTCGAGTATGGCCGTGACATGTTGCTGCTCGATGAGAGCCTGCCTTACCACCCCAATGCCATGAGCCTGGAAGCAATGGACGGGGAGAGCAGCCTGCTGTTGCAGACCTATTATTCGGTTGGCGGCGGCTTTATCGTCGAGCAAGCCGAAATTGATGCCCCCGCAGCCAAAGCCAATGACGTTGTGCTGCCTTATGAGTTCGACAGTGCTGCCCAGTTGCTGGCCTTGTGCAAAGCACACAGCTTGAGCGTGGCGCAGCTGATGATGGCCAACGAACAAGCCTGGCGCCCGGAAGCGGAAATACGTGAAGGCCTGCTGCGCATCTGGGCGGCGATGCGCGAGTGCGTTGACAATGGGCTGCGCAACGAAGGCATCCTGCCTGGCGGGCTGAACGTCAAGCGCCGCGCTGCACGGCTGCACCGTAGCCTGCAGGAACTGGGCAAGCCCAATGTGATTGGTTCGACGCTCAGCGCCATGGAATGGGTCAACCTGTTCGCCCTGGCGGTGAATGAAGAGAATGCCGCCGGCGGGCGCATGGTCACTGCGCCCACCAACGGCGCGGCCGGTATCATCCCGGCGGTGTTGCACTATTACATGAAGTTCAACCCGGTCGCCTGCGATGCCGATGTGGTGGACTTCCTGCTGGCCGCAGCGGCCGTCGGTATCCTGTGCAAGAAGAACGCGTCTATTTCGGGTGCTGAGGTCGGTTGTCAAGGCGAGGTGGGCTCGGCGTGTTCCATGGCTGCTGCTGGCCTTGCACAGGTGTTGAGTGCCACACCGCCGCAGTTGGAGAACGCGGCCGAAATTGCCCTGGAACACAACCTGGGGCTGACGTGCGACCCGGTTGGCGGCCTGGTGCAGGTGCCGTGTATCGAGCGCAATGCGATTGCTGCGGTCAAGGCGATCAACGCTGTGCAGATGGCGTTGCGTGGCGATGGCGAGCACTTCATTTCGCTCGACCGGGTGATCCGCACCATGCGTGATACCGGGGCAGACATGCATGCCAACTACAAAGAGACCTCGCGCGGCGGCTTGGCAGTTGCTTTTGTCGAGTGCTAAAAAACCGCATCGGGCAATGCGGTCTTTTGTGGGAGCGGCCCCTTAGCGGGCTTTCTGCTTGGCTTCAATGAAGCTCGCCCGCATGTCCTTGGCCCAGCCATCGAGCACCGGCTTGACGTCATTCAAGGTCAGCTTCTGGGTATCGTTCTCCAGCTCCTGACCCGCGCCTTTGCGTACCACCTGGGCCAGCACTTTCTGGCTGGCACCGTCCAGAAACGCCGCCTCCACGCCGACATCCACGTCCTGGTCACGGCCGCCCGTGGCGGTGTTCACGCCTGCGGCGATCAGCGCGATGGGGATCACCTCATAGGGTCTGAGGCCCTCGTTGCTGGTAGACACTGCCGTGATCGCCGGCCGCACCACGATCACGCCCGGTCCAGGCCCGTTGGCCAGCGGCATGACACCACCGATTTCACGCCGCAGCGCTTCGTTGAAGTAGCGGGTGATTTCCCCCAGTGTCTGCGCGGAGATGACCGGGGTGGGCTGCGGTTTGGGGTAGAACTGGCTAGGCTCGATGAACACCTGGCTGTACTGGTTGATGTTGACCTTGGGGTCGATCCAGCGCATCACCGGGGCACCGGACGGGCTCTTGGCCTCTTGCAACCGGCTGTAATCCTTGAGGAAGCCGGAATAATCCTTGGGGTCCACGCGATTGCTGGAGCAGGCGCCCACGGCAAGCAGTGCGGCGCACAACAGGGTAATGCGAGGCAGTGATTTCATGATGAAGGCGTATCCATGAGAGGTCGGCCTGAACAACGCTAGCAGCTGCGCCGCAGTTGGCCAGTGGGCGAGTTCAATCCCCTCTGGAAATGGCAAAAAGTGGCGGCGCCCGATCTCCCGGGCGCCGCGTGGTTTGCGGTGAACTCAACCCAGCGCTTCGCGCAACCGGTACCACAGCATGCCCATTGCCAGTAGCGGCGAACGCAGGGCCTTGCCGCCAGGGAACGTCAGGTGGGGCACGGCGCTGAAAACGTCCAGGCCTTGGCTGTGGCCCAGGGCGATGCTTTCGGCCAGCAGTTTCGCCGTCCAGTGCGTCACGTTCAGCCCGTGCCCGGAATAGCCCTGGGCGTAGTAAACGTTTGGGTGCTGGCTCAGGCGCCCGACCTGGGGGAAGCGGTTGGCGGTGATGCCGATCATGCCGCCCCACTGGTAGTCGATGCGCACGTTGGCCAGCTGCGGGAATACCTTCAGCACCTTGGGCCGCATGTAGGCGGCGATGTCCTTGGGGTCGCGGCCGGAGTAGTGGCAGGCACCGCCGAACAGCAGGCGGCGGTCTGCGGTGAGGCGGTAATAGTCCAGGCCGACCTTCTGGTCGCACAGCGCCATGTTCTGCGGGATCAGGGTAGCAGCCAGTGCTTCGGGCAAGGATTCGGTGGCGACTACGTAACTGCCGGCCGGTAGCACCTTGCCGCTCAGACGCGGTTCCAGCTCATCGAGGTGGGCATTGCAGCCCAGCACCAGGCTGTCTGCCCGCACCTTGCCACGGGCCGTGTGCAGGGTAACGCGGGGGCCGTGCTCGATTCGCAGTACGGGGCTTTGTTCGAAGATGCGCACGCCCAGGCTATGCGCGGCACGAGCTTCGCCCTGGACCAGGTCCAGTGGGTGCAGGTGGCCCGAGCCCATGTCAACCAGGCCGCCGGCGTACTGGTCGCTGGCGACGATTTCATGCAACTGCCCAGGGCCTACAAGGCGGGTTTCAGGGCGATAGCCAAGCGTTGCCAGGTCATCCTGCTCGTCCTTGAACGCGGCGTACTGCTCGGTTGTGTTGGCCAGTTCGCAGAAACCCCAGCGCAGGTCGCAGGCAATGCCGTACTGGGCAATGCGGCTGGCCACCAGCGCCACCGAATCGATGCCGGCCTGCTTCAGGTAGCGCACGCCGTCCTGACCGACATGCCGGGTAAAGCCGCTGACGTCATGGCCAATACCGCGAATCAGCTGGCCGCCATTGCGCCCGCTGGCGCCCCAGCCGATGCGGCGGCCTTCCAGCAGCACCACCGACAAGCCGCGTTCAGCCAGTTCCAGGGCGGTGTTGACGCCGGTCAGCCCGCCGCCGACCACGCACACATCGGCCGTCAGTTCGCTGTCCAGGCTGGGGTAGGGCGCCGCGTTGCGTGCCGTGGCAGCGTAGTACGAGGCAGTGTGTTGGGAATCGAATGACATGGGCGTTCTCGGCTCAGCGGTTGGACTTGATCTTGCTCCAGGAGCGGGTCATGACGCGCATGATCTTCGGGCTCGGGGTGCTGGAGATGTACAGCTTGTCCAGCACGTCCTGGGGTGGGTAGATCTCGGGGTTGTGCACCAGCGATGCATCCATATAGGCCTTGGCGTCCGGGTTGGCGTTGGCATAGCCGACCGTGGCACTGACTTTGGCGATCACTTTCGGGTCGAGCAGGTAATTGATGAAGGCCAGGGCCTGGTCGGGGTTGCTGGCGTCCTTGGGGATGGCCAGCAGGTCGAACCACAGGTTGCTGCCTTCCTTGGGAATGCTGTAGGCGACTTTTACGCCGTTCTTTGCTTCAACAGCGCGGTTGGCGGCCTGGAACACGTCACCGGAATAGCCGAAGGCCACGCAGACGTCGCCATTGGCCAGGTCGGACACGTATTTGGATGAATGGAAGTACGTGATGTAGGGGCGCAATTCGAGCAGGCGTGCTTCAGCCTTGGCGTAGTCCGCCGGCTTTTCGCTGCGCGGGTCCATGCCCAGGTAGTTGAGTATTGCCGGGAACAATTCGTCGGGCGAGTCCATGAAGGCCACGCCGCACTGCTTGAGCTTTTTCAGGTTTTCGGGCTCGAACAGCACCGCCCACGAGTCGATATGGTCGACGCCCAGTGCCGCCTTGACCTTGTCGACGTTGTAGCCGATGCCGTTGGTACCCCACAGGTAGGGCACCGCGTACTGGTTGCCGGGGTCGTTCTGTTCAAGCTGCTTGAGCAGCTTGGGGTCCAGGTGTTGCCAGTTCGGCAGCTTGCTGCGGTCCAGCGGCAGGAAGGCGCCGGCCTGGGCCTGGCGGGCGAGGAAGTGGTTGGACGGGACCACCACGTCATAGCCGGTGCGCCCGGCCAGCAGCTTGCCTTCCAGGGTTTCGTTGGAGTCGAACACGTCATAGACCACCTTGATCCCGCTGCTGGCCTGGAAGTCGGCCAGGGTGGTGTCACCGATGTAGTCGGTCCAGTTGTACACACTGACCGAGGGGGTGGCCTGGGTGGTGGTGGCGAACAGCAGGGTGAACGCAGCGGGGATCAGGGCTTGCAGATGACGCATGGGGACACCTCGTTGGTTTTGTTCTTCGAGTTCGGTGTACTGGGGCGCAAGGCGCCCCGGGGTGGGTCAGACGCTCATCATCAGGAACTCACGCTCCCAGGAGCTGATGACCCGTTTGTAGTTCTCGTGCTCAGCACGCTTGACCGCCACATAGCCCTGGACGAATTGCTTGCCCAAGTACTGCTGCACGGTCTCGCAGTCTTCCATGTGCTGCAGGGCGTCTTCGATGGTGATCGGCAGGCGCAGGTTGCGCCGCTCGTAGGCACGGCCTTGTACGGGTGCACTGGGGTCAAGCTGCTCGACCATGCCCAGGTAGCCGCACAGCAGGCTGGCAGCGATGGCCAGGTAGGGGTTGGCGTCAGCGCCCGGCAGGCGGTTTTCCACCCGCATTGCCTCTGGGCTGGAGGTGGGCACGCGCAGCCCGGCGGTGCGGTTTTCTTCACCCCACTCGACGTTCACCGGTGCCGAGGTATCTGGCAGGAAGCGGCGGAACGAGTTGACGTTGGGCGCGAACATCGGCAGCAGCTTGGGGATGTACTTCTGCAAACCGCCGATGTGGTGCAGGAACAGCTGGCTCATGCTGCCGTCTTCATTGGCGAAGATTGGCTTGCCGGTGGCGATGTCGACCACGCTCTGGTGCAAGTGCATGGCACTGCCCGGCTCGTCGGTGATCGGCTTGGCCATGAAGGTGGCGGCCACGTTGTGCTTGAGCGCAGCTTCGCGCATGGTGCGCTTGAAAACGGTGATCTGGTCGGCCAGGTCCAGCGCGTCGCCGTGGCGGAAGTTGATCTCCATCTGCGCCGGGCCGTCTTCGTGGATCAGCGTGTCCAGGTCCAGGCCCTGGATCTCGCACCAGTCGTAGACATCCTCGAACAGCGGGTCGAATTCGTTGGCGGCATCGATCGAGAACGACTGGCGGCCGCTTTCGGCACGGCCAGAACGCCCCAGCGGCACCTGCAATGGCAAGTCCGGGTCTTCACAGCGCTTGGTGAGGTAGAACTCCATCTCGGGCGCGACGATCGGCTGCCAGCCCTTGTCGGCGTAGAGCTTGAGCACTTTCTTCAGCACGTTGCGCGGCGACAGCTCGATGGGGTTGCCTTGCTTGTCAAAGGTGTCGTGGATCACGATCGCCGTTGGCTCGATCGCCCACGGGATCTGGTACACAGCGGAGGGGTCGGGGCGGCAGACCATGTCGATGTCGGCGGCATCGAGCAGGTTGTAGTAGATGTCATCGTCAACGTAGTCGCCGGTGACCGTCTGCAGCAGCACGCTTTCGGGCAGGCGCATGCCACGCTCGTGGAGGAACTTGGCGGTGGGCGCGATCTTGCCGCGGGCAATGCCGGTCAGGTCGCTGATCACGCATTCGACTTCGGTGATGCGGTGTTCTTTCAGCCAGGTGTACAGCTGATCGAAGGGGGCGTTCATACAGACCTCTTGGTTGGGTTTTAGTGTGGGAGCAACGTGGCTTGCAAGGTGTTGCACTTCCCAGGTGACGCACTGGAGACTATCTTGGTCGCAGCCCCCGGGGCCGATCTATCCATTTTCTTCGGCAAGCAATGCACCAAAAGAGTGCAACTAGGATCTCGCGTGACAACGCCCAATGCGCTGCAAGTCCAGGCCTTCCATACCACCGACGTCTCCGAGCAAGTGCGCGCTACCCCCGGCTGGCAGCAGCAGTACCGGCAGATGTCGCCGGGGCATTTCAGCGGTGAGCTGCGCTGGTTGGGGATGGATGGCGTGGAGGTGTACGAGGAGCGGTTGAACACCCGCGTAGAGCAGTTTTTCCGTGCGCCGAGCGGTTCACTGGCGTTCTGCTTCGACCGCAGCGAAAACAGCCTGTACCTGCTGAACGAGCAAAGCCGCAACATCTGGATCACCCCGGAGAACTACCAGGAAGTGGCAGTGGTGTTCGACCAGGCCTTCCTGGCCCGCCATGGGCTGGACCCGCAACGCCTCGAAGGGTTGTTCATGGTGCCGCTGGGCAGTGGGCAGAACGCATTGTTTGGCAGTTGGCTGAGTGCCACGCTGACACGCCTGGGGCAGGCCGATTGCCCATTGCAGGGGCAGGCCCTGGCGGAGCAACTGCTGGAGGATTGCCTGTTCATCCTCGATAACGCCAGCCAGCGCCTGCAGGGCGTAGCCTTGGGGCGGCGCGACGAAGAACGGGCGATCATGCGCCGTGTCAGCGAGTGGGCGGCTGACTGCCCAGAGGAGACGTTGAACCTGATGGAGCTGGCAGATGTTGCCGGGGTTTCGCTGCGCCAGTTGCAGCAGGCGTTCAAGGCATTTACCGGCATGCCGCCAGCGCAATGGCTGCGCTTGCGCCGACTGAACGGCGCCCGGCGCGATTTGTTACGCGATCGCAGGGCGACCGTGGCCGAGGTCGCGATGCGCTGGTCCTTCTGGCATTTGGGAAGGTTTTCAGAGACTTACCGTCAGTTATTCAAGGAGTTTCCGAGCGAGACCTTGAAGCGGAGCAGGGGCTAAGGTAGCGAAATAGCTGCTGGCCTCTTCGCGGGCTTGCCGGCTCCCACAGGGACCTCAGGCGATCCTGTGGGAGCCGGCACGCCCGCGAAGAGGCCGGCCCAGCCAGCACTGAACTCAGCATCTCACGCCGAAAGTTGCTATCGTGCCGCCCTGATCCAACCCGAGGTGCCGATGTTCTACCTGCCTTTGCCCAGCGACCAGGCCGACCGCCTCGCCAGCGAACCCAACACCGACTTTTTCACCACTGCCAGCGTCCTCGAAGCCGCCGCAGTGTTGTTCGTGCAAAACCTGCCGCGCCAGCCCGCCACCGCCTCGGCCGACGCCCAAGAGCGCCGTTTCGCCGAAATCGTGCGCATCGCCAACGAAGTCGAAAGCGCAGCACCCGGGCGCTTCCAAAGCCAGGTAACGCAACACTTTGATCGCGAAGCCTTTGCCATGGGCCTGGGCATGTTGGGCGAAAACGGCATCGCCCTGCTGTCTGCCGAAGTGAAGTACACCGTCGACGAACTGCTGGATACCGAAGGCCAGTGGAATTTCCAGTTCGCCGACACCTACCGCCAACGGGCCACACCGCTGCATCCGGTGTACCTACCGTCGCTGGCCAGCGACCTGATGCTCAGCGACCAGCAGAATCGCCTGCTGCGCGAGTTTCTCAGTGGTATCGACGAGTCAGTGGCGGTGCAGGGATTTGCTGGCACTGGCAAGACCTTCCTGATTCACCAGTTCGCCCGCCTGCTGGAGCCACAGCGCACGTTGCTTCTGGCTTTGACCGAAGGCCAGTTGCGCGCCTTGCAGGCGCGGGTAAAGGACGCTGCCGCCTACACCGCGCTGACCTTCGGTCAGTTGGCTGACGAGCTGCTCAACCGCGACCTCACCAGCAACGGCTGGCGTCTGCGCGACCCGTATCGCACCAAACTGTCATGGCGCCCGCAGAACGAGCAGGTTGTACGCTGGCTGGCCATCCCTGACATCGGCCCGCTCGCTGCGCGCGATGTGGTTGCCTTGTGCATCCGCGCCGTGCGCACCTTCTGCCACAGTGCCGACACCCAGCTTCAGCTGCACCATTTGCCCTGGGCCGGGCCGGGTACTTCGCCGCTGGATCAGGAAGTACTGCTGGAAAAGGCCCGCCTGTATTGGCAAGAGCTGATTCGCCCGTCCGCACGGGAAGTCCAGTTGCCGGTACGCGACTACCACCGGGTCAAGCTGCTGTCGTTGACCGGTCATGTGATCGATAGCCGCTACACCCACGTGATCGTCGACGAGGCCCACGAGCTGTCGGCACCGATGCTTGACGTGCTGGATCGCAGCCCGCAGTCGATCATTGCCCTGGGCGACGAATTGCAGAACCTCAACGGCCTCAGCCCGCACCATGGCAGCTTTATCCGTCAGCGCTGCATCGACCATTCGCTGCGTGCCGGGCCGGCGTTGGACAATGTGCTCAACCCGCTGATCCAGGCGCACCCGGCGTCGATCCAGGCGGCCTTCAGTGGCAGCGCCGAGCATTACACCCGGGTCAGTTTCTTCGATACGGTGACGGTGCCGGAACAGCCTACAGCGCTGATCGTCGATGACGAATGGGGGCTGTTTGGCTGGTTCCAGCGCCTGACGCACCAAAGTGTGCCGTTCGTATTGCTGAAAAGCGCGCGCAAGGACTTCGAACTGTTCGTCGAGGACTGCATGGAGCTGTACCGCTTTGGCACTCGACCGCGTCACCCGATGTTGTTCCGATATGCCAGCTGGCAGGCCCTGGAGCAGGACAAGGGGGATGACAAGGCATTCATTGCCGTGGCCAACATGCTGCGCAAAGGCTATACGCCGGAGCATTTTGCCAAGGCCAAGAGCCGTTACCGCTGGGACAAGGCGCCCAAGTTGTTCCTGGGGCGGGTACGGGATGTGAAAAACATGGAATTCGCCCGGGTGATGGTGTCGCCGGAGCTGATGGTGCCGCCGCAGGTGGCGGGTAACCGCAATGAGCGGGCGCGGATGCTGGCGGGGCTGTATACCGCCTGTTCGCGGGCGCGGCATGAACTGATCGTGCCGGGTGGGATGCTGGACTGGGTCAAGGACCAGGTTCGGGACTGAGGCATCTGGGGCCGCTCTGCGGCCAATCCGGCAAAATTGCCATGGGGGATACCCGCACCGGTGAGCAGATCATCCTCGATTACCTGATTTCAAGCCATGCAAAGTACCTGTAGGAGCAGCCTTGTGCTGCGAAGAGGCCATAACTGGCGAAGATGATTTTTTGCCTTGCCGGCCTCTTCGCAGCACAAGGCTGCTCCTACAAGGAAATGGCAAGCCTGACCGATTGAGCCTTTGCCGGAAAAATTGCCATGGGGATATCCGCAGCGGTGGGCAGATCATCCTCGATTAC